>JBIIYQ010000097.1:0-10677 GCA_044346745.1 Usitatibacteraceae bacterium | reverse complement strand
CGCGACATCAATGGCTTGGCTGATCTCAACGAAGTCGTCACGGCGATTTCACACTTCGCCGACGAGGTGGTGGGGCAGTCGCTGGCCTACCATCACAAAGCACTCTTGGCCGAGTACGGCATATCGGCGTCGCCGCAGAGTGACCTCATGGTTGTCGGCATGGGCAAACTCGGCGCCCATGAACTTAATGTTTCCTCCGATATCGACCTGATCTTTGTTCACCGCGAAGATGGCGCCGCAAACGCCGACAAAAGTTGGCATGAATTTCACCACCAGCTGGGTAAACGCGTTATCCGATCCATCGATAACGTGGATAAAAACGGCTATGTGTTCCGCGTCGATATGCGCCTCCGACCATTCGGCGACAGTGGTCCGCTGGTGACCTCGCTAGCCTCTCTTGAGTCCTACTTTTTGCAACAGGCGCGTCCATGGGAGAGATACGCGTGGCTCAAGGCCCGGGTGATGACCGGCGGGGCGACAAACGTTGTTGCGTTAGACGCCCTAGCAACGCCGTTTGTGTTTCGGCGGTACCACGACTATGCCGCCATCGAAGAGATGCGCGCATTACATGGCCAAATTCGTGCGGACGCGAATAAACGCGACAAACAAAACGACATCAAGGTTGGCGAAGGCGGCATTCGCGAAGTTGAGTTTGTCGCACAGATCCACCAACTGATCCGGGGCGGGCGGGCGGTTGGCACAGCCGCCAGCAACACCAATCACACCGGGCTGCAAACCCGCAGTACGCGAGAGGCGCTATCGCAGCTCGGGCAACAGGGAATCATCCCGGCAACCCGTGTAGAGGCGCTGTCCGGGGCGTACACATTTTTGCGCAACTTGGAACACCGCCTTCAGTACTTGGATGATCAGCAGACGCAGTCACTGCCTTCCTCCCCAGAGGAGCAACAACGTGTCGCCGAAGCAATGGGTTTTGCCGAATGGCAGACCTTCCTAGCGACCCTCAACATGCACCGAGCCGTGGTCACTGGCGAATTTGAGGCGGTGTTTGGTGACGCTGAGGCGCGTCTCGAAAAAAGCCAAACCCTAACAAAAACGGGCAGTTTCAAGGCAAATGCCTTGGAAATGCCCTTCAATACTAGACTTTACGATGAAGCAGATCGCGGCCAGATCGCCGATCGCATTCAGCGGTGGTTTGCCTCAAACCGTATGCAGGCGCTGCCGCCCAAACTTCGCGGCCGGCTAGAGGCACTAATCGAACTTGCGGTCGACACCTGCGCCACCGTCGATACCACTTCAACAACCTTGTTTCGATTGTTTGATTTGCTAGAAGCGATCGACAAGCGCGAAACCTACCTAGCCTTTCTGCTGGAGTATCCCGCCGTCCTGACACGTGTTGCGCGCATCGCCCACCAAAGCGCGTGGGCTGCGAGCCAGTTACAGCGCCACCCGATATTGCTCGAAGATGCGATGTTGCCAACCACGCTGCCGACTGCCAGCACCGTCGGCGTGGCAGTTCCCCAGACACTCGTCGACTGGCCAGCCGAGCGACATACAATCGAGGCACAATGTGAAGCGATTGTCGGCGACGTCGAACAGCAGTACGAACTGCTCAGGCACACCAAACAGCGCATCACCCTCAAGCTCAACATTGCCGATATCGAAGGCCGACTCGGCGTCATGGCGCTGTCCGATGAACTCTCAATGCTGGCGGATATGCTGGTCGATTCTGCGGTGAAGATGGCGTGGCAGGCAATCCAGTCGGCGTCAGGAGACGTGTCGTCTGCACCGAGCGCCGCCGGACGCACACCGGCAGGATTCGCTGTCATCGGTTATGGCAAGTGGGGCAGTAAGGAGTTGGGTTACGCCTCAGACCTTGACCTCGTGTTTCTCTATAATCCTGCGGCCGGCATGTCCGCTGAGTTGGTTGCCAAACTCGCCCAACGCGTGAATAGCTGGCTCAACACCATGACCGCCGGTGGCGTTTTGTATGAGACCGATTTGCGCTTGCGCCCAGACGGCGTGTCCGGATTGCTGGTGTCGAGCCTCGATGCGTTTCGCGACTACCAAATCAATCGCGCCTGGACTTGGGAGCATCAAGCGCTGACGCGCGCGCGCTGGTGCGCGGGCGACGTTGCTCTGGTCGGGCCATTCGAGGATATCCGTGCAGAAGTACTGTCGAAGCAGCGCGATATCACCAAGCTGAAAAGCGAGATCGTCGAGATGCGACAGAAAATGCGCCTCGAGAAAAAGGACAAGCCGGACGCACTTGATCTGAAAAACACCGAGGGCGGCATCGTCGATATTGAGTTTATCGTTCAGTACTTGATCTTGGCATACAGCGGCGAGCTTCCGGAGTTTTTGCGGAATCTCGGTAACTTTGCGTTGCTCACCCGCGCAGCGGCACTGGGGTTAATCGACGAAGAGCAGGCGGCAGCGGCGGCTAAAGCCTATCTTGCCTATCGACACCGGCTACACATTGCGCAGAACAACAGCGAGCGCAAGGCTTGGATCGTACCAGCCGAGTTGGCCGCAGAACGCGCGGCTGTGGCAAAACTCTGGCAGTCAATGTTTGGCTCTTGATCACGCCGCTCGTCAGCGATCATGCCTTCGCCGCGCTCGCCAACATTTCTTCGGCGTGTTTGCGTGTCGTCGCCGTAATGGTCATGCCGCCAAGCATGCGGGCTATTTCTTCGACCCGCGCTTTCTTGTCGAGCAAAACGATATTGGTTGTCACCACACCATCAGAGGCACCTTTCGCAACTTGAAACTGATGTTCAGCACAGGCTGCAACTTGCGGTAAATGGGTGACCGCGAGCACCTGATGTTTGCCTTCACCTTTGGCACCCGCTTTTTCCCCCGGTTTTTCTCCCAACCGGCGCAACAGGCGTCCGACAACTTCTGCGACACGTCCACCGATTCCAGAATCCACTTCGTCAAAAATCATTGTGGCCACCCCACCGCGCGCCGATGCCATCATTTGAATGGCGAGGGACACCCGCGACAACTCGCCGCCCGACGCAATCTTCGCCAGCGGCCCAAGGGTTTGTCCCTCATGCGCGGCAACCTGAAACTCACAGCCTTCCAACCCACTTGGCCCCGCTTCACGGGCGACAAACTCGACCGCAAAACGACCGCCCGGCATGGCAAGTTCTTGTAACGATTTGGTAATCTGCGCGGAAAACGTCTTGGCTGCCGTCTGCCGGGACTTGGTAAGCTTTTTTGCCACTTCGCGATACGCCGCCTCAGCAACCTGCTCGCGCGCAATCAAGTCATCAAGCGACTGGCCGCCGCCCAATGACGCGAGTCGGTCACGTTTTTGCTGCAAATATTCTGGAATGCGTGCGGGCTCGATGCGGAACTTGCGAGCCAGTTCAAGAACGTCAGAGATCTCGCGATCACGTTCTGCCAGTTTTGCGGGGTCAACCTCCAGTTTACGAAGGTAGTGGCGCAAACTCGACACCGCCTCGCCAAGTTCAACACTCGCGGTCGTCATCAAAACGTGAATGTCCTTCAAGGCATCGTCTGTTTCGGCCGCACTGGCCAACTCACTCGCGAGCGCATCGATCGTGCCGATAACCGCGTTGTCACTCTCGGCAAGCCCGTCGATTGCTGCCTCCGCTGCGGAAATGAGGCTGGCCGCATTGGCGAGGCGACGCTGCTCGGCAAGTGTTTCCTCCCATCGCGCAGATGTGAAGTTGAGTTTCTCAAGTTCACCAATTTGCCAGGAGAGATCTTCGAACTCACGCGCAACTGCGGCTTCATTCTGCTGTCGCGCCGCGCGAATATTGGCAATCTGCGACCACTCGCTGTACGCCGTTGATACAGCTTCCCGTATCGCCGCATTTGCGGCGAAATCGTCGAGCAATGCAAGCTGCGCGTCGCGCCGCAGAAGCCTCTGATGTTCGTGTTGCCCGTGGATATCTACTAGACGTTCGCCCAAGTCTCGCATCTGGGAAAGGGTGACAGACGAACCGTTAATAAAGGCCTTGGATCGACCGCCTGTATCAATCACGCGGCGAAACAGACAAATGTTGATGTCGTCGTCTGCCAGATCGAACTCTGCCAACCACTGGCGCGCAGCAGGTATGTGGCCGAGATCGAACTCGGCCGTGATCTCTGATTTACTTTGCCCCACCCGCACCGGGTTGCCGTCCGCACGCGCACCGAGTGCGAGCGATAGCGCATCAATTAAGATCGACTTACCCGCACCGGTCTCACCTGTCAACGCGCTAAAGCCTGCCTCGAAGTCCAGTTCGAAGTGGTCAACGATGACAAAGTTGGTGATGGTAAGTGCGCGCAGCATGATCGATTGAGAACTACGAGTTACGTTCGGCCCAGTGCAACTTCGAGCGCAACATGGCGTAGTAGGAATGGCCCACCGGGTGTAGCAGGGTTAACGGGTTCGGATGGCTGCGAACCACCACCACGTCCTCAGGCTCGGGATCGAAATAGGACTGCACATCAAAGTTAACCCGCGCATCTTGGCCGCGAATCAGGCGCACACGCACTTCGGAGGCGCTTGGAATGGCTACCGGTCGGTTGGACAGGGTATGCGGTGAAATTGGCACAAGTGAAATCGCCGGCAGGCTCGGATGCAATATTGGCCCGCCGCTAGACAACGCATAGGCAGTCGAGCCAGTCGGGGTGGAAACAATCAACCCATCCGCGCGCAGGCTATAAACAAACTCGCCGTTAACTTCCACAGCAAACTCGATCATCGATCCCATCGCACCGCGGCACACCACCACGTCATTGAGCGCGACGGTCGAAAACACTTCCTTGCCCTCGCGCACTATGGCACCATTGAGCAACAGGCGCGACTCGGTCGTATATGCGCCATCCAACATGACACCAAGCATGTTCTCGCTCGAATCGGCAGGAATGTCGGTCAAAAAGCCCAGCGTCCCGAGGTTTATTCCGACCAAGGGCACCTTTGCGTCCGCAACCCTGCGCGCAATGCCGAGTAACGTTCCATCGCCCCCAAGTGCGATGGCCAAGTCAGCGCCGTCAAACACGCGCTCGAAAGGCGCGATTCCTGCCAGCGGAGACCCTGCCAGCGATGCGGTGCGCTCGTCCATTCGCACACGGACGCCACGTTTCGCCAAATAGCGTAGCAGTACGTCCAAAGGCCCCGAGACACCGGCCCCGTCGAGTTTTCCAATTACTGCCACAGTCGTAAATGCTTTGTCCATTGCCTGATTAAATCACATGACCCTCCGGTCTCATTCAATTTGTCGTTGCTGTTTTGAACATTCGCCCCCGGCGCCAGCTCCGCACATGCCGGACCGAACACCTAGTCAGCCACACCATGTGCTAAGAACGTGATTTTTTCCCACCAAAGTCCATTTTTTCTTACAATCACACCATGATCAATGAGCGCGCGCAAACCCTGCTGAAGTTTCTCGTCGAACGTTACATCGCCGACGGCCAGCCGATTGGCTCACGGACACTCTCGAAATTTTCCGGCATGGAACTTTCGGCGGCGTCGATCCGCAACGTTATGGCGGATTTGGAGGAGCTGGGCTACATCGCCAGCCCGCACACCTCGGCGGGCCGTGTGCCGACACCAAAAGGTTATCGTTTTTTTGTCGATACGCTCCTGACTATTCAACCACTTGAGTTGGTTGAACACCAAACATTGCGTGATCAAATCCGTCCCGATGACCCGCGCCAAGTGGTGGCAGCGGCCTCACAAATGTTGTCTGAACTCTCCCACTTCGCAGGCATTGTCATGACACCGCGGCGAATAGGGGTCGGCCTGAAACATGTCGAGTTTATCCCGTTATCCGAGCGACGGGTATTGCTCATCATTGTTGCAACCGATGGAGATGTGCAAAATCGAATTGTTATTACCGAAAAACCGATCTCCCCGTCGCAGCTCGTGGAAGCCGCTAATTACATCAGCGCGCATTATGCAGGGGTCGAGTTTGACCAGCTACAGAGCCGCGTTCAGCATGAACTGTCCCAGTTGCATCGCGACATCTCCACATTGATGGCGGCGGTAGTCGAGGCACGCGGCAGCGGTTCCGACTCAAGCGGTGTCGTTGTTTCAGGCGAACGTAAACTACTCGACGTTAACGATATATCCTCAAATATGTCGAGTCTCAAGAAGTTGTTTAACTTATTCGAGGCAAAATCACAGTTGTTCGAGTTGCTCGATGCGTCGCAGCGAGCCGATGGCGTCAAAATCTTCATCGGTGGCGAATCCGAAACCATGCCGCTGGATGAGTTTTCGTTGGTCTCTGCTCCGTATGAGGTTGATGGTCAGATAGTCGGCACGGTCGGTGTGATTGGGCCAACGCGTATGGCTTATGAGCGTGTTATCCCGATCGTTGATGTAACCTCCAAACTTCTGTCAAGCGCCCTCAGCCAACACTAGCCCGGCAATTCACGCTATGCCGTCTTGATGCGTGTTATTGTCCAAAAGCGCCGTCTCGCCATACCCAGCTTGAGCATCACCACCCCGCACAACGACCCCGCCTAATCGCCGGGTGTGGAAGACGCAAAACAAACATGTCCTTTTCAACCGAACCAAACTACACACACGGTACTCAAGCCAAGACCGGCGTCCTACTCGTCAATCTCGGCACACCCGACGCTGCCACGCCGGTAGCTGTCCGGCGATACTTAAAGGAATTTCTATCAGACGCCCGAATTGTTGAAATTCCGCGGGCGATTTGGTGGTGCATTCTCAACATCATTATTCTCAATGTTCGGCCAAAAAAGACCGCTGAAAAATACGCAAGCATTTGGATGGCGGAAGGCTCACCTTTGCGTGTGTATACCGAACGACAAGCCAAGCTTGTGGGCAAAGAGCTCGCGGGTCTCACGCCGGCACCTCTGGTGGTGCTGCCGGCGATGCGTTATGGCAACCCTTCGATGGCGTCACAACTCAAAGAACTCAAACGCCAGCAATGCAACAACATCTTGGTATTGCCGCTCTATCCGCAGTATGCTGCGAGCACGACTGGATCAACGTTCGATCAGCTCGCGCGGGTACTGACAAGGTGGCGCAACGTGCCGGGGATCCGGTTCATGCGCAATTACCATGACCATCCGGCATACATTAATGCCATGGCAAGAAACCTAGAGACACATTGGCAGCGGATAGGGCGACCGGATTTTTCGATTGACAAGTTGTTGATGACATTTCACGGCGTGCCGAAGTTTCATCTTGACCGCGGTGATCCCTACCATTGCCAATGCCACAAGACCGCTCGACTGATCGGTGAACGTGTTGGACTGCAACCCGGCGAATATATTGTGACGTTTCAGTCGCGGTTCGGCAAAGCCGAATGGCTGCAACCCTATACTGACAAAACTCTTGAGGCACTCGGCGAAGCCGGAACACGGCGCATTGACGTCATTTGTCCCGGCTTCGCCGCTGACTGTTTGGAAACACTAGAGGAGATTGCCGACGAAGGGCGCGATACATTTCTGCTCGCCGGCGGCAAAGAATTCAACTATCTGCCAGTTGCAAATGACACTGAGCCATACGTCTCGGCGCTAGCGGTGATCGCCATGGAGAACCTGCATGGTTTGGTCAGTACCGAGTGGCAGTCTGACACCGCTGCCGCCGAAAACGCGCGATCAGCGGATAATGCCCGAAAACTCGGCGCACAATCCTAAATGCTGCGTAAGCTATCGGGTGGCGCAGTGGCACCGATGGCGCCCTGCGGCGTATCGAGCATGCCAAGAATGGCCCCCTGAATACTTCGCTCCGTGAGTGAATGCTCATCAATCAGTTTGATGCGCCCTTCGGACTCCAAAAACTGGAACTCCTCTGCCGTCAACGTAACTGCCTTTTTGGTGTCGTAGTTCTTCAATACAAACGTTTCTTTCAACGGACTAACCCACGATAGTCGGCAGCGCTGCACCGCGCCGTCGGTGTCTGTCATGGCGATCCACTGCCCACGGGCGATGGTCGTAGTGCGTTTGCGAAGTTTTTCACGTGGGTCAGCCGCCAGCCGCAGCGGTTGCTCCTCAACCTCACCAGCGGCCTGACCCGCACCGTCCTTTGTGGTACGCAGCAAGGATCTGTGCGCGGCCTCCATCACCTGGAAATAGGGTGTGCGAGCTTTGTCCGAAAGCCCGATGCGGTCAAGCCCGGCATTCAACCTGCCAAGTAATGTTGGCAACAGCTTGAGAAACTTCGCGCGATCCGTCGTGACCTCTTTCGGGCTTACGCTCCAGAGGAGTTCGTCGAGGGTGGCAAGATCGGCCTTCCACTGCTCGCCGTCTTCACCGTCGACCAGATAGTCCTTCGCCAGCACCGCCTGCCAGTGCACGCGGACAAACTCCTTGATCATGCGCAAGAACATCTTGCCGGCAAAACGCCTATCAACCTCGAAAGCCGCCATCGAGTCGCCCATCTCGACTTCTTCCTGCTGCTGCACCTCAACTACAGAGTCAAAAATGACGCCTTGCGCGCTCTCTTCTTCGGCTTGGATAAAAGCGGAAACTTGGTGATTCGCCCGCTCAATGGCTTTTGGATCAACCTCAAAATTCTGATGCAGGTTGTTGACGATGGTCGCGATACGTTCGTAAACCGGGTCACCGTGTGAAAGTGATTGCTGCCGCTTCACGCCGATATCGGCAAGCTCATCAACAAAGCGTCGCAACGGATGTTCAGCGTTGGTGAAGATCTGCGGATCTTGCATCGAGGCTTTGAAGATCTGCAACTGCAGTTTGCCAATGAGCGCCTTAATCGAGTCTGGAATATCCGGCGCGGCAAAAATGCGGTCGAAGACACCGGCGACGACGTCCGTAATCATGGTCTGAACCGGCTGCATGGTCGGCGCGAGTATTGGCGCCGCCTGTCGCACCAGATTCGTCAGCGCCGGCGCGGATGCGGCAGCCACCGCTGCGAGTTTTTCTGTTTGTGCGTATTGGGGGGCATGCGGGGCTTTCGCCACGGCCGCAACCGGCATGGTTTTGTCGGCGTCGGAGGCTGTTGCACTTTCCGTCCCGGTGCCTCCGTCACGCGCCGAGACCGATTGTGCTGGCAACCGTGAAAACTGCGTGCCGGGCGCGGCGGCATCAAAACTGGCCGCCGACACCGGCATTGCGTGCGCAGCTCCTGACAATCCCGCGCCCGAGGACGGTGTTGCCGGAGGTGAAGTAACCATGGCGGTGCTAGCGGCAAAGCGTTCGAGTGCCTCTAGCAATTTTGGGTCGAGGGTAACCTGCACACCTGCACCTGGGCCGTCCGCCACTGCTGATTCGGTGCCACCGGATGTGGCGACCCCAGAAGCTGAACCCGATCCCACCGCTGTCGGCGCACTCGTCAATAATCGGGCGAGCAGCTGGTCTGGCGATAACCCATTTTCCTGCTCACCGCCCGCTCCGGTTGCTGGCGTACGCGGCTGCTCAAGGGCTCCTATGGAGCCTCCCCCATTTTGACCACCCCCGGAAGGAACGCCTCCGCCATCCACCGTCGGCAGTCTGGCCAACAAACGTGCAAACAGATCGGGTAGGCTGGCCTGCATTTCCGCGTTTGCAGCACCGCCCCCACCTCCGCTTCCCCCGCCACTGGCGCTTCCGTTTCCTCCGCCACTACCACTACCACTTCCACCGCCGCCGGCGTTACCACCACTGCCTCCACCGCCGCCAGGCCCCTTCCCGCCACCCGCGCCACCACCGCCGCCATGGGATTGCCACGATCCCGTGGAAAGCGCCAGGGGCACCCGTGAAACGGATCTGTTGATTATTTTTCCGTAAGCAACGGGGATTTCAATCATGAATCCGTGGCTGACCAAGACCTCGTTGGCTTCTTTGAGTGTTTCGTTGAGCAACTCACCGAGCACTGGCGCAGCGGCCAGCAGAATCTCGCAACGCTGCGAAACATTGATCTCAACAGCGGTCAGGCCCGCCAACAACGCTCGGCAGAACACCCGCGGAAGCACTGGATTCTGCGCGTCCTTAAGGTCGGTCACCTCCAATAGACCCCCGACGCGTTTGGTCAAAGTGAACAGCTCGTAGTCGCAAACATCTTTTAGACGTGTAGACACGTTGCCCAGCGCTATTTCCTCACGCATTTCTTCGTCTTCAACCAACTTCAACGATTCGAGCGAAAAATTGGTCGTATTGGACAGCTTGTCGTCGCCACCGGACGTTTTTTCTTCAAAGCGTTTTACGTAATCGGCTCGGACGGCCTTCTCCCAATCCAAGGAGCGCGATTCCCAAGCATCCCGTGCGCCGAGAATGGCGCGCTTCACATTGGCATCATCGGCCTGGTTTGCGGTCTCAAACAACGCCGTCGAAACCAGTGGGACAGCCTCGACCAAACGCTTTGAAAAATCCTTCGCCAGACTTTCTTTGAGCTCTTTTACGAGCTTTGTGTTCTTGGACATGAGCTTGAAGAGGTACTACCTAAACTCGTATGAACTGCAGTGTAACGGAAGGGCGCAAGCGAGGACAGCGCTAACGCATGTTTTGCCCTCCTCAATCGGCGGAATCGACGGAAGGAGCTCCGCCCTCAAGTAAAACTCATCTGTGACGATCATCTCCGGCGAAAATACGCTGAAATCACCCGCCAATATTTGACTTTGCCGTTTTTGATGGTATCAACGATTGGTACCGCTAACTTATGTGAGGTCCCCGATGGCCACTTCAAATTCCCCCACTTATGGCCGCCCAAATTCCCCCGGGCAGGACGCGTTGATTATTAGTTGACGGACGGGTTTTGTGCAATGCGGGCGGCGGCTTCTTTTAGCC
>JBIIYQ010000232.1:0-3270 GCA_044346745.1 Usitatibacteraceae bacterium | reverse complement strand
TTGGTCGTGCAACGTCGCACGGCCAACGAAAGAAAATCCATGTCGCAAGCCACTGCAAGCTCATCCGCCGCGCCGAGTCGGCAAAGTGTTGTTACTTGGTTTGAAATTCCTGCATTGAATTTTGAGCGCGCCGTTGAGTTTTACGAGAGTTTGTTTGGCGTGTCCCTGATCCGCGAAAAGATGGGGCCGAGCGAAATGGCGGTGTTCCCGTATGACAAAGGGCACGCAATTTCGGGCTGTGTCATGTCGGGTCCCGGATACCTGCCAAACAAGGATGGCGCAGTGGTCTACCTGAATGCCGACCAAGGAATCGATGCCATCCTCGCGCGCGTCGCAAGCGCAGGCGGTTCAATTGCATTTCCCAAGACGGCGCTGCCGCCTGGCATGGGCTTCTTTGCACATATCGTAGATACCGAAGGCAATCGCGTCGGCGTGCACGGCCTGAAGTAACATGTGCTACGTATCAGCCCGACCGCTTGGTGATAGGTCCGTATGCCCAGCCGAACAAAAACACGCAAACCCAAATCAGAGCTGGAGGTGATCCCGGGTGTCGGGCCATCTATAGCGGGCGATCTGCGGGGTATCGGGATTTCTCGAGTCGCACAGCTAAAAGGGAAATCCCCGCAGGCTTTGTTCGACCAGCTCTGCCAAACAACCGGCGTGGTGCACGACCGCTGTGTGCTCTATGTGTTCCGGTGCGCGGTGTATTACGCGTCGACCCCTCGCCACGACCCAGAGAGACTTAAGTGGTGGAATTGGAAAGATGCGTCGCGCTGATCGCCTGTTCGCTATCGTGCAGGCGCTGCGCGGTCGGCGGCTTACCACCGCGAAGCAGCTCGCCGATCGATTGCAAGTCTCCGAACGAACGATCTATCGAGACATTCAAGATCTCTCGTTGTCTGGCGTGCCGATTCTGGGTGAAGCAGGCGTCGGTTACTCGCTCAAAAAAGGCTTCGACGTCCCGCCGCTCATGTTTGAGTACGAGGAACTCGAAGCGCTGTTGATCGGCGCGCGTATGGTCGGCGCCTGGGGCAGTACATCTTTGGCGGCTAGCGCCGAGCGGGCGATTGAGAAAATCGCTGCGGTGATTCCCGAAAGCCGCCGTGCGGCGTTGGAAGCAACGCAAGTCTATGCGCCCAACTTCCATGTTGACCCACGCGTCGGGGCGCACTTCGAGCTGCTCAGGAAGGCGGTTCGAGAACGGCGGTTTGCCCAGATGGACTATCGATCAAGTGAACAAGAAAACACGTCGCGCAGTGTCAGACCGCTGGCGTTGCACTTCTGGGGCGAGCGCTGGACACTCGCCGCTTGGTGCGAAGTGCGCAAAGACTTTCGCGCCTTTCGGCTCGACCGGATGCGGAATCTTACGGTGATGGACGACCACTTTGCGCTTGAGTCGGGCAAAACGTTCGCCGACTATCTTAGAAAAATCGAGCGCGAGCATCAGGGCGCAACGAAATAGCGCAAGGCTGCCGGCGCTAATGTGTTTTCGCGTCGTGGAAAACGCTCTTGCCGCGTTGCCGTAGCCCTCAACGGTTTCTTGAGACTCGCTCCTTGGCCGCACTGAGAATAGCCGATAATGCGGCATATCTATTTTTGTCCTGCGACTAAACATGACCTATTTGAATCGTGCCGCAGCGTCGTTCCTCGCGCTGTTGATTTCCGCCTCTGCGTGGGGGGCGACCAACCCAGCGCCGGGATCGGTACAGCTGCCTGCCGCTGGGCCACAACCGGTCTACGCCATCCTGTCGTTGATTGGTGATGAACTCAATGTGATCGCATCCCAACTAAAAGTCGGTGATGCGCCTGAGTCGAACTTCAAGCGCGCGGTTCCGATTGAGGAACCGGTGTTTGACACCATTGCGATTCGCGCCACCATCGACGCCGTACGCCGTGTTCGGCCGGGCGCGGAGATGGCTGCGCTGAATACCCGCAGCCCGGTATTGTTTGCCAAACAGCGCCAATTGTTCGACGAGCAAAACGGCGTGATGACCATACCCGAGGCGATCATCGGTGCGCTCGCGCAGCAGGGCGCGACACATCTGATTTTGATTACCAAGTATCGCGACGAGACGCGTGTGTTGATCCCCGGCGCACCCGGACTTGCCGCGCGTATGGAGGGCCTGGGCTTCTTCCTTAACGGTGCTGCGATGACAACCGACCCCGCTACCGGCAGTACCGGGCGCGGCTACATTTCGCCGTTTACATTCTTCCAGATGGCGTTAGTTGAATTGCCGTCACGCAAGGTACTGAAAACGCGTGTGGTCAGCGCGTCGGAGCCGTTCTCGGCGGCGAGCACGCCGAGTGGTGATGATCCCTGGTCGGCGCTGACATCGGCACAAAAAATTGCTGCTATTGAAGCGCTGTTAACACGCGAGATTGCCCGTGCGATTCCGCTGATGCTTGATGGGCAGAAGCGTTAGGGTCGCCGAGTCGCAAGCGATTGTTCGGCAAGCAGAACTTCTGCCGCCTTCTTGCTGCTGTCTCCTCCCTACACTTGAATAGCGACGGCACAAACTAAGTGCGAGTTAAACATACCGGTCGATGTACGCACCTGTGCGCGTTCAATATGTGCTCAACAATCGCGCCCATGCGCATCAGAAGTGGTCGCGGTTGGCGTCTTACCCCGTTGAAAAAGGGATCGAGGGGGATTTGCGATGGCTTCCGCGTGGCGCGCCTAAACATCTCCCTCAATCTCGCTTTAGAAAAGAGGAAAGTGCTTTGTTCTGCGCACAATAAGTGGGAATAGTGTCTTCTGGAAAAACGTTCCGCACAGCAGTGAGTGTAGTTAGCTAACTGCCCTAGAATGACGGCAACTTCGATGTTCTTGTTGAGCGGGCAATTGAATGCGCTGGGTATTGCTAGCCTTCCCCTCTCCCTCGATCCCTCGCCCGCAAGGGGAGAGGGAAGAAAAGCCTCCCCCTCGATTGAGAAGAGAGCAGCGAGGGGGCCCGTACCTTTGCCTTTGTGCACACCAATCACGTTGCCTTCGCTATCGATGCGTGCGTCCAACCCGAGTGCGCGAATGCGCTTTAAGTAATCTGCCGCGCGTACGGCTTATTTGAATGGCGGCGCGGGAATTTCGGTTAGCTCAAGTTGGTCGCGAAAGGACAAGGGGTCGTCGCGTTCGATGGCGGCGAGTGCCGCCATGGAGAGGCTCAAAAATCCGGACGCCATGGATTGGCGTGTTGAGGTTGCGAGTTAGATTTTCTCCTGCTTTAATGTGTTTATAAAGGCTGCGTTGAAATCCATTGGTGATTGGTTTGCCAA
>JBIIYQ010000231.1:0-3273 GCA_044346745.1 Usitatibacteraceae bacterium | reverse complement strand
AGCGTGTCTGACGGTATTCGTCTGGCGTTGAAGTCGCTTTCGAAGGGTTAGAAAAACACCAGCATTGACGGGCGTTTTCAGCGCTTTTCGCTTGAATATGCCCGCCAATAGGCGAGTTTCATTTTTTGTCTTGTGGTGTGACGATGAGTTCCTCAAAACAAGGTTTCTATTCCAAGGTGACGATGTCGCCAAACGTGTTCCGGCACGTCATGAATTGCTGGCCACCTTTTTGGGGTACGCGTATTCATATCGAAGAGATCTCGTCGGATTGGCGTTATGTACGGACGCGGATGAAGTTATCCATGCGCAACAAAAACTATGTCGGGTCGCACTTCGGCGGAGGCATGTTCGCGATGACCGATCCTTTCTACATGGTGGCGTTGAAGAACATTCTGGGAGACACCTACTTAGTCTGGGACAAAGCGGCAACGATTGACTATGTGAAGCCCGGTCGCACCACCGTTTACGCGGAATTCAATATCAGCGACGAGCAATTGGCGGAGATTTACGCGAAAACCGCTGACGGCGAGAAGTTCGAACCGGTTTACCAGGTTGATGTGGTGGACACCGACAAACAGCTTGTTGCACGGGTGCAGAAGACGCTTTACATCCGCAAACGGCCGGCCCGACCAGCGAAGGCCGGGGCCAGGGTGGAGGCAAATGGGGAATCAAAGGCGGCCTCAGGTGCGGCCGTCGGCTAAAATCTCAGAATGTTAGAACCTGATCGCCTCATCTCCGCTGACAAAGCCTCCAATGTAGAAGAGGTGCAGGAACGTGCACTCCGGCCGAAGTTGCTTGAGGAATATGTCGGCCAGGAAAAAATCAGGGAACAACTCTCGATCTTCATCGACGCCGCCCGTGCGCGTAAAGAACCCTTAGATCACACATTACTATTCGGTCCGCCGGGGCTCGGCAAGACCACACTGGCGCATATCATCGCGCGCGAGATGGGTGTCAATTTGAAACAAACGTCCGGGCCCGTGCTGGAACGCGCCGGCGATTTGGCGGCGATGCTGACCAACCTCGAGCCGAATGATGTGTTGTTTATCGACGAAATCCATCGCTTGAACCCGGTCGTCGAGGAGATCTTGTATCCCGCGCTGGAGGACTACCAAATCGACATCATGATCGGTGAAGGCCCTTCCGCACGCTCGGTGAAGTTAGATCTGCCACCGTTCACATTGGTCGGCGCAACAACACGTGCCGGCATGCTCACCAATCCGCTGCGTGATCGTTTTGGCATCGTTTCCAGGCTGGAGTTCTACTCGCCCGATGAGCTCGGCCTGATTGTGAAACGCTCGGCAAAACTTTTGGAAGTCTCGATCGACGAACATGGTGCGATGGAAATCGCCAAACGCTCTCGTGGAACCCCGCGCATATCAAATCGCCTCCTGCGCCGTGTCCGCGATTACGCCGAGGTGAAAGGGAATGGCAATGTGAGTAAGGACATCGCCGACCTTGCGCTGAAGATGCTCGATGTCGACAAGGTCGGCCTGGACATGATGGATCGCAAGTTGCTGTTATCCATCATCGAAAAATTCTCCGGCGGTCCGGTTGGCGTGGAAAATCTTGCGGCGGCGATCGGTGAAGAGCGCGACACCATTGAGGACGTCTTGGAGCCCTACCTCATCCAGCAGGGATATTTGCAACGTACACCGCGTGGACGCATGGCCACCACATTGACCTACCAGCACTTTGGGCTGGTGATGCCCGCGCAAGCCAACGCTCCGGGACTGTTCTGATGGCCAAACTTTCTCTTCGCGACGCGCAGCAAACGCAACTGTTTACGTTTTCGTTTCCGCTGCGCATCTATTACGAAGATACGGACTCAGGCGGCGTGGTGTACCACGGCCAATACGTTCGTTTTCTTGAGCGGGCGCGTACCGAGTGGCTGCGGTACCTTGGTTTCAACAACACCGAGCTTGAAGAAAAATACAAGATGCTCTGGGTGGTCACGGAGATGACCATGAATTTCCTCAAGCCCGCCCGCCTTGATGACAACCTGGAAGTGACGGTAGCCGTTGAGACGATGGGACGTGTTCGTTGTACCTTTCATCAGGAAGTGAAACGCGGTGAAGAGATCATTTTGAAAGCGCGTGTGACGGTCGCTTCTGTTTCGGCGGACGGCATGAAACCGATCGAATTTCCGGCGGATGTCAAACGCAAGATGGAAGCCACACTCAGTTAATCGTTAGAAAGCCCCATGCAAATTCACCCCGACATGGCCATCTGGTCACTGGTAATGCAGGCCTCCATCATCGTCAAGATCGTGATGGCGCTGCTGGCACTCGCGTCGTTTTTTTCGTGGTGGTACATCTTCGTGAAGATGTTCACCATCAGCAAAGCCAAGCGTCAGGCGGAGGCCTTCGAGAAAGAATTCTGGGGCGGTACTGATATCGTCGGGCTCTACCAGCGGTCTGCGTCGGGACGCTACGAAACACAAGGAATGGAGCGTATCTTCGAAGCAGGTTTTAAGGAGTTCTTGAAACTCAAAACGCGATCGGGCTCTGATGTGGGTGCGTTGATGGACGGAACCCGTCGTGCGATGAAAGCCTCATTTCAGCGCGAGCTCGACTACCTCGAGCGAAATCTTTCGTTTCTCGCCACGGTCGGTTCGGTCAGCCCGTATATCGGCTTGTTCGGCACGGTTTGGGGGATCATGAATTCGTTTCGCGGCCTCTCCAACGTTGCGCAGGCGACGCTGGCGCAGGTCGCGCCGGGCATCGCAGAGGCATTGATTGCAACCGCGATCGGCCTGTTCGCCGCGATTCCTGCGGTGATCGCCTACAACCGCTATTCGGCGGAGATCGACCGACTCGCCAATCGTTACGAAAGTTTCATTGAGGAGTTTTCGAATATTCTCCAACGCCAAGCCGTCAGCTGACCCATGCAAAGCTACAGCGCGACTCAATTGCTTCATTGCGTACTCGTCGGCGTCGTCGCAGTACCGGCAAGTGCTATCTCCTCGCCGACTGCGATGCGCCTCGCACTTGAGCCGCTCGCAACGCTTTTCATAGGGCTAGGAAGCGGGGTCGCCGAATGAGACGACCTAGAAGAGCGATGAGTGAAATTAATGTGGTTCCCTACATCGACGTGATGTTGGTCTTGCTCATCATCTTTATGGTTTGCGCACCGTTAATCACGCTTGGGCAGATCGATTTGCCAAGTGTCGGGCAAGCACTTAATCCAACGGTTGCGCCGCTGGAAATTCGGATCAGTAAAGATGGTGGCATCACTTTGGTAGACCGGCAACAGGGCGGGCGTGAGCAGAGT
>JBIIYQ010000230.1:0-3292 GCA_044346745.1 Usitatibacteraceae bacterium | reverse complement strand
ATGTCGTCGGGTCATGAATGGAAAAGAACACGCCGAGTATCTCGACAAACGAAATGACCGACGGGTCAAAAGTCACCTTCACGACTTCAGCATGGCCGGTGTCGCCGCCACACACCTGCTTATAGGTCGGATTGACCACCTTGCCGTTGCAGTATCCCGACACGACATCGGTGACGCCTTGCAGGTCATCAAATACCGCCTCCAGGCACCAAAAACAGCCACCACCGAGAGTGGCAACTTGCAACGAATTTTTCACATCCATCACTTGGCTTCTTTCTTCAAAGGTTTCGGGCTGAAGTGGATGTCACCGTAATACGCAACCGCCACCTCACCTGTATTGTCGGTGTCGGTCATGATTCCTAACGAAAGAATTCTTCCGGGCTTCTCGCCAAAGGCGCGCTCGAAGTCCTGTGCAATGTTGCGTTCGTAGTCCAACCAGCGACCGTTGCGCGTTGTGCCCGACTCCACCACGATCATTTTGACGCGGGTGGTATGGACACTTTCGATGATTTCCTCGACCGGCGCTTTGTTCTCCCAGATGTACATCAGCGTCGCGTAAGGCAGCGCCTCACCGGTGAGCGCCTTGGCCCGCGCAGAAACGGCACGATCTTCAAAATCCAGTTTGCTGGCGTCACCGTCGAAGGTGACAATCACGCGCACCGGCGAGTCCTCGGCGTGACGCCGGGTATTGTCTGCCGACGCGATCAAGGCTGGCACATTCCAACGCCACTGAATCCACGGCATTGCCGCAGGATCAACGATCAGACGTTTACCAACACCGGATGCCGATTGTTCAGCACGTGCCTCAACCACGGTGACACCCGTCGGGTCGGCCACCAAGCGATAAGTGGTATCACGCTTAAAGCGCGAGAGTTGCTTCAGGCTCCAGCCAGACGGCAACGGCCCCTCTGCTTTGGCGCTTGAGAACGGCGTGACGCTGGTACGCGGCGCGTCGTTGCCGACAGGTCGCGTCGCACAACCTGTAACGCCCATAACAACGGCTGAAGAAACAACAACGGCCAACGCGCGACACCACGTTGGCCGACTGTTTGCTAGCCGAGGATTACTTTGCAACTTATTTGGCAAAATTCGCCGCAACAAAATCCCAATTCACAATTGACCAAAAACCTTTGAGGTAGTTCGGGCGGCTGTTGCGGTAATCGATGTAATAGGCGTGTTCCCACACGTCACATGTCAGCAACGGTGTCATGCCTTGTGTGAGAGGCGTTGCAGCATTGCTGGTGGATTCCAACGACAATGAACCATCGGCTTTCTTGCACAGCCACGCCCAACCCGAACCAAAGGTACCAGCTGCTTTGGCGTCGAATTGCTTCTGGAATTCTTCAAACGAACCGAACTGTTTGTCGATGGCGGCAGCCAGCGCGCCGGTGGGTTTACCGCCACCGCCAGCAGCGACCGGCTTAAATCCCAAGAAGTAGAAATCGTGATTCCAGATCTGTGCCGCGTTATTGAAGATCGGGCCGGCGGGCGCTTTCTTCACGACCTCTTCCAAGGTGAGGTTCTCAAACTCAGTGCCCTTGGCAAGGTTATTCAGATTGGTGACATATGTTGCGTGATGTTTGCCGTAATGAAAGTCGATCGTTTCGGCAGAAACATGGGGAACCAACGCGTCTTTGGCGTAGGGCAAAGCAACTTGGGCGAATACAGTCATATGAACTCCGGATACAAGGTTTACAGGTTGAACAGCCGAGGCAAGGCTACTATTTTGGCAGAGCCGGAGCGCTTGCGCTTGTCTGTTATCGAACCATACGAACGAAGAAAAAGATGGTACCCAGAGGCTTGCGAGGGATTGGACGTCGGGCAGGCCTGCTTTGCGGTGAGCGGAACTCTTACCGCATGCCAGTTGCGGTCATGCGATTTTCCGAAAGTGGTTGTTGAACGTTCGAGCTAACCCCGACCGCGGAGGCAGGTGCTGTAAGCCCGCGACGCGATGATGCCCCAAGAGCGCGGCGCGGGCTTACAGCGCCTGCCGTAGCGGGTCGGGGTGTTGAGCGAGGGGTTAGGCGTCAACGTACCTGCAGAAAATTCTGCCTCGTATTGTCTGATCCGACGCGAGTTCGCTATCTTGCCGAACCAAGTATTGACTTCAAGATTGCTTCAGAACGGCGTTGCCCGTGCGCGCGTCCATATGCGGTGGAACTAATTGCAATAACCATTCGCTTCGATGGAATGATATAAATTTTGTTGCCGCCATTCCCCGAAGCGAAATGTACGGTTACCTCTCTGCCTTCAACTTGATGGGTTCGTGTGTACCAGAAGTAGCCGTAGCTATCTGCATAGGGGTCAATAGTGCCGATGGAAACGTGCGGAGTGAGTGAGTTGGATATCCAACTCTCGCTCACGACACGCCGCCCCAGGAAAACGCCACGATCGAGAACCAACTGACCGATCTTTGCCATGTCTGGAGTGCTCATGAAGAGGTTACCTTGACCCTTTGTGTGGCCCGAGGCATCTCTGGCCCACCGCCACGAAGTAATTCCGAGGGGTTCGAACAGTGCATGTTTGGCGACTTCGTCGAGAGGCATGCGAGCGGCCTGCGCAACAACAAGCCCTGCAAGATAGGCAGTAAGCGAGTTGTACTTGTATTGCGTTCCGGGACTTCGACTCATGCCTATTGAGAACGCGAACGTTCGTGGGTCGGCGCTTACGTCCATCAAGTTTTCGTTCCCTGGAGAGTTCGGGTCATCATCATCAGCACTAAGCCCTGAGCGCATTGTGAGCAAGTTATTAATGGTGATACGGCCGCTCGGTCTGGTCTTTAGCTCGGGAAAGTAGGTCTCCAGTGGGTCGCCAACTCCGCGAATGCTCCTCTGATCGATGGAGATCCCGACAAGTAGGGATGTAATGCTCTTGCCGGCAGATCGGATGTCGTGCAGCGACTCTCTTGTGCCTCCATTGAAGTAATGCTCCGCAACGACGTTTCCATTGCGAAGTACGACTACGCCCTTCAGATCCTTGTGCGGATCACTCTCCCAATGTCGGATCACGTTGGTCTCTACGCTTGAAGTGAGTACAGGAGCGATGCCGTTTTTCGAACCAGCGAGAGCGGGGTGTGTTGCGTTGACCGTTAGGACAGCCAGGAGAGTCAGCAGAGGTTTCATAGGACCGATGTTTGCAGTTCTAAGGTAGCGATGGTGATCGTCATAGTGCGGAGGTATGGTGAATTGACGCCTAACGCTGGAGCTAAGCGGCCACATCAATCGCGAAGCGATTGATTGGTCCGCTTGAGCGAACTGTTAGGCCGGATTCTAGACCCGCACTTATCAAGTAA
>JBIIYQ010000229.1:0-3310 GCA_044346745.1 Usitatibacteraceae bacterium | reverse complement strand
ACGGTGGACTTGAAGTTTCGCGGGCGCTGCCTGCACTGCGCGTAACGGCTGTGACGAGCACGATGAGCACATCGGCCAATGCTGGCATCACGCCGGTAACCTTGCTGACCGGTTTTCTCGGCAGTGGCAAAACCACCCTGCTAAACCACATTCTGAATTCGCCGGGTGTGCCGGAGACAGCTGTGCTCATTAACGAATTCGGTGCAGCGCCTATCGATCATCTGTTGGTGCGTAAGTCGAGTGACAGCATCAGCGTGATGAACAATGGTTGTGTGTGTTGTTCCGTTGCCGGTGACATGGTAAGCGCGTTGCGCGAACTTTATTTCAAACGCAGCAAGGGCGAGATTCCGAACTTCACACGCGTGATCATCGAAACCACAGGTCTGGCCGACCCTGCACCCATCATGCACACGTTGCTCGAGATGCCGGTGGTCGCCGCGCGATGTATGTTGTCCGGTGTGGTGACGACCGTCGACGCCACCCATGGCGAAGAGCAGCTCAATGGCCATCCTGAATCCGTCAAGCAGGTTGCGGTCGCAGACCGGATCATCCTCACCAAGACCGATCTCGCCGATGACCCAACGCGGGCTGCGATACGTGCGCGGATCACACGGCTCAATCCTGCCGCGCGCATTATTGACGCGGTAGACGGCAAGGTTGATTTCGAACATATGTTTGACAACGGCTTGTACCGAGCCGATGGCAAAACACCGGACGTCGCAAAGTGGCTCAACGCGGAAGCCTATCGTCCGACCGGGCCGATGCGTGTGGGACTCTCCAACAAAACGGCGCTAGCCCCGGCCTCGCGGCATGACGCATCAATCTCCTCGGCTTCGTTCCAATACGACGAACCGGTTGATTGGCATCAGCTGCTAGATGTCATTGAGATGCTGCAAGCGATGCGCGGCGACCAGCTGTTACGCATCAAAGGCATCGTTAATGTAAAGGGCGATCCGCGACCACGCGTCATCCATGCGGTTCAACACACCCTGTATCCGGCAACAACCCTCGCTGCCTGGCCGGACGATGACCACACGACGCGTCTGGTGTTTATCGTTAAGGATCTGGGGACACAATTCATCGGCGACTCACTGGATCAGTTTTTGGGACAGCACGCCAGATCGCTACAGCCCGCGTAACCTTTCGACCTTGATTGGCAGCAACGCGCCCGCACTTACCTCTATTACCTTCGATCAAAACCCGGCAATACTCTCCAAGCATAGAAAACGGCATCCTCCATGGCAAACCCAAACCTCATTCCAGCCACCATCCTGACCGGATTCCTCGGCGCAGGCAAAACTACATTGCTGAACCGTATCCTCACCGAACGTCACGGTGAAAAAATTGCCGTCATCGAGAATGAGTTCGGCGCCGAGGGTATCGACAACGAAATTCTCGTGCAGGATCGCGATGAACAGATTGTCGAGATGAACAACGGCTGCATCTGCTGTACTGTGCGCGGCGACTTGGTACGAATTCTTGGTGACCTCGCCGCCAAGCGCAAAAAAGGCACCCTCAAGTTTGACCGCGTCATCATCGAAACTACCGGCATGGCTGAGCCTGGCCCGGTTGCACAATCGTTTTTTATGGACGAGGATATTCACGATCAATACGTACTCGACGCAGTGTTGACGGTGGTGGACGCCAAACACGGTGCTGACACCTTGACGGCTAATAGCGAGGCGCGTGCACAAGTTGGTTTTGCCGATCGTATCTTGTTATCCAAAACCGATTTGGTCGCCGACGAAGAGACCCAACAATTGATGGCGCGGCTGCGCCGGATGAACCCCCGCGCGCAGTTTCAGAAGGTGAATTTCGGCACGGCTGACCTGAAGGAAATTCTCGATATTCGTGGCTTTAACTTAAACGGCATCCTTGAAATTGACCCGACGTTCCTCACGGAAGATCACCACACCCACTCTGATGACGTGCAATCGTTTGTGTGGAAGGACGCACGCCCGCTCGACATGGAAAAGATCGAAGCGTTTCTGTCACTGTTGATTCAAACCTACGGCGTGGATATGCTGCGATACAAAGGTGTACTCAATATTGAAGGTCAGCCAAACCGCATGATCTTCCAAGGCGTGCATATGCTGATGGGCGGCACACCCGGCAAGCCGTGGTCTGCGGATGAGGTCCGTGAATCCAAAATGGTGTTTATCGGTCGAAATCTGCCAAAACGCATCTTTGTTGAAGGGCTTGCCTACTGCGTCGCGGACACCGCAAAAACCGCCGTCGAAGTCAAATAGTCCCAATGAGCACGCTCGTTTTCACGCAGGACGTGGCCTGCCGTTACGGAGGCGGCGCAAGCACCCAGCCGATGATCGCCCTACCAAATGTCACCGTGTCACAGGGCAGCCACACGCTTTTGCTGGGGCCTTCCGGCAGTGGTAAGACGACACTCATTAACTGCATCGCCGGACTACAAGGTGTGCTGTCAGGTCGCGTGGAAGTCGCTGGCGCGAACATAGTTTCCATGTCCGCTAGAGAACGGGATCAGCTGCGCGGCACAAAAATCGGCATGGTGATGCAGCGCCTCCACCTGATTTCGGCAATGACAATTCGTGCCAATTTGCAGCTTGCGCAACGGCTCGTCGGCAACTCAGTGGACAACCCGCTCATCGAACGCCTCGCACAGGCGCTGGACATCGTCGATAAACTTGATCGTTATCCGCGCCAACTATCACAGGGCGAGGCGCAGCGTGTGGCGATTGCACGTGCGCTGGTAAACAAACCGGCACTACTGCTCGCTGACGAGCCGACTTCCGCGCTCGACGACAATAATTGTGAGGCGGCGATTCGTTTGCTGCTAGATCAGGCGGCATTACATGGCGCAACCCTGATCGTTGCAACACACGACGATCGCATCAAGTCACGGTTCGCCCACATCGTTTTGTTGGGGGCTGCATGAATCAGTTAGCTACCGCATTTTCTATCGCAGCAGCCTATCTACGCGAGAAGAAACTCGCCACCGCGCTCAACGTGTTGTTACTAGGCCTGGGCGTCGGCACCATCATCGCCCTGGTGCTGTTGCTTGCGCAAGCGGAAGATCGCATGGAACGCGACAGTGCAGGGATCGACTTGGTGATCGGCGCCAAGGGTAGCCCAATGCAACTCATCTTATCGTCAGTTTTTCAGGTCGATATTCCCACCGGCAATATCCTAGCCGCCGATGCCGCCCCCATCATTTCATCCCCCATGGTGAAACGTGCTGTACCAATCGCGCTTGGGGATAGCTACAAGGGTTTCCGAATTGTTGGTACCTCAAAGGACTATCTGCACCTCTACCAAGGAAAAGTTGCGGGCGGCA
>JBIIYQ010000019.1:0-35512 GCA_044346745.1 Usitatibacteraceae bacterium | reverse complement strand
TCAATTTTGCCGTCGGGTGTTTTTGGTGGGTTGACCATATCGAGTGTTGATACACGGAACAACTCACCGGCCCCCTCCGCATCACTCGCTGTGATGATGGGGGTGTGAATCCACAAAAAGCCGCGCTCGTGAAAGAAACGATGAATGGCTTGCGCAATGGTGTGACGAACACGCGTTGCGGCGCTGATGGTGTTGGTACGTGCGCGCAAATGGGCGTTCTCGCGCAGGAACTCCATCGTGTGAGGCTTTGGCTGAATCGGGTAGGTGTCGGGATCTTCCACCCAGCCGATGACCTTCACTTCAGTTGCCTGCATTTCGAAGGGCTGCCCTTTGGCCGAAGACGGCACCACCACGCCGGTGCATTCAACCGCACAGCCGGCGGTAAGGCGCTGCACCTCGTCGGCGTAGTTCGAAAGCGTATTTGGCGCGACCACCTGAACGGGGTGGAAACACGAGCCATCGGAGACGTTCACAAATGAAATGCCCGCCTTGGAATCACGACGGGTCTTTACCCAGCCCTTGATTGTGATGGGGGTTTCAGCGGGTGCGCGTCCGGAAAGAATGCTGATGCAGGAGTGTTGTGCCATTGCTTGAAAGAGTAAAGACCGAAAGCCAGCATTTTACGACGCCGCCACCCTCGGTGCGACCGACGCTGTCAGATATGACTAATTTGCGGCGGGGTGGAAACACCAGTGCCAAGGCTCATAGACATATCCATCGGCGTTACCCCGTGGATATGACATCGCAAAGCCAAATCGGGCGGCATTTGCGGTGAGCCATGTAAACGCGACAGTTCCTTCAAAGGCCTCTTCGATCCCAGGCACATCAACACTGACGATATCGACCGCACAGCCGGTGTGATGCTCGCTGTAGCCGGGCGCGGCGATCGACGTCAAGATGTCGTCGATGGTCCGCCCTTCAGCGATATTTTTCTCAATGATTTCGATTTGTCGGGCAACGCTACGGAACGCCGAAGCGGCAATGAGGTCCACACCATCCGAGGCCGCAGCGGATTTCATCGCCTGCCAAGCGAGTGCTGCATCAGGTCGAAGAAGGTATTCGCGGCCGTCCGCGCCAACCTCGGCGATGACAAGTTCGGCGGCCTCCTCGTGGCGCACCAAGTTGCGCGCGGCTAAGTCGGCTGTGTGAATACCTAGTCGGGAAAGTACATCGTCGAGAGTGTTGTCCATCGGGGAGGAGGATGGGTGAATTTAGGGTTGCCGAGTTGATGTCGCCACAGCCCCGTAGAATACCAAGGTGTCACATCCATACCTAGACCTCACGCCCGATCTTATCCTCGACGCCGTTGAATCGACCGGCGTGCGCTCGGATGGCAGATTGTTGGCGCTAAACAGCTATGAAAACCGGGTGTATCAGGTCGGCATCGAGGACGGCAAACCGCTGATTGCCAAGTTCTATCGCCCGCAGCGCTGGACAACTGCCCAGATTTTGGAGGAACACGCGTTTGCGCAAGCGCTGGCAACGGCAGAAATTCCTGTTGTGCCACCGCTGAATTGGCAGGGTGCGACTCTGCATTCCCACGCCAACTTTCAATTCGCATTGTTTGAGCGTCGCGGTGGTCGCGCACCAGAGCTCGATTTCCCCGAGGTACGCGAGATTATCGGCCGCTTTCTCGGCCGCACTCATATGGTCGGGAAAGCGAAGCCGTTTATAGAGCGGCCGACCCTCGATATCAACTCGTTTGGCAAACTGCCGCGCAACTGGCTGATTTCGCAGAGCTTTATCCCTGTCGACTTGGTAGCCGCATGGAAGAGTGTCGCGGATCAGGCGTTAGAGGAGATCGCAAAGTGTTATGCACGCGCCGGCGATGTTGCGCTGATTCGCCTGCATGGTGACTGCCACCTTGGCAACATCCTCTACACTGACGACGGGCCGCACTTTGTTGATTTTGACGATTGTCGTACGGGCCCGGCGATTCAAGACCTGTGGATGCTCTTGTCCGGCACGCGAGAGGAAATGACGATCCAACTCCGCGACGTCATGGAGGGGTATGAGGACTTCGCCGATTTCGACCCGCGTGAACTGCATTTGATTGAAGCACTTCGAACCTTACGCATGATTCACTACTCATACTGGTTGGCTTCACGCGCGGACGACCCCGCCTTTCAGGTAGCCTTTCCGTGGTTTTTTGGCGCGGATGCACAGCGTTATTGGCAGAACCAAATTCTGGCCCTGCGTGAGCAGGTCGCATTGATGCAAGAAGCACCGATCAGCCTGCGCGTGGGCCACTAACGCAGTTTGACGCACAGTACGGCAAGACAACACCGAACTCAGCGATGCACCACTATCAAGACTTTAAGTATTCATCAAACTATCGAGGTGCCGCATGACCATGAAAAAAACCGATCTTGCAAAGAACAAGATGCTGAAGACGAACAACGCCATCAAAATTGCCAGCATGCCCGATCGTTTTGGTTCTGGCAGTGGCGTTGTGACCGACCGCAAAGAGCAACGCAAACTCGACCAAGCGGCGGGCTTGATTCCCGTTCGCTTGTAAACTGCCGGATGCGCTGGTCACACAGCTGCGTGAGCGCGCCGAAAAGGATGGCGGTGACCTGAATGCAACGGTCGCTGCGCTGCTCGAAAAAGGACTTAAGGCCAAGTAATGCCTGCGATGCGGACAACCTTAGCGGCGTGTTTACCATGACCGCACCGCGCTTCTCACTAGTCATCCCCGCCTACAATGAGGCGGCCTTTCTACCTGCGCTGCTCGATTCTATTGATGTCGCACGTGCGCAGTACCGCGGTGGCGCTGGCGCGATCGAAGTTATTGTTGGCAATAACATGTCGACGGATAACACGGCGGAGATCGCTACGACGCGCGGCTGTGTTGTTGCACAAATCGAAAAGCGCCTCATCGCTGCCGCCAGGAATGGTGGTGCGGCGCTGGCCCAGGGTGAAATCGTCTGTTTTATCGACGCGGATTCACGCATTCATCCGCAGACGTTTAACGCCATCGATGCCGCACTCGCCGATGGTCGTCTCATCGTTGGCACCACCGGGCTGAACCCGGATCGGTGGTCGCTCGGCATTGCATTGACGTGGCTGATCGCCACCATCATGACGTTTTTTGCACGTGTCGACGCGGGCGTGGTGTTTTGTCGGCGCGCCGACTTTGTTACCGTGGGTGGTTACGACGAATCACTCGAATACGCTGAAGACATCAAGATTCTGGTCGAACTCAAACGACTGGGAAAGAGCCGCAATCAGCGCTTTGGCCGGGCAGTCGGGGCGAAGGCCACAACCTCAACCCGCAAATTCGACAAACACGGCGATTGGCATTACTTCACAAAAATGCCGCGGGTCGGCTTTTGGATGTTGATCAACAAAGCGCGTGTGAAGCGCTTTACGAACCAGTATTGGTACGAAGATCGTTAGTCCTACTTTACCAGCAGCGCCATGCCTGCTTTAGCGGCGGACTTATCAAAGGTCACCACCCCGATGCCCACGGCATGGCACTGGCGTTCAATCAGGCAATCGGCAAAGCCAGCGTCGCTTGATTGATACAAGCGAACCGCCTGCCATACAAGGTCGGCTGCATCGACGGCGAGTTGCCGCGTTTGCAGCAGTGTGGTGACAACTTTGATGATCTCATCTCGTGAAGCACCGTAATGCGACTGTAGTACCCAAACCAACTCAACCAGCACCAATACGGGAATGAAGCCTGGGGACTCGGCTGTACAGTTTTTTTCAATGAAGCGGGTTGCAATCGGCGATTGGACTGGGTCGTCCTGCGTCAGATAGCGCACCAACACATTGGTATCGATACCGGTCATTTGCGGCGTGTCGCCCCAACAGCAGCGGACTTGGCGATGGCTTTATCCATCTCTTCCAGCGACACTGGTCGCTTCGGTGCGCGGATGATGCCCTTCAAGCTGGTAATGTCGGTCGTCACGGGGCGCAGCAGAAAGTCACCGCTTGCCGTCTCGACAAACTGGATGCGATCACCCACCCCTACACCCAGACGTTTTGCGACATCCGAGGGGATGGTAATTTGGCGTTTGCTGGTCAGTGTGGCGGTAGACATCGGAAGCTCCTTACAAAAAGGACGACGCCTTACTTTGCCACAAGGCAGACAGTGTTGCAACCCAGTCGTCGGCTGAGTCGAATCAGCCTGCCTCAAAAAACTTGGCGTTCATCAAACCAGCCTCGGAACGCTCATGAGGCGTCTTAATCGCCATTAACTCTTGCACCATCTCAAGCGCGGTCTTGTCACACGGCGGAAGTTCGGCGTCTGAGGTCGCAATGGGTGTCACTCGGTCCACCCAACGCACCAGATGCGCCGATAGTGTGAGGCCGGCACCAAACGCCGGAATCAATACCAAACCACCGGGCTTTACGCGCCCTTCTTCAAGCGCATCGACGAGGGCAACCGGCGCGGTTGCCGCACTCATGTTGCCGTACTTGTGAACGGTCAGAAACACCTTGTCCATACTCGCGCCGGCTCGTTTTGCGACCGCTTCGATAATGCGCAAGTTGGCTTGATGTGGAACTACCAGATCCACTTCGTCGATGCTGACCCCCGCTTGTTCAAGCACCGCAACAGACGCGTCGCCCATCCCTGTGACGGCCTTCTTGAAGATTTCTTGTCCATCAAAGTCCCAGCGGGTATCGCCGTAATACACACCAACGTTTGAATAAAGTGCGCCTTTGCCGCGCACCCGCAATGTCTGCCGCGCGTCGGCATAACACTGTAGTTTTTGCGCGATAACGCCTTCTGGTTTGTCGGAGACTTGAAACACTGCCGCAGCCGCACCATCCCCAAACAGGACGGAAACGTTACGATTCTGCCAATCCATAAATTTTGAGATGTGTTCCACACCAATGACGAGGACGTTCTTCGCGACACCCGATTGAATAAAGGCAGTTGCAGTTGACATGCCATACAAAAAACTCGTGCAAGCGGTATTGACGTCCATCGCAGCTGCTTTATGCGCACCCAATCTGGCTTGCAAGCCGGAGGCGGTATTCGGCACGTGTTCATCAAAACTGCAGCTGCCGTAGATGATGAGATCAAGATCGACCGCTTCAATGCCGGCACAAGCAAGGGCGCGTTTGGCCGCAACGAAGGAGAGCTCCAACCCACACACGTGAGAGATGCGCCGCTCTTTCATGCCAGTCCGCTGAACGATCCATGCGTCATCCGTCGGTAAGAAGGTAGACAGGTCGTCGTTGGTCAGAACCGCAGGGGGCAGACATTTCCCCCAACCGGTGAGTGCAGCGTATTTCATGTCAATTTCTCCGATACCGTGTCGCTGCGGGGCTGTCGGTGCGTTATCCGCAACACTTCTGCGATGTCACGTTGTTATTCTGGGTGTCGCCCGCTGGGTAATCGGTATTTGCACCGGAAGCGGTACGAGAACGTCATTTTCTCGCAAAATAGCGCTTCGCGCCGCAATCCGACGCATCCGCGCCAGCGCAATTCACGCCTCTCAGAAAGTTGTCATGAAAACTGTCACCACCCTGCTCGCCCTTGCCCTCGCGCCAACCTTGCTGGCCGGTTGCGCCACCATCGAGGCTGTTACCAATATCGAAGAGCCTGCTTATAAGGTGCTCAAGCAAGACGGCGACTTTGAATTGCGCGAGTACAGCCCGATGATCATCGCCGAGGTCACCGTGCGCGGCCCGCTGGACGAGGCAAATGGACGGGGATTCCGACTCATCGCCGACTATATTTTTGGCAACAACTTGTCGAAGACCTCTTCCGCCAAAGAGAAAATTGCCATGACCGCGCCTGTGACCATGACACGCGACGGCGAGAAGATTGCCATGACCGCGCCGGTCACGATGGACAGCACCGCACCTGACACATGGCGTATGCACTTTGTAATGCCGAGCCGCTACACGATGGCGACGCTGCCGACACCCAAAAATCCCGCCGTCAAACTTCGTGAAGTCAAGGGCCAGAAAGTTGCTGCACTGCGGTTTTCCGGTTTCTCGGGTGAGGAAAAAATTGCCGAGAAGACTGCATTGTTAAACGCATGGATGAGCAAAACAAGCCTGTCGGCGTCGGGTGTATCGCAGCTTGCCCGCTACAACATGCCGATCACACCGCCGCCATTCCGGCGCAATGAAATCCTGATTCCCGTGACTGCGCCCTAATGCAAAACAATGTTCACGTTGCAGCAAGAGCATGGGCCGTCGCCTTGCTGGCACTCGTGGCTGCCACAACGCCACAAACCGCACATGCGCAACCGGCTGCACAGCCTTATATCCCGCGTGATGTGGATGTTCCGTTTGTTGTCTCCGCACCGGTGGTGACACGCACCATGCTGGAGATGGCAAAAGTTGAAAAGACCGACTTTGTCATCGACCTAGGCTCGGGCGACGGGCGAATCGTGTTTCTCGCCGCACAGAAGTACGGTGCGGGCGGGCTTGGTGTTGAAATCGATCCTAAGTTGGTCGAGACGGCGCTTGAAGATACGCAAAAACTGAAGCTCGGCAACCTCGTGAACTTTCGTGTTCAGAACCTTTTCGAAACCGATCTTTCGCCGGCCACCGTGATCACGATGTATTTGTTGCCGGACGTGAATCTACAATTGCGCGACAAACTCCTGCAGCTCAAGCCGGGCACACGGGTGGTTTCGCATGACTGGGACATGGGTGACTGGCAGGCCGACGACATGCGGGTGATCCAGAACCCCGAGAAGTCGCTGGGCATGGAGAAAACCAGCAAGGTTTTTCTGTGGGTGATACCGGCGCGTATCGCCGGCCGGTGGTGCGGACAATCTCAGCTGAAGACTGTGGCCGCTGAAAAGTCCGCTGAAACGATCACGATGACACTCGACATCGAGCAACGGTACCAACAGCTCAGCGGTCGTCTCTCGATTCGCGAAGGTGCAAAAAATACGCTGCGGCACATACCGATTCGCACCAGCCAGGTGGGCAATCGTTTTGTAATTAGCGTCGGCGATCAGCATTTGATTGCCGACACGGACGATAGCGGCATCACGTTGACAGCCGAACCGCCGCGACCACGCCACTGGGCGGGCCTAGGCAATCCCAATCCACTAACCGGGGTGACGTCGCTCCTCCAGCCTGTACTGCTTACCGAGCCAGTGCGGCTCAAGCGTGGAAGTGAATGCGAGGACAATAAAGCGGGCGCGAAAGCTGCCACAAAACGATGACATCAAACCTCCGACGGTGGTTCGTTCTGCTCGCCACGGTGTGTGTGGTGGCGTTTGTGGCGTCGTGCGGCAGATCGTCAGTGCGCCTGCCGAGTTTGGACAAAAGCGCGACGATCCTCGCCTTCGGCGACAGCCTCACCTTCGGCACCGGCGCGACCCCCGATCAATCCTACCCTGCGCGCCTTTCAAGCCTGATCGGGCGCCAGATTGTGAATCATGGCGTGCCCGGTGAAATCAGTCGTGACGGGCTTAACCGTTTGCCGGGCTTACTCGACGATGTTAAACCGGCGCTGCTCATCCTCTGTCACGGCGGTAACGACTTTCTGCGCAAACTAGACAGCAAAGAGTCCGAGGCAAATCTGCGGGCAATGATAAAAATTGCGCGCGACCGCAACATCAGCGTGTTGTTGATGGCCACCCCCAAGCCCGGCTTGCTGCTTTCCGTACCAGACTTCTACGAAAAAATTGGCAGCGAGCTTGCTGTACCGGTCGAAAGCGCGGTGCTGGTCAAAGTGCTGGGTGATAACAGCATGAAGTCTGACCTCGTCCATCCAAACGCAATGGGTTATTCAAAAATTGCCGAGGCGCTTGCCGCAGCGCTCAAACGCGCGGGTGCGGTCTAACACTGACGGCGCGCGAAGGGCTGCAGGCCGAAACGACAAACTCGTTTATTGGCGGGTCTTTCCAATGCTTTTTGCTCCAAGATGCCCGTCATTGCTGGCGTTTTACGTTTGGAACTATTCGGCCGCGTCGCCGGAATGATTTGGATCAATTGAACCAGACATGGCTGAATCCGTTGCCGACATGCCGCTAACCGATGTAAACCCAGACCTCGATTTGCTGAGGCGAATGCGCGCGGGCGATCGCGCCGCGATGGCCGCCCTCTACCAGCGCCATCAGAGCGCGCTTTATCGCTTCGCGCTGTTGCGCACGGGGTCTCCAGATACCGCCGCCGATATTGTTCAGGATGTGTTTATGGCGCTCATTGAGGGCAAACTTGCCTTCGACCCGACGCGCGGTGCGTTGTCTAGTTTCCTATTTGGTGTGGCGCGCAACTTCATGCTTAAGCGCGACGATGCGCAACGGCGATACGTCAGCAACCATAACTCCGCCAACGCCGATGAGGACGGCAGTTGGGAACACGATATCGCCGACCAGAATCCCACACCGCTCGAAACTATGCTGGCTGACCAGCGGGCAGAAGGACTGCGAGCCGCGCTGGTAAAAATTGCGCCCCATTACCGCGACGTTTTGATTCTGTATGAGATGCACGATATGTCCTACGTCGAGATCGCAAACGTTTGCAATATCGACATCGGAACCGTGAGATCCCGTCTATCTCGGGCTCGCGAAAAGTTACTTTCATTTCTCTCACCAACCCCACATACCCAGGCCCCAGACTCACCGGCAGCGCTATCCACCACAGCGCGCGCCACGAAGGAACGATGATGTCCACTAACAATCCCAACTCTTCCTCTACCAACGCTCTCTCGTCAATCGATGAGCGAAGACTCAATGACGAGCTCCAGCATCTCAAAACGCACCTCATGCCGTCGAGTGCGCCACCTGCGCTTGAAGACAAACTGTTGAAGGCATTCAACCGCAAGCATCGTTCGGCTGGATGGACCCGCAATGTTGGTGAGTGGTTTGCGCCGGGCACCGCCATCGCTGCGAGTGTCGCGTTCAGCGTGTGGATGTTACTCGGTACCACACCAAGTGTGCTGATGAATCCGAGTTATCAAGCGAACACGAACTGGTCTAACACCGGGCCGTTTATTGCGTTGCAATCGATCGAACAAATTTCGTTGGAACCAAATCCGCGCGTCATCGAAACACAAGTACCGAAGATGATGTTGGCCAGCCTCGGTGTTCCGGTCTCTCCTGATGTTGTCGGTGAGACAGTAAAGGCAGAAATGTTAGTTAGCGCCGCCGGCCAGCCACTCGCACTCCGACTCTCGTACTAATTCGTGCAGCAAGTTGCCCGCACGATTTTTATAAGGATACGAATATGAACAAACAACCTTCACCACTTGTCAACGCAGTCCGCTCAACGATTCCGCGCAGACTGTCTAGCTCGATTCTAGTCGCAGCCTCTTTGCTCGCAGCGAATGGTGGCGCGCTGGCCCAAACCGTGGAGGTGGTGGCCGACGCTGTGATCGCCATTAAACAAGGCGACGGTGAAGTCATCATCGCTCAAGCCAATGTGCTCGTACCGCCGGTGCCACCCTCCCCCCCGGCTCCAGGTCAGCGAATCCAGCGCTTTGAAACATTCAATATGTCCGGCGGGCAGGATATTGACGTCGTGGTATCAAGCGCCCTCTCAGAGGCCTTCAGCGCAATTGGTGCAGGGGGTGCTGGCGGCGCGATCGGCGCGCGCACGATGAAAAATGCGCCATACAGTGCCGAGATCATCAATGAGCGTATCCAGACGTTACCCGACGGAAACCAGATCGTGAAACGCACCACACAACTGTCCTACCGTGACAGCGCCGGTCGCACCCGGAATGAGGCGAGAGGTGAAAACGGCGAGACACGCACCATTACTATTTTTGATGCCGTTGACAACACGCGCTTGGTGCTTTCCCCACAATCAAAGACCGCAACCAAAATTTCGTTTGACCGCGACTTCAGCAAACATATCGAAGCCGTACGTGAAAAGACAAAGGCGGCGATGAGGGATGGCAAGGCAACCATCATTGAGCGAGGCGGTCCGGGTGAAGAGATCGTCATCCACCGCAGCGAAGGGCCGCGCGGCAGCGGTACCGAGTTGCGCGAGGAAGTCAGTGTCAGAGTCATTCGCGGCGAAGGGGCGGACGCCAAAAAAGCGAGCGCGCTTGAATTCCCGAGAACACCCCACCCTTCTATCAGCGGACCGTTGGGCCAGCTAGGTGACTTGGGCGGGCGACTCGCACCACTAGGAAACCTGTTTCAGGATCGCGCTTGGTCCTCAAAGGCAACCACCAAGGAATTGGGTACCAAAGACATCGAGGGTGTTCGGGCGGAAGGCAAGTTGCGTTCTTATACGATTCCCGCAGGTGAGGTGGGAAACAAGAACCCAATCACAGTAAGCACGGAAACATGGACCTCACCTGACTTGCAGCTGACGGTCTATTCCAAACACAGCGATCCACGCGTGGGCGACACGATCTATCGTTTGACCAACCTGAAACGTGCGGAGCCGTCGCTGTCTCTGTTTACCGCGCCGGATGGTTACACGATTAAAGAAACGCCGTCTATCTCATTCAAGGCCAAGTAATAACGTCAACTCACAGCTAATCCGGCCCCGCCTAATCGGGACCGGAAAGGCCGTGGTTTTCCCGCCTCGCCCGCACACGATCGCGCGGTGTCATGGAGAAGATTTGGCGGAACGTGCCGACCTTTTCCCCCCACGTCAGGCCTTCGCTGGAGAGGGCTTCCATGAAGTTCGCAATGCGCCGCGAAATAATGACCGTATAGAGCGCAAGTGCGGTCGTCGGGACAAAAACCGCGGCAAAGATCAATGTCTTTTCCAACGCAGACACATCCGCAAGAGCGTAGAGATTCATACCGAGGAACCCGGTCACCACGGTGCCAACCATCCCGCAGGAAGATACAACCGTCAGGCGCATCGCGTTGTCGGTTTGTTTGCGTGTGCGATCCGCATCCAGATATTCATTAATATCACGAGCCTCCTCGCGCACCTCTTGATACAGCGCATCGGAACCAAGCTGATGCGACCAGCGCTGAAAAAAATCGCTGGCCTGGACTTGATTCGAGATTTCATGAAACCAATAACGGTGGTTGAAACGCAGGAACACTTCGAGCGTTTCGCGGACGTGTTTTTTGAACTGTTTCACCGATTCATAATTGCGGACGTTGAGTCGTTCGACCGCGCGCGAGAACCGATTCGACAGTGACAACAACGCGGCTTTATTGAAGTTCGCGATCAGTCCTATCTGATAAAACTGGTGTCTAAACTGACCGAGCAATTGCGCCTGTTGACCCGCCTTGGTGATCATTGCAAAGCTGAGGCCACAAAAAAAATAGCGCGTATCCATGTCGGTGCTGGGATCATCCGGATCCCAGTAGCGGTCATAACAGTACTGCGACTCAAAGTCTGATAGAAACTGTTTTGCATAAGGCAGCGTATCTGAGGCACCCCATTTGGCGGCAAAGCCGATCCTAATCATGTCCCCCCTTGAAAGCTGGGTAGGGTCATCAAACGAGAGATAGGTCATGATCGGAATGCGTTTATTCTCGATCTGGTAATACTTGATGGTGCCGCCGGGCAGATACGCAGGGAGCAACGGCGAGAGAAAAAATTCCCAATGCATCGAAAGCGGGGTCTGGCGCTCGCTACGCACAAGATCGATGAATTTGCCGCGATCGCCGTAGTCCGACTGCGACAACAGCGCGCCATCGTGGCCGAGAAACGCCACCCGATGCGGACAATGCGCACCACGATCCGAACTCTCCCACGCCGGGGCATAGGGCCGCCCAAACCGATCCATTAGTTCCACCGCCTGCTCCAGCGGAATGTCTTGCCCGGCTACTTCCAACACGGCAACGGCAACGTCGATGTCATAGAAAAAGTACAGCCGTGCGCGCAGAACGTCGAGATGAATGGTCGCGGCACCCTTTACCAATTCAACTTCGACCTTGGCAATGTCTTCGCGTTTGAATGCATAAAGGGACGACTGCGCCCCCCGCCCTTCATCACCAACACCATACAAAAAACGTTGTACGTAAGGCAGGAAATGTACGAACTCTTCATACCCGGCGAGGCAGGACTCATCCTCAATCAGCAACGTGTCGGCAACAAATTTCCACGGGCCCGGATTGCGTTTGAGCATGTCCCAATAGTGAACAACATCGGCTCCCGATTCGCGCCGCAGCGGACGGAGCGTAATGGGCCATAACAGAGTGTGATGAAAGTCTCGTACAACTTTGGCGTCAGCGGTCACGTGAAGAGTCCGAACGGTAATGCAAACAAATGAGATGCGGCACAAGTCCCAAGGAGAATTGCACCGAAGATTATGACCCGTTACCGCGAGTTACATATTTGCGACGGGGTATTCGCTAGGCACTTGCCAACTAAGCCGCTAACATACGTACGTTATCAAAATTACGCCATACGGTCATCCATGCGCCCCGCCGCGGGTTGATGGCCGTGTTTTTTGTTTCTACCACCCATGGACACCTTGCCCATGCAATCCCGTAAAACCCTGTCCGGTATTTTGACTAGCCTGTTTGCAAGCATACTTATTGGTCACGCTGTCAAGGCTAGCGCGCAAACCACCGCACCAGCGGTCCCACCCACAAATCCACCTGTAGCTCCAGGCACCACGCCACCCACTGCGGAAGCGGGCAATCCCAAGCCTTCTGCGCCCGCCGCAACGCCTGCCCGCCCTGCGGCACCTGCGACGCCCGCGCAAGCAGGAAAGCCGGGCACTGTCAGACCGGCCGCGCCAAAGACGGAAACGCTGGAGATTACTGAAAAACGTACCGCGACCAGCGAACGTCGCGATTCGTCGGCCTCCAAAATCATCATCACGCGTGACGATATCGAACAATACGGCGATAGCAATTTGGGCGACGTGATGCGGCGCCTGCCCGGGGTCACCATAGGCGGGCGTCCCGGAAGAGGCGGACCACCTGCCATGCGGGGTATGGGTGGTGGTTTCACCCAAATCCTGATAAACGGTGAACGTGTAGCACCGGGATTTTCTATTGAACAGATCACGCCGGAAATGGTGGAGCGCATCGAAATCTTACGCGCACCGACCGCCGAGACCGGTACTCGCGCCGTGGCAGGAACCATCAACGTGGTTCTGCGTGAGCCGCTGCGCCAGCGTAACAACGATATTCGTGCGCAGGTCCAAGAAGAGCGCGGCAGACTGTCACCCAACCTCTCGTATTCCCGTAACGATACGATGGGTCCTACTGGGACTTACAACTTCACAGTCTCGTTAAACCACAACAATCAACTCACGGATACCGCCACCAAAACGCTTTACACCGACATACGCAACGGTCGCGTGTCGCTGGCCCAGACCGGGTTCGGACAGCAACATGAGGATCGCAACGGCATGTTCCCCACCAGCCGCTTCCAATGGCGGCTTGGCCAAGGCGAGATATTCAGCATCCAACCGTTTATCGTTCATAACAAATCCAAAAACAGCAATGATGGTGTGTTGCAACAGCAGATTGGCATAACCCCGCGCCGTACGCTACCAGCCGTTCGGACTCTGACTCAACGTTCAGTGTTGCGCGGGTAATGGTAATGCTCAACAAACGTCTCAGCCCTGACCTGCGGATGGAACTACGCGGCGGCGGTGGTCAGTTTGGTTCATACAGCAATTCAGTATTGCGCGAACGCACAGCAGGTGGTACCACCGTTCTCACCCAAACCGTCGATAGCGACACCAAAGATCGCTCTTGGAACGTGGTTGGCAAACTGTCCTACAACTGGCTGGATGGCAAACATAACTTGGTGACGGGCTGGGAATATGAAGATACCAAGCGCACAGATAACAACACGACGCTGCTTAACGGCGCGCCGCTGCTAACAGACTTTGGCAACCAGATAAACGTTGAAACGGTACGCAAGGCGCTTTATGTTCAGAACGAATGGGATCCCCACCCGCAGTTTTCAACCTACCTAGGGGTTCGTTGGGAAGGCATTGAGACCAAGAGCAAGACGCTGACCAGCCCGGTTCGCAACAGCAGCAGTGTGATTAACCCATTAGCCTTCGGTGTGTGGCGTTTTGCCGCACCGAGCCGTGACCAGATTCGCGTCAGCCTGACGCAGTCCTACCGTGCGCCGAGCACACAAAATTTGGTCGGCCGGCCTTCACTCAACACCTTGTTCCCCGTCCCAGGACCAAATACATCAGTCACACCCGACCGTGCCGGTAATCCAGCACTAAAGCCTGAACTAGCTAACGGCGTTGATATTGCCTATGAAGACTATTTAGAGGGCGGTGGCGTCATCTCAGTCAACGTCTTCACGCGCCACATCAGCGACCTAATCCGCAACGTCGTTGCCCTCGAGCGGGTGACATGGGCAACGTCCCCGCGTTTTGTCTCGCGCCCGCAGAACCTCGGCAAAGCCGTCACGAGCGGGATTGAGTTTGACGCGCGTTTTCGTCTGCCAGAGTTGATTAAGGATGCGCCATCGATCAACTTTCGCGCCAACCTTAGCATTTATGATTCCAAGGTGGATTCGGTTCCGGGTCCGAACAACCGAATTTCAGAACAACCAAAAATGACCGGCAACTTCGGCGGCGACTATCGCTTCCGCGCAACGCCATACTCCATTGGCGGCAACATCAACTGGACACCTGGTTTTGAAACACAATTGGTTGATAACCAGTTGAGCAAGACCGGTACCAAACGCAACTTGGAAATGTACGGTCTGTGGACCATCAACTCCCAAGCCAAGTTACGGCTATCCGTGGCCAACATCACCGCGAACGATCTCATCACGTCGAATATCGTTACGGTTGGTAATGAACGCCAGTCGGTGACGTCAAATGGCAAAACTTCCCGCTCGGTCGGTCTAAGACTGGAAGTACGGCTCTAGACAGTCGTCCGACCACCGTCGAATCAACAACGATAAACAATGAGCTGTCCATGAGCACAAATACGGATCGTCCCGCATTACCTGATCGCTTGTCGATTGACCCGAAGAGTCGGCACTTCATCGAAGCCATCTTTGAACATGATGTCGGTATTCGTTTCAACGACAAGGTCCGCTTCGATGTTTCCGAGTACTGCATCAGCGAGGGATGGGTAATGGTCGCCGCTGGCAAGGCGCTTGATCGTCGCGGCAATCCGCTGCTGATCAAACTCAAAGGCAAGGTCGAGGTTTTTTACATCGACGCCTGAGTCGGGCGCCGCAGCGCAGGCGATTGGGAATCGCCGCCAGCTAGTTGTTATGCGTCGGTGCCAACGACCCCATCTAGTTTCAACGACGTGATTTGCGCGTCGCTGTAACCCAAGTCGGCAAGAATCATTTCCGTGTCGCGCCCGAGCGAGGGGGGATCGAGGCGGATTCCCGGTCTCTGCCCGTTCAACGTCAGCGGCAATAACGGTGTGGTTGTGGTGATGGGTTTTGCCGCACCGCTGCAATCTGCCGGCACGTTGATGGGCGCAAGCCCACCACTCGCTTTTAAATGCGGATCGTCGAACAAATCATGCGGTTTCGTGATGGGCGCGTAGGGCAGGCCAGACTTCTCGAACACGCCGGTGATGTCCGCTGCACTCATATCAGCAAGGCGCTCGCGAAGTATCGGCATGAGCCAATCCCGCGCTTCCACGCGTCCGACATTCGTTGCCAAGCGCTCGTCCGATTTCAATGCGTCGAGCGCGAACACCTCGCAGAACGTCATCCATTGTGTGTTCGACACCACTGCAAGAAAAATCTGCTCGCCATCCGCCACCGTGAACACGTCATAGATACCCCATGCGGAAATACGGCTGGGCATCGGTTTTGCGGGTTTCTCGGTCACGGCGAATTGCATCATGTGCGGCGCCATCAGAAACACATTGTTCTCAAACAACGCGCTCTGCACTTCTTGCCCACGACCGGTGCGCTCGCGATCACGCAGCGCCGCCATCGCTCCCATCGCGCCGAACATGCCTCCCATGATGTCGTTAAGTGAAGCGCCCGCACGCAGCGGCTGCCCCTCCGGTCCAGTCATATACGCCAGCCCACCCATCATCTGCACAACCTCATCGAGCGCCGTGCGATGGTCGTACGGCCCCGGCAAAAAGCCTTTGTGCGACACATAGATGAGACGCTCGTTGAGCTTCGACAGGGTGGGGTAGTCGAGGCCCAGCTTTTGCATATTGCCGTCTCTGAAGTTCTCGCTAAAGATGTCGGCGGTTGCGACCAACTTCATAACCACTTCGCGACCACGCGGGTCGTCCATGTTGACCGCGAGGCTCTTCTTATTGCGGTTGAACACCGCAAAAAATCCCGCGCCGGAGCCCGGGATGCGCCGTGTGTTGTCACCCTTTAGCGGTTCAACCTTGATGACTTCGGCACCGAGATCCGCGAGCACCATCCCGCAGCTCGGCCCCATGATCATGTGTGTAAATTCAACGACCCGAATCCCGGCGTATGGTAGGTTTGGTAACTGCGGCGGTAACGGCTGCTGCGTCTGCTGTGACATGTCAGAGGAGCCCCTTAGCCCGAACCTATTTGGCGACGACTGGTTGAAAACCCGGTTCGCCGAACTGCCAAAGCAGAAATGAATAGATGTCGGCCAACTCGGCGTTACGTTGATTGCGCGTGGAACCGACGCCGTGTCCGGCATCGTAATCGAGTCTCAGTAAAACCGGCTTTGCATCCGGAATCGTCCTTACCGCCGCCCCAAGTCTCGCCGCCATTTTTGCCGAGTGCCAGACTTCAACACGCGGATCATTCACGCCGTGCATCAGCATCACCGCTGGATACTTGGTGCCGTCTTTCACGTGGTGCAGGGAGCTCATCGCGACCAAACCTTGGAAGCCATCACGTGTTTTCACACTGCCAAACTCCGGGATATTGGGTGGACCATTAGGTGTGAACTCCATGCGCATCGCATCGAGCAGTCCCACACTCGGCACTACTGCGGCGAATAGATCGGGCCGCTCCGTCATCGCGCGACCAACTGCCACGCCACCGGCGCTACCACCCTGTATGCCAACCCGCTCACGTCGTGTAAAGCCCCGCTCGATCAGATACTCGGTGCAGGCGATCAGATCCTGCCAAGTATTCGGCTTGGTCAGGCGCTGTCCACCAAGATGCCAAACCTCTCCAAACTCTCCTCCACCGCGTACGTGGCAAGTCGCAAGAATGCCACCTCGCTCCAACCACGCCAGCGTTGATGAGTTAAAGCTCGGCGCTTGCACAAAGCCATATGCACCGTAGGCGCGGATAAGCGTCGGATTAAAACTATTGAGCGTGGTCGATTTTCGGTAAATCAATGAGACCGGAATCTTGGTGCCATCTTTGGCGGTTGCGTTTTGGCGCAACTCGACAATATCCGAGAAATCCGCAACCGACTTTGGGTGCAGCGCGGTTTCGCCGATGTTTGCCGTGCGCTCTTCCACGGTCACATACTTGGGCGGCTCGGTCCAACTTTCGAGGCGGAGCATCGCACCGGGCCGGGACGAGCTGGTGATCAACTGACGGATCGAGACATCAAACGGCAGGCGCACAAATTCGAGCTTGCCGCCGGAGAAGACGCTATTGGAAAAATTCAGTCGCTGCAACCGATCCACACCGCCGAACAGTTCGCGAATATAGAGAGCGTCTTGCGCGACTTCCATTTGCGCAACGACGGTATCACCTTGGGGAACAATAGTCGTCGCGTTTGCATAATTTGCGCCGTTGATTCCCATACGAACGACTTTGAAACGCGGCGCATTCTTTTTGGTCAGCAAGTATATCGCCTGGTTGTGTAAGGCAAAGGCTGTGACCCCGTCGGCAGGCTGGATGATACGACGCCAGGTCACTTCACCACCAATTTGGGCGGCACTTGCGGTAAAGATGCTGATTTCTCTCGCGTCGCCGTGCTCAACGCGACCGATCAGCGTCTTGCCATCGGGTGACAATTGCACACTTGGAATATCAATATCTGCTAGCCTCGCACCAACCGTGGCCTTGTTATCGACACGTCCGTGGTCGTTGCCGAATAACAGCTCGTCGCGCTCGACCGGACGGCCGATGACGTGACGAAACGCACGACTGTTGAGGTAACGATTACGCGCCTCTCCAGCTTTTTGCGTTGGTAGCCGGTTGTAGAAAAAACTGCGCCCGTCCGCCGCCCACGAGGTGTCATCGGCAAACCCGATGCGGTCGATTTCAACACCGGTGTCTCTTGCACCTGTTGGCGTTACCTCGACGACGCGAATGGTGGTCTCTTCTGAGCCACCTGCGGCAACAGCAACGACAACGTAGCGGCCGTCTGGTGACGCCTGAAAATAGTCAATCGCGTAACGTCGCCCATCTTTGGCAAGGCTGGTAGGATCAAACACCAGTCTGTCGGTACCCCGAATACCATCACGCACATAAAGTGTTCGCGCATTCATTCCGGATGCTAGGCGGTAGAAAAAAATCCGCGGGGTCTTGTCGGACCCAGTGAGCTGAACGCCGAACACTGCGGTGTTGGCTTGTGACAACTCGTTAATGCGGCTCTCCAACTGCGCACGGCCCGGAATCGCATCGATGACGCTGCGCGTATAGGCACTCTCACCACGCATGAAGCTCATGACTTCCGGGTTAGCCACATCCTCCATGTAACGGTACGGGTCAGCGACCTCAACACCAAAGTGCGTTTCCGTCACTGTACGTACCGGTGGCACGACGCGTGCGGGCGACTCACTCGCGGCCGCAAACGAAGGCAGCAACACCGAGGATGCGCTAATCAGCAATGAACAGCCCAGCCAGACGGACATCTTCTCAACAGACGTGATTGTGCTGCGCAGAACAATTCGCATAGATTCAGTTTTCACATTAACTTTGGTCAGAAATTTAACAAAGCCGGAAGTTAACACGGCCCTCGACAAAACCGCTGGCGACAAGAGTAAAAGCCCTGATGTCGCAGGCCAGCGACGCGTTACCAATAATTTTCTACGATGATGTGGCCTGGCGTGAGCCGACGATTCATAGCAAATCCGCGCGATTTTAGGATGGTGCGCATCGCCTCGACCATCTCCGGATTGCCGCACAACATGAACCGAGAGCGCTCGAAATCGAAGGGGAGTTCCGCATTTGCCTCCAACGCGCCTGACTCGGTCAGTGTCGTCAAGCGACCATGCAGTATGTTGGCTGCGGGTGTCGCCGTTTGGTCGCGAGTGAGTGACTTAACAAAATGCAGCTTTGCTTCGCCCGCTGTGTGGCTCGCCGCGAGCGCCTCAATCTCATCAACGTAGGCAAGGTCTCTTGCCTCGCGCACCGACAGCGCAATGACAATATTCTGAAATTTCTTCCATGTGGTCGGTTCACGCAACATTGAGATATAAGGCGCCAAACCGGTGCCGGTACCGATCAACCATAGGTCTGCGCCGTCGCGGAATCTATCGAGCGTGAGGAATCCCTGGGCGGGCTTCTCCAACAGAATTTCTTCACCGACCGCAAGTTTTGCAACGCGGGCTGAAAATTTTCCGCCGGGAAGCACCACCAAAAAAAACTCGAGAAACGGCTCGTGAGGGGCGGATACGATCGAGTACGCGCGCCACGTTGTTTCACCGTCACCGTCGGCAAGACCGATGCGCGCAAACTGCCCCGGGACAAATTGGTACCCGGGATCACGCGCAATACGAATGGACAACAGATGGCTGTTCCACTCATGGCGATAGACGATGGGTGCGGCGACTACTTTTGGCGGGTCATTAACGGTATCGTCTGGCATGAGATAGATTCTGAACGGCGTGGAAACAATTCAAACTGCGCGCGGGCCTGACGAGAACACAAACGCCAAGACAAGCAACTACACAGCAGATTTTACGGGTTTTGTCGCAAGCTCCCCGACAGAGTACGCGACTGTTCGAGATGCGCCCTGAGGAAGTGGGTGGAAACGTTTCATCAAAGTCGCCTATTCGCGGGCGTCTTGCGGCAAAAATGTCTGGAGATGCCCGCCAATAGGCGAATTTTGTTCCGCTAAGAGGAAAACTGTAACGACGCTAGGCGCGCGTACAGCCCCGCCTCCGCGACAAGATCGTCGTGTGTTCCGACGCCGACAATTCGGCCCTGGTCCATCACAATCAGGCGGTCAGCTGACTTCACAGTCGCCAGTCGGTGCGCAATGATCAGTGTGGTGCGACCCTGCATCAGTTTGTCCATTGCCAACTGCACCATCCGTTCTGATTCTGCATCCAATGCAGAAGTGGCTTCATCCAACAACAACACACTCCGATCGGCCAGGAAGGCCCGTGCAATGGCCACACGTTGTCGTTGCCCTCCGGACAATCGGACACCACGTTCGCCGAGATACGTGTCAAAACCGTTTGGCAGGGTCTCAATAAATTCCGTGGCATAGGCAGCGTCACACGCCGCCCTTACCTCAGCATCAGTTGCGGCGAGATTTCCGTAACGCACGTTGTCAGCAACACTCGCGGCAAAAATGACGGGGTCCTGACTCACCAACGCGATGTGACCGCGGACGTCTTTGATCGCCGCCTGACGGATATCCACACCGTTCAACTTCACCACGCCCGATTGCGGATCGTAGAAGCGCAGCAACATCTGGAAGACGGTGGTTTTGCCCGCGCCGCTTGGGCCCACCAGTGCCACCACTTCACCCGGGGCAATTTCACAACTGAACCCGGCCAGTGCGGGGGTATCGGGACGAGATGGATAATGAAACGTCACGTCCTGAAGAAGAATATGGCCACTGTTTGGGCGGACGTTTTTCGCACCGGGCACTGTGGAGTCCTTAGCGACGTCCTTAAGCTCGCGCACATCGGTGATGGGTGTTGGCTGTGTGGGTTCCGCCACATCGGGCTTGGTTTCGAGCAACTCGCTCAGACGCTCGGAGGACCCGGCGGCGCGCATCAACTCGCCGTACATTTCCGATACTGCCGCGCTGGCATTGGCGACAATAATTGCGTAGAACACAAATGCCGATAACGCACCCGGCGTAAGCAAGCCCTGAATGACATCGCGCCCACCGACCCACAAGATTACGCCGATGGCACCAAAGGCCAGTACGATCACCGCGGCGATCAACGCGCCTTGAATACGCGCCTTTTTTTCGCCGACGTGAAAAATTGCCTCGGCATATTTCGCAAATGATGCACGATCCACCGCTTCGTGGACGTAGGCCTGCACGGTGCGCACCTCGTGCAAGGTCTCGTCGACATAAGCACTCGCGTCGGCCACACGGTCGGTCGCTTCGCGGGAGAGTTTGCGCACGCGCCTGCCCAGCAGCACGATCGGTGCCATGACCAGTGGGATCACACATACGACGAGCAACGACAGTTTGACGCTGGTAACGAACATCATCACCAGCCCACCAATCAGCAGGACCAAACTTCGCAACGCAAACGAAAACACACCGCCGACGACATTTTCGATTGCGGCGGTATCGTTGGTTAAGCGCGAGATGACCTCGCCCGTGCGGGTGCGTTCGTAAAAACTCGGCGACAACACCAGCAAATGATCAAACACCGCGCGTCGAACATCCGCCACAAATCGCTGGCCGATCCAGGTCATCAGGTAATAACGCATATAGGTCGATGCGCCCAACACCAGCAACATGCCACACAATGCAAACAGCGTTGAATCCAGCGTGGCTGCATTCTGCGCGGAGAATCCCTCGTCGATGACGTGTTTCAGCCCCTGACCGATCAACAACACCGTTGACGCGGCGACTGCGAGGGCAACCAGCGCCCAGACCAGCCGCCATTTGTAGGGCAGCAAAAACCTGAGCAGTGAGAATAGTTTCTTCAGGCTGCGGCTGGGCACCGGTGTGGTCGCAGCCGATGCGGCTACCGGTTGGTCAGCGCCGGCGGCTGGAGAGGTTGGTTTTGAAGCGATCGATGAATTCACCCATGTATTGTATGGGCGAAACGACATTTCCCAAGAGGGAAAACACTTTGCGTGAATTGCTCGACGAGTTGCTACCCGCCGCGCTTTAAGACGGGCCGCGCTGCTGTGCCGCTGAGACCAAACACAGCGCGATCTTGCGCAACGTTAGAGCGGATTTCGGCTATCAGTGTGCCGCTAAGCGCACCTCCGTCGGTCGCCACACTCACATTCCCGCCCGCGAATAAAACCCCGCCGGAGAGCTTAAGGGACTCAAATCGAATGACATTGTCGACCACCCGGACCTTGGTCGCCAACTCGGCGTACTTGGTTTGTCCCCCCACATTACCGGGATTTCGCATTGCTTGAACCAAGTCGATGTTCGACATCGTGCCGTCGCGCACTTGAAACGCGCCAACCAACACCGGCGAATCCAACAACGTCCCCACTGAAGTCGCCGAAGCTGTTGCCACAAAGCTGCCTTCCATGCGGCCCGAGAGCGCAATGTCCCTCGTAAAAGCACCGACAAGTTGGTCTACTTTTGCCCGCGCAATGGTGAACTCGGACTGAACGACCAATGGGACCTTGGCCGTCGCCGCGGAAGGAAGCGTGATTCTCAAATTACCCGTCGCTGATCCTTCCAGCAACTTTGCTTCTATCTCAGAGAAATATATCTGTTGATCGGTCCAAGTCCCTTTCGCTGACAACACGGCAAATGGAATTCCCGGCCCTATGGGTGGCGTCCAATTACGCGCCGCAAAGTCCAAAATCCACGGCGGCCCAGCACCTTCCGGTGGTGGGTTGGCAAGGTCGACAAAAGTCTCAAGCGACCACCTACCATCACGCGTCCGCGCACTGGCGCGCGACATCTTGCCGTTGCGGTCGAATTTGAGTTCAGCGTCAAACGCTTCCAAGTTAAGCCCCTTAACTTCGAGCTTGACTCCGTTCAGCACAACCTTGTCGATCTCGATTTGATTACCGCGACCTCCCGCGTCGGCCCACCTCAGCGCACGGGGCAGCGCTTCGGCTGAGACAGTAACGTCACTCAATTCCATCGACTCGATCACAAACTTGTCGCCGAAGATAGAGCCAATGTCCATATACAACTTGCCGCTAACCGCCTTCGCGTCAAACCCCTTACCGAGCGTTATCTGGTCAAGCTTTACGTGCGGTTTCGGGAACAAAGCGACCCTCAGGTTTGCAGACGAAACATCATCATGCAACCATGATGTCAGCGCCGTTTCCAATTTAGTGTTGACGGCACCGAGCGGCACTACCTGCACTAACACCACGGTAAGGATAATCACGGCAATAACACCAACGGTGATTACCGTGCCAATCGGGACATCTCTCTTGCGCTTTGGTCGTTTGCGTTTTCCATCGGTCACTTTCGCCGGCAGACTCGCGTTACGTTCTGCTTGCTTGGTGAGCTCTTTTAGCCGCGCAACCTGTGCCTGCCGATAAGCCTCCTTAGCATGTTCATCTGCATACGTTTTTGCCTCAGCGCGTTCGCGCCCCTCGCGTTCCTCAGCAATTCGCTGTTCGGCGATCATGGCAAGTTTTTCCTTCTCCGCCACCTGCTGTGCCACTGTACGCGAAGCAATCTCGCGCGCTTTGGCTTCACGCCGTGCACGCTCTTCCGCTGCTTCACGCAACCGCCTTTCTGATTCAAGCTCCGCCGAAGATTCCCGTAAAGCCCTTTCTCTACTCTCCGCCTCCAGCAGCGCCTTAGCCTGCGCTTCAATACGCGCTTGTTTCTCCGCGGTTAGCTTGGCCTGCATCTCTGCTTCAGATTGTTGCCGTCGTTCAGCCTCTTCTCTGGCGCGCGCTTCCAGGCGCGATGCGCGTAACGCCTCTGATTTACGCCGTCCCTCGGTAGCCGCTTCGACTTCGGCACGCGCCTCAGACTCGACCCTGAGCCGCTCGGCCATTGCCGCTGTTGCATCCGCCGCAGCTTTCGCCTCCGCGGCGGCTTTTGCCCGCGCAACCGCTTCTTCCCGCGCGATTGTTTCCAAACGCTGGCGTTCAATAGCATCTCGTTCGCGTCGCGATTCCGCTTCTACCTCGGCGAGTCGCCTTGCCTCTTCCTCGGCCTTGAGTCGAGCCGCAAACTCAGCTGCCGTTGCAGCGGCTACCGCAGCCTGAGCCTCAACCATCTTGCGCGCTTCAATTTCAACATGCGCTTTCTCTGCCGCAATTTCAGCCAAACGCGATTCCATTTCCGCACGCAGCCGCGTCTCTTGCTCCGCCAGCATATGCTTGGCCTCAATCTCGGCACGCTCTTTCGCCTCGGCTTCAATCTTTGCGAGCGAATTCCGCTCGACACCAAGCTGTTCCGCGAGTTGACGGCGCGCCTCATCACGTGCTTCCGCACGAATCGCAGCTTCCACTTCCGCCCTGCCACTCTCCTCAAGGTCGGACTTCAACAATAACTCCATTTCGGCCCGCACTTTGGCTTCAATTTCCGCCTTCAGCTGTGAACGCAGGGCACGCTGTGCGGCGGCAAGTTCTTCCTCCTGACGTTTTGAAGCGGCCTCTGCGAGTGCACGTGCTTCCGAAAGTGCCTTGGCCTCAGTTTCAATTTTTTCTCTCGCTGCAGCAAAGGCCTTCGCCTCGGCTTCCGCTTTTGCGCGGGCTTCCGAAAGTGCTTTTTGCGCGGCAGCTTGCTCCGCTTGCTGCACATCCGTCAAACGCTGCGTCGACGCAGCGATCTCGTCGCGCTTACGCACCTCTTCGGCCAACCTGACCTCAAGGTCTGCACGCGATTTTGCCGCCACTACCTCAACGCGCTTCGCCTCTTCAATTGCACGAGTCTCGGCGTCTTTTCGCGCCTTTGCCTCAACTTCAAGTCGGGCTCGGATCTGTGCCTCCCGTTTTGCGCGCGCTCTTGCTTCGGCCCGCGCGTTCTCCGCGGTAGCGTGAGCGGCGGCTAGTGCTTCGGGCGCGATACTGGCGTCTTCCTCTTGGCTCTTTCGCTCGGCAATCTTGGCTGCTATCTCGGCAGTCTCATCCCGCGTTGGCGCAACTGTTGTGTCGGCGCGCGCGACTTGTTCGTTCTGCCCGGGTGATCGGTACTTCGACGGCCCAAACACCGCAACCGGCTGTTCCAACGCCGCCGCCATCTTTGCTGGCGCGGTGAAATCGAAGTCATCATCATCGTCGCCAAACCCAGACAGAGGCTCTTCAAACTTAACCTCGAACACCTTGATGAATCCGTCCTTCTTTAACTGCGCTAAATCTTTTTCGAGTGCGGGGGCCGCAAGTTTAACCTTGTCAGACAGCTCGCTTACCGACGAGCGACCATCAATCGCACTAAGGACTTTGGTCAGTTGCCGGGACAACGACTGCGCCTTCTGATTTACTTGCGTGAGGCCCTTCGCTGTTTTCGTAAAGACTATCTTCGCGTCCATACTTTTCCGAATATCGCTTTCACTTGTTATTGATAGGTACAAATTGCTGCCGCAACCAAGCCACCAATAGCCGACAAGCAATTGCAAATCAACAGCGCCGAGATGTCGCAGAAAGGCGACGGCGACTCGTTTTTGGCTGAACCTATTCGCATGTTCGCATGAAATAGCTCTGGGTCACAATCTGCTAAGGCTCATGTCGACAGGCTCCACCTTGGATGCTGGGCGATCGCCATGTCAACGATGCGCTCCGCTTCGGCGTTTTGCGCTAGTAGCAATATTCATCCGTAATGCGGGTTTCACAGTTTTCCCTGACAAGACACTGTCCACGGAGCTCACATGCACTACCGCACCGCAACATACCATTCGATGGTTCCAGTTTCAGGGCGACCCAGATCGTTTGTCGCCGCAGGACTAGCTGCGATAACTTTGATGCTATCGACCGCGTCGACATCTGCACGCGCTGATCCGACCCATCCGCCATCGCGCGTGGGACGCGTAGTGTTGGTCGAAGGTGATGTGTCGTTCTTTGCTGATCGTGAAGAGGGCTGGCGAAGAGCGCTTGTGAATTTTCCGGTGACTAGCAAAAACTCAATTTGGACCAACGGCCCCGGTCGCGCCGAAGTGCGCTTTGGTGCATCAGCAGTCCGTTTGGATGCCAACACGACGCTCGACTTCGTCGTGGTTGATGACGTGCAGACCAGCCTACACCTACAGCGTGGCAACGTGAACATTCGGGTACGTGGATATGCCATTCTCACCGAGGCGGAGGAAGTGTATCGCGATCAATTTCGCATTGACACGGATGCGGGTTCATGGACACTCGAGCAAAACGGTCGATATCGCATCGAGGCGATGCAAGATCGGAACGAAACCCGTATATCTGTTTATGCTGGCCAGGCTCGCTTCGACAATGGCGGCGCACGACTAAAAATTGAACCCGGGAAATCGTTACGCGTGAGCGCCACAAGCGGGGGATCATCATTCATTTTTGACAAGGCAAGCGAGAACGCGTTTGACCGCTGGGCGGAGAATCGCGACACGCGCTGGGATGAGACCCACCAGCGCTATGCAACTGAACGCATATTGTCGCCGTTCATGACTGGTTACGAGGAACTTGATGCAAACGGCGACTGGATCGACGAGCCAGAGTATGGGCGGCTGTGGACACCGCGGGTTGTGGTGTCAGGATGGGTGCCCTATCGTTATGGCGCGTGGTCGTATGTACGCCCGTGGGGGTGGACCTGGATCGACGAAGCACCGTGGGGCTTTGCCCCCTTCCACTATGGGCGCTGGGTACAACTTCGAACTCGTTGGTATTGGGTACCAGGTCGATATCACCACCGCCCGGTTTATGCGCCAGCGCTTGTCGGCTGGTACGGCAGGGGCAATACTCATGTTTCGATAAATGTTGGGGAGCCAATCGGCTGGTTTCCCCTCGCGCCACGAGAACACTTTATCCCCGCTTACACCACCAACTCGACCTACATCCGAAACATTAATTACGTCACCAATAACACCATTGTTACTTCACCAACGCAGTATCGAAATCAAGGTGCGGGAGGGACATTGGCGAATCAAAACGTGATGGTGCGTGGCGAACCCGTGTGGCGCTCAGCGATGATAAACAGTGGTGCAACGGGACGTATGGTGAAGCCCGCTCGTGATCCGATGGACGTCGCGCAAGGTAATCCGCCGACGTGGGTTCCGACCGCACCTCCCTCGGCTCCGACACAACCGACAACGGGCGCATTATCGCGACCAGCCGCGGTCGCCGGCGAATCGCCTATGGTGCGCCGCCCGACCTGGATCTCTGGTGAGGCTCCCCGACAGCAGATAAGTGTGCAACCGATTCAACAACCCAGCCAGTCGGCATCGATCCCAACGCCAAGCGCTCCAGTTGCACCCATGGTGGCCACCGCGCCAGGTTCGCTCAACGTCACGCCGACTCCCGCGAATGCGGGTGAGTCGGCAACGCCAATCGCGCGTCCAAAGCCCAACCCACGACCTGTGGCGTATCCAGACCCAGTATGGCCGTCACCCAGCGCGGCTGTTGCTGAGCGTGCCCCACTCGCGCCCTCCAGCACCGGGTACTCGGTCACGACGATTCCATCACAAGGTGCGCAGCCAAATCTACGCGGCGAGAGCCAGCCGATGGCACGTGAAATACATCGACGCGAACGAATTGAGCGGGCAGACGGATTGGAACGCACCGAGCGCGGAGAGCGAGAGGCGCGAGAAGTGCGCGGGGAATCCCGTGGTGCCGAATCCAGAATGCCGAGACCAGAGGGCAGCTTCGTCAATCCTCCTCGCGTGGAGACGAACCGTATTTCCCCGCCGCAGATTCAAAGCCCCGTCACCGCCGTCGGCAAGCCAAAGGAGCCGCGCGAAGACAAGCCTTCTGCGCGCAATCCATCAAGTGAAGGCAGAGTACCTCAAGCCGATACCAAGGCGGCTCAACAAAGAACTGAAGAGCGTACGCCTAGGGTGTCCCAGCAGTAAACAACCGGCATCGACGGCGAGAGGCGGTGCTTGGGCTAGCGCTTTGACTCCCAGTATGGTGGGTTGCCAAAAGTCCGCTTGAGGAATTCGATAAAAAGTCGAACCTTTGCAGGTAGGAACTTGCGATCCGGGTAGACCGCGTAAATGTCATTGCCCGGCGCCGAGAATTTCGGCAACACCTCCACGAGTCGACCCTGCACAATTTCATCCGAGACTTCCCAAGCGCTGCGCCACGCCAATCCTTGTCCCGCCAGCGCCCACTTGGTCAGAACACCACCGTCGTTGCAGTGCAAGTTGCCGGCCACTTTGATCCGCTGAGACTCTCCGTTGTCCTGAAAATGCCAGGTATCAGAGAGCCCGTCTTCGGAGGAAGTGACCAAACAGTTGTGACGTTCCAAGTCGGAAAGGGTTTGCGGTTTTCCCGCCCGTTTGATGTAACTTGGCGACCCAACGACCACGCGATGATTTCGCGCCAACTTGACCGCGATGAAGTCGGCGTTCTTGAGATCGGCAATACGAATTGCCAAGTCAACCCGCTCGTTCTTTAGATCAACAAGGCGTTCCGACAGATGTAACGTGACGGTCAGATTGGGATTTTCAGCAAGAAACGCTGGTACGTGCGGCGCAATATGTTTACGGCCAAATGCGGTTGGTGCGGAAATAATCAATCTGCCGGTGGCGTTTTTTGCCCCGACTGCAATCGCTTCCTCCGCGGCATTGAGATCGTTGATGAAATCTCGCACACTCTCGTAGAAAGCAGACCCTTCCGGCGTGAGGGTGATCTTGCGTGTCGAGCGCTTGAAAAGTTTTACGCCGATTCTTGCTTCTAACTGATCGATACGCCTCCCCACCATCGCCGGGGTAACACCCTCTTCGCGAGCAACGGCCGAAAGACTTTCCGTCTTGGCGACGTCCAAAAAGGTCTGCAATGCCTTAAATCGATCCATGTTGTTCCGTCCTATGAAGGTCTGAGTTGCGCACGACTGAGCGCCGATTAGCCGCCAAAGTATTAAATGCTTATGTTTTCTTGCCTATTATCGAATTATTAGTATCGTAATACACTTTTGCTTTCTTTGCTTGATACCCTGACGCAGAAATTGACGCGAACATCAGAAGCCGTCAACTGCGATAGTGTGAATCACAATTTTGCCTACGAGGAATCACCATGGACACCTTGCACAATATGCCTGCCGGACTCAGCATTAGCGCCCCGATTACTCCGGAATATGCGTCCATCCTCACGCCTGGGGCGCTGGAATTCTTTGCGAAACTCGCGCGCAATTTTGAGCCGCGCCGCCAGCAGTTGCTTGCCGCACGCGCGCTCCGCCAAAAACGATTTGATGCAGGTCTATTGCCAGACTTTTTAGCTGAAACCAAACAGATTCGTGATGGCGACTGGAAAGTCGCCGCCTGCCCAGCAGACATCCAAGATCGCCGCGTGGAGATCACCGGACCGACCGATCGCAAGATGGTGATCAATGCACTTAACTGCGGTGCCAACACTTTCATGGCCGACTTCGAAGACGCCAACTGTCCGACTTGGCACAACATGATCGACGGGCAGATCAACTTACGCGACGCAAATCTGCGCACGATCACCTTTCAGCAAGGTGAGAAGTCCTACAAATTGAACGACAATCCGGCTGTGTTGTTCCCGCGTCCGCGCGGTTGGCACCTCGACGAAAAACACATCACGATCGACGGCAAGGTCGTCTCCGGTGGCATTTTTGACTTTGCGATGTACTGCTTTCACAACGCCAAGACGCTGCTCGCGCGCGGCAGCGGTGTGTATCTATACCTCCCGAAAATGGAGTCACACCTAGAAGCACGTTTGTGGAACGATATTTTTGTCGCGGCACAAACTGACCTCGGGATTCCGCAAGGCTCGATCAAGGGCACTGTACTCATCGAAACCATTGTTGCCGCCTTTGAGATGGATGAGATCTTGTACGAGCTCCGCGAGCATTCGGCTGGTCTTAACATCGGCCGTTGGGATTACATTTTTTCAGCGATCAAAAAATTCCGTTTGAACAAAGACTTTTGTTTGGCGGATCGTGCACAGGTAACCATGTTGGCGCCGTTTCTGCGCGCCTACGCGCTGTCGCTGGTCAAGGTATGCCACAAACGCGGTGCGTTTGCGATGGGCGGTATGGCCGCACAAATTCCGATCAAGAACGACCCGGCCGCCAACGATGCTGCAATGGAAAAAGTCCGAGCCGACAAACTACGCGAAGTCACCGACGGTTGTGACGGCACTTGGGTAGCTCATCCCGGGTTGGTCGGTATCGCAAAAGCAGTCTTTGATGAACACATGAAGACACCAAACCAAATTCACCGTCAACGCGACGACGTTAACTACGGCGCGAGTGATCTGCTCGACTTCGGTCCCGAAGCGCCGATCACCGAAGCTGGCGTACGCAACAACATTCAAGTTGGTATTCAGTATGTCGGCTCGTGGCTGGGCGGCAACGGCTGTGTGCCGATCTTCAACCTGATGGAAGACGCGGCCACTGCCGAGATCTCGCGCTCACAGGTGTGGCAGTGGATTCGCTCTCCGAAAGGTGTTCTCAGTGATGGGCGCAAGGTCACCAAAGACATGGTCAAGGCGCTGATCGCCGATGAACTCACCAAAACACCGGGTATTGTTGGTGAGGCTGCCTACGCTGCAGGCAAATATGTGGCCGGCGCGGCTATGTTTGAAGAACTCATCATGAATGACGACTACGAGGAGTTCTTGACGCTGCCGGCGTATCGGGCGATTGCGTAAACGATTTACCCTATTGACGCTCTGCGTTACGACAAGCCCGCAACTCGCGGGCTTTTTTTCGCTACGGTACTGTTTTTGCACTACCGCACCGGCGTTTCTGTTGGTGCATCTTGCATCCCAAATGCCGAGTCAACAGCCTATACAGGCGAGTCAAGATCTGACTGCATTTTCATACTTTGTGTCGCCATGGCCTGATAACATATTCGCGCCTTTACTTAACCAAGATCGTTATGAATTTCAAAAAATGGCTGGGACCGATACTCGGTGTGCTGCTGCTGACTGGAATTGGTGCAGGGATTTGGCATTCGTTCTCAGATAAGTCGACCGAAAAACAGGCCACCGCAAAAGCGGCGAGTCAGATCACGGTGCGCGTGGTGAGTGGCAGCGAAAAGATCCCGTTGCTTAAAGATGAGCGGCTACTCCAAGTCTTGGGCAAGTACAACATCGCGTTGGATGTCCATAAGGCAGGTTCGCGGGAGATAGCCGGCCTGCCAGATTTGAAAACATATGATGTCGCATTTCCGGCGGGGCAGCCTGCAGCTGAAAAAATTCGCCTGACTACCGGTGCCAAAAAATCCACAACCGCATTTGCGACGCCCATGGTGGTCGCGTCCTGGAAGCCCATCGCCGAAACACTGGTTTCCAATGGGATTGTGAAACAGGAAGCAGGTGCCTACTGGATTCTTGACATGGCGAAGTTGCTCGAATTGATGGCTGCGGGCAAACGCTGGCGTGATCTGCCCAACAACACGGCATTTGCGGTCGGCAAATCGGTACTGGTATCGACCACCAATATCAGCACCTCAAATTCTGCTGCGCAATTTCTGGCACTTTCCTCGTATCTATTAAATGGTGCGGAAGTGGTCGCCACCCCAGAGCAAGCCGACGCCGCAGCACGCAAAATCGCGCCGCTGTTTGCACGTCAGGGTTTTCAAGAGAGCTCATCATCGGGTCCGTTTGAGGATTACCTCGCCATCGGCATGGGCAAAACCCCGCTCGTGTGGATCTACGAAGCCCAGTTTCTTGAATACGCGCTTCGGCAGGGGTCAAAACCTGAAATGGTGTTGCTGTATCCTCGCCCTACCATTTTTACCAAACACGTGATGGTTGCTCTGTCTGATAAGGGTGTGCGTTTTGTCGAGGCAATGGCGGACCCTTCGATACTCGCCATTGCAGCGGAGTATGGTTATCGCTCCGAGAGCAGCGGCAGTTTGGAGGCAATTCGCGCCGCCGCCAAAGCCAAGGGCTTGGCCGTTCCGGACCTTGTTGATTTGGTGGATGCGCCTGCCTACGATATGCTTGAGCGCATGATTGTTGCCATTGAAAGCAGCCGCGACAATACCGGACAGAACCAAGCCAGCAGTACACCCAGTCTGCCATCCCCCGACAAATCCAAATTGCTTGCTCCGGTACCCGGTCGGCAAGCTCCCCCAGTGCCAGCTTCTTCTAAGGAGATATCAAAATGAGCGTACAACCCGACCTGACCACTGCGGCTGAACTTGGCACAATCACGCTTGCGCCACCAGAAGTGCTCCTGCCCGTTGCGCGCGCCTCGGTGAATGATATGGTGCCGATCAAATCGGATGAAATGGCTGCTCTTGACAGCAAGGTCGAACGCTTCGCACAAGGCATTGTCGACGCCGATCTTGGATCGGAAGAATTCAAGGCCAAACTCGATGCGGCACACGCGATGGGCCGCCAATCGATCGCAAACTCAAGCGCGGTATCGCAGCGATTCATGGACAAGAATTTTGTCGGAATGGAAGACAGCGCTGCGTTCAAGGCGATTAACGGGCTGCGCAACGTATTCCAGGAATTGAATCCCGCACGAGAAGGCGATTTGCTCGCCCCCAATAGACTGCTGGGCATCATTCCGTTCGGTAACAAACTGCAGGCATATTTCCGCAAGTACGAGTCCGCCAGCGGGCAGATTAGCAAGCTGATGGAAGAACTTCGCAGCGCGCAGGATGAAATCCGTCGCGATGTCGCAGCCATGGGAGAAATGGAAGCCAAGTTATGGGATGCGATGGGCAAGGTCAAAGAAGCCGCGATCTTTGCGGAAAAACTTGATACACGTTTGGCGGGCGAGGTCACTCGACTGAAGTCGAGTGATCCGTTGAAGGCTGAGGCCATCGAGCAGGAGGTGCTGTTCTACGCCCGCCAGGCCCATTCTGATTTGCTCGCGCAGCAGGCGGTGAATGTAAATGCCTATAGACAAATTGGCGTGTTAAAAAAAACGGGTCGCGAACTGATCAATGGCTGTGATCGCATGGCGACCACTGGAATGAGTGCGCTCGCCACCGCGCAGGCGGTTGCACGCGCCACCGGCACGCAAATCAAAGTCATGGAAATGCTAAAGGCAAGTTCAAGTGCCATCGGCGATTTGATTGAGCAAACCTCCGTAATGCTTGGCAAGCATGTTGAACAAACCGGCGAATTCTCGTCAAATCCGGTGGTCGCCATCGACAAACTTAAGGCGGCGTTTGAGAACACCACCAAGGCAATAGACTCGATGGATAAATTCCGCAGTCAAGCGCTCGACAACATGGCAAAAAACAATGCGATGCTCAAAGAGCTGATCGACGGCGCCGAGAAAGAAATCACCACGCGACGCGGTGTCGCGGGCGTCTCTGCGCTCAACGTCGTAGCCGATCCCGGAGAATCTGATGTTCCGCAATGATCGGATTGCGGGTGCGGCAGGTTTGCTGCCCGCGTTGTTGCTTGTTTTGTTGCTTGCCGCCTGCGGTAAAAGTGACAAGCCGGCAGCAGCCGACAACGCCACAGGCGTGTCCAGCAGTACATTGCGCGTCCTCGCCGGCTCAGAAATCAAGGATATGGAGCCCTTCAAAGCGCGGATGGAAAAAGCCGCCGGCAGCCCGATTGAGTTTATCTACACGGGCTCACTCGATGCCGTGGAACGCCTTGACGCCGGAGAAAACGTCGACGCCGTCTGGGTCTCCCACGGTAAGTACCTCCAGCAAACACCCAGCATCAAGGCAAAGATTCGTGCTTCCGAGCGCATCATGGCCGCACCAGTCATCCTCGGCGTCAAATCATCGAAGGCAACTGGGCTCGGATGGGATAAAACTGACCCGACTTGGGCAGAGATCGCCCGTGCCGCCGCAAGTGGCAAGCTCTCCTATGGCATGACCAATCCCGCATCTTCAAATACGGGGTTCACCGCGCTGGTCGGCATTGCGGCCGCGCTCGCGGACAAACAGGACGGCCTCACCGTCGCCGATATTAAAACCAAAGAGCTGCGCGCGTTATTTGTCGGACAAAAATTGACTGCAGGCTCGTCCGGCTGGCTAGCGGAAAGCTACGTTCGCGAGCAGGCGCGGTTCGACGGCATCATTAACTATGAGTCTGTGATTTTGCAGCTGAATGCGGACAGCAAGTTAGCCGAAAAGTTGACGCCGATTTATCCGAAAGAAGGCATTGTCACTGCAGACTACCCGCTCATGTTGCTCAATGACGGCAAACGCAAAGCCTACGATGGGCTGGTGAAATTCTTGCGTTCGCCGGATGTACAGCGCGAGATCACGCAACGTACGCTGCGTCGGCCGATCATCCCGGATGTCGAAGCAGCCGCGTCGATCCCCAAACGGACACTCGCCGAATTGCCATTCCCAGCGTCGCGCGAAGTGCTGGACTCGCTCATTGATGCTTACCAAGGGCAACTGCGGCGTCCCGCATCGACTTACTTTGTGCTCGATGTCTCGGGTTCGATGAAGGGAGAAGGCATCGAGCAATTGCGTACCGCTCTGGGCGCGTTGGCCGGAAGTGATGCCACGTTATCGGGCCGTTACGCACGGTTCCAGACGCGCGAACGGGTTTACCTCTTGCCGTTTGCCGGCAGCCCCGGCGAGCCTATACGTTTCGATATCCCGGATGACGGCAGCAAAATTGACGGCACATTCGGCAACGTCAGGGACTTCGCGGGCAAGTTGCGCGCCGAGGGCGGAACGGCGATTTTTTCTTCTGTCAAAGTCGCTCTCGAAGCCGCGCAGGTAGATCGGGCAAAATCGCCAGATCGTCAGTACAGCGTCGTTGTCATGACCGATGGCAAGAGCGAAAGTGGCATGACGGAGCAGGATTTTGTCGCGTGGCATCAGCAACGGCCCGCCGCCGAGCGCGGCATTCCGGTGTTCGGTCTTTTGTTTGGTCAGGCCGAAAAGACGCAACTGGAACGTATCGCCCAATTAACCGGTGGGCGCGTCTTTGATGCACGCAAAGGACTCAGAGCCGCCTTCAAGGAAATCCGGGGCTATCAGTGACGCCGTTATCTGGGCGTGTGCGCTTTTTGCTGTACCTGTACAGCAATCAACATATTGCGGGCTGTATCGCAGCACTGTTGGGGCTTGCGCTTTTTTTTGGTGGCGTAATCGACAAAGGTTGGTGGGCAATTGTGATTGGCTTATACGTGGGCGTGGCACTACTCGTGCCGCGTGACGATGTTGCCGAGCGCATCACCCGTGCGCAGTTCGACGAGCACAATCTGCGCGACCGGCTGCAAGAACTGATCAACATGGCAGCCAACAAAGTCCCGCCCGAAGCGGGCCAACTGCTTAACACGATCAGCCAACATACCGAATTGCTCTTGCCAAAATTGCAGGAGCTCACGGCGCGTGGGGCACTCGCCGCCAGCGTGCGCCACGACGTTTTGCAGACGCTAACCCGCTACTTGCCGGACACCCTTGCCACTTACTTGCGCCTGCCGCTGGCCTACACCAAGCTGCATACGGACGATGGTGGCAGAACACCACAGATGTTGCTGATTTCGCAATTGAAACTGCTGGAAGAAAACTTGGGACGCGCGGTAAAGGAAGCGTTCGCCGAAGATGTGACCATGCTGCAAATTCAAGGCAGGTTTTTGTCGGAGAAATTTGCTGACGCGCCGTAGGGTGTGGCCATCCGGCAGTTACGGCTGCCGAGATTCTGATACGGTTCGCCATGCATGGGATAAATTGGCAGATTCACCCACCAGCAAATACGGGCGTTTTCAGTCATTTGTGCTTGTAAACTAGTGCGCCCGCTAGAGTTTCTCTAGGCACTTCTCGAAACCCTTGCACTGCAGTGGAACCGTTGTCGGTTCGATTTTTTTACGCAGCGTGTTTGAGAATTGCAACTAGACGATCATTTTTCCTCGTTCTTACCCTTGTTTCGGGGCTTGTCGCCCGTTCTTTACGCG
>JBIIYQ010000096.1:0-11023 GCA_044346745.1 Usitatibacteraceae bacterium | reverse complement strand
CCGGCGATATTGATTTTTGGGTGGTTCGCGAAAACAATGAAGGCGAGTATTCGAGTATCGGTGGGCGTATGTATGCCGGTACCGAGCATGAATCCGTGATGCAGCAAACCATCTTCACGAGGCGTGGCGTGGACCGCATCATGAAGTTCGCCTTCGAACTTGCAAAGACGCGCAACAAAAAGCACGTCACATCTTGCACCAAGTCGAACGGCATCGCCATCACGATGCCTTACTGGGATGAACGCTTTAAGGAAATGTCGGCGCGTTATCCAGACATCAAGACCTCTCAGTATCACGTCGATATTTTGACCGCGCACTTCGTGTTGCACCCAGACTGGTTTGATGTGGTGGTGGCATCCAATTTGTTCGGCGACATTCTGTCTGATCTCGGTCCGGCCTGTACCGGAACGATCGGTATCGCGCCATCTGGCAACCTTAACCCCGAGCGTGAGTTCCCGAGCTGTTTTGAACCGGTACACGGCAGCGCCCCCGATATCTTCGGCAAGGGCATTGCCAACCCGATTGGACAGATTTGGTCGGGGGCCATGATGCTGGAGTTTCTTGGCCACAAAGCGGCTGCTGACGCAGTCGTCCGAGCCATCGAGACCGTGTTGGTGGACGGCCCCCGCACACGCGATATGGGTGGCACGGCGACGACGGTGGAAGTTGGTCGGGCGATCGCGGACGCGGTTCGCTGACGTCCGATCAATAAAGCCTCGCGAAACCGATGAATCTCAATCGTCCGCAGGGCGAACAAGCGGTAGTTCGGGTGGTATCGCTAAGGCAACCATTTCGCTGGCTGGCGAACGGCTGGCGCGATATGTGGCGCTGCCCGATGGTAAGCCTCGCCCATGGTGTGGCGGTGGCGGTTTTCGGCTTCGTGTTGCTTGTTGTTGCGCGTGATCGCTTTTGGCTGTTGGCGGGAGCGTTTTCGGGCTTCCTGGTGGTGGCTCCAGTGCTCGCGACCGGCCTGTATGCGTTGAGTCGGGCGCTCGAACGAGGCGAGCCCGCCGATTTCTCTCTGCTCATGCGGACGTGGACGGTGTGGGGAGAAAATCGACGCGCCGACCCCACCAGTTATTGGTGTTTGGTGCGATTCGGTCTGCTATTGGCACTGGCAGGCACCGGCTGGGTGTTGACTTCAGCAGCCTTCATAACGTTGTTTGCGCCGGTACCGATCAATAGTCCGGCGGATTTTTTGCGCTACATCGTTGTTGCACCGAGCTCCCATGTTTTTGAGCTATGGCTGATTTTGGGCGGTGTGTTGGCAGCACCCGTCTTTGCCTCAAGCGTGGTCGCGATGCAAATGCTGTTGGATCGGCATATCACGCCGATGCAAGCGGTGCTGACCAGCTGGCGGGTGGTACAGGCGAATCCGCTGCCAATCGCACTTTGGGCGGCCTTATTGATGTTGCTCACGCTGGTCGGTTTCGCGACGGTTCTGTTCGGGCTGATTTTTGTCATTCCTCTGCTCGGACATGCCAGTTGGTATGCGTACCGGGATCTGGTTGATACGACCACTCTGCCGCCCCGGCTGCGGCCCGATTCTGCCGAGGAAGCAAGGTGATTTTTGGCTTTACCGAAGCGCAGATTTCGGCTTTCGGTCTGAGCTTTGGTCTCGCCGCATTTATGCTCTATATGGTGTTTATCATTGCCCAGCTGGCGTGGGAAAGCAAAGCGGGCAAGATGGGGACGTTTGTTTTGTTCCTGGCGCTCGGATTTGGCATGCTCGGGTTTGTGGCGAAACTTGTCATCCAATGGGTGCTGACCAAAGCATAAAAAAGGGTCGGCCCAAATGAGCCGACCCCGAAGTACGGATGCATTTTGTGCACCCGTCACGCACATTGAGACTGTAACGGTCGCAGTTCAATGATTCCCCACCCGAAGAGGTAGGAGTGGACTGGTAGATTGATGTCTTCCGTGATCTAAACTGCGTTTCTTCCCCTTGTAGAGTCCCATGAAAACACTCATAGACATCGCCCAAGAGCTACGTTTGGGCGAAACAACGTCTGAGGCGCTCGTTGAGCAGTGTCTCGAGGCTATCGACGACCCAGCAGGCGAGGGCGCGCGTGCGTTTATCGAGGTGTATCGGGACGGTGCGCGGCGTGCCGCCCGCGCAGCCGATAAAGCTCGCGCCCGTAGTGAGGTGGCCAGCCCGGTTGCAGGAATACCAATTTCCATCAAGGACTTGTTTGACGTGGCCGGTGAGGTGACACGGGCCGGTTCAACGATATTGGCGCACGCACCTCCGGCTGAACGTGACGCACCGGCCATCGCGAGATTAAGAGCAGCGGGCCTGATCTTGATTGGGCGTACCAACATGACCGAGTTTGCTTACGGGGGACATGGCACCAACAGCCATTACGGCACGCCCCTTAATCCTTGGGATCGCACCACAAAACGGATACCCGGTGGCTCGACCTCGGGTGGCGCGGTGAGTATCACCGACCGTATGGCAGCCGCGACGATTGGCTCGGATACGGGTGGCTCGGTGCGGATCCCGGCAGCGTTTTGTGGGCTTACCGGCTACAAACCGACGCAAGCACGAGTGCCACTGGCCGGGGCATTCCCGCTATCGCATACGCGCGATTCCATCGGGCCGCTTGGGGTGTCGGCGAATTGTTGCGTGTTGCTTGATCGTGTAATGGCGGGTGAATCGATTTCAACGCGCGAACCCGCCAGTTTGCGCGGCCTGACCTTTGGTGTGCCTACCACCATCATGCTTGATAAGTTGGATCGCGAGGTTGAGCGTGCGTTTGCGTCGGCCTTGACGCGAATCTCCCGTGCCGGTGCAACAATCAAGGAATTCGTGTTTCAAGAGTTGCAAGACGAAGCCGATGGCAGCAAGCTGGTGAATTTTTCTGGGTATGAGGCCTACCAGCTGCATCGCGAGCGGCTGGAGAAACAGTACGAGCAGTTTGACCCCAGGGTTGCCAAGCGGCTGATGCTGGGTGCGGCAATGAAAGAGTCTGACTACCGCAATCTTCAGGCGCTGCGATTGAAATTGATGGCATCAGCCGACAAAACGACGTCGCCCTTCGACGCCTTACTCGCGCCGACGGTGCCGATTGTGGCACCCGCAATGGCTGATTTAGACAGGTCGGAGGACGATCTTTACCGTATTAATTCGCTGACCTTGCGTAATGCCGCCCCGTACAACGTATTGAATCGGCCCGCTTGGTCGTTGCCGTGTCACCAGCATGGTGAAGCCCCAGTTGGTTTGATGGTGGTCGGAGAGACAACTGGAGACGCAAAGTTACAACGCCTCGGGGCGGCGATTGAGCTCGCCTTAGTTGCTACAAGCTAGAAGCCGCGATTCTTTTTCTTGGTTTCCTGCGATTGCTTCATGTCTTCAGCCATTTTTCTCTCGGCGGTGCGTTTATCCCAGCCAATCCACTTCGACAAGAACTCCCACCAAAAGAAGAGAAGTGCGAACGGCAGCATTACTTGCCACCAGTCCCAATTGGCAACCGGGTTGATGTCGGCGATTTTCATGAGCAGGATAACAACAGCGACGACGGCGAGAAACATAACGACCCCAATTGGAATGATCTGAACCACACAAACAAGCACGCGCCGCACGACGAGTTCATCACGGATCTGAATCTGAACTGAAGGCTTTGCGACAATGCGGCGTAACAGCCAATAAGTTAGCACAATCCTGCTTTCCTGCCCCGAGGCGCGGCATGGCGTTTTTTTGTATAGTCTCGCCCGTACGTCAGAAAATTCTTCCCCGGGATGTCGCATTCGGCGTTATCCAACAATAGGAAAAGTTATGAGTCGTTTGATCCCCGTCTTTTTTGCCGCCTCCACACTTCTTGCCGCAGGCAATGCCGCGGCGATCGATGAGTTGCACAAGAAATATGCTTGTACAGCCTGCCATGCGGACAATAGGAAGTTGGTGGGCCCGTCGTATCAGGATGTCGCTGACAAATACCGGGATGGTTTCAAAAAGGACGCAAAGGCGGCGATCGAGAAAATGGCCGCAAAGGTGAAGGCGGGTGGCTCGGGCGTCTGGGGACCAGTGCCAATGCCTCCCCACGGCCACGTGCCTGAGGCCGATGTTCAGAAAATGGTGAAAGCGGTGCTCGATATGCCGCCTGGCAAGAAGTAACGCTGGCGGAGTCTTCAAGGTGTGGCGATGCAGGGTGGCTGGCTGGCTTGTGGCCGGTATGAGTCCCCGTTCCCGCGATCGTCGGCGCTCGTCTGTGGTGCCAACGCACGTTTGCCAAATTTCGCGCCGGTTCAGATTGACAAGTAATTTTTGCCATCAGCATAATGCGAGGCTGCGCAGCTGGTTCGCGCCGCGAGGGAGGGGTCACCGCCTCCCGCGGATTTAGTCCATTTGCAAGTTTCCTGTCCCGGTTTATGCCATCGTTTCCGTCGAATGACGGGGGCGTCAGGATGTTGAGTAAGTAGTTGGCGCCCTCCTATGGGCGTTTCTAGATGACCTTTCACCAGAAGTTTCGAAATCTACCCCTGGAGCTGTCCATGAAAAACTCATACAAACTCGTGTTTGCTGCACTTTTGGCTGCAGGCGTTGTTGGTTGCGGCAAAGAAGAACCAAAGGTTGAGCCAGCCAAGCCTGCGGCACCTGCCGAGCCGACCATTGTGGTCAAGATAGCCCACGCTGGCCCGTTGACCAAGAAAACCCCGCATTTGGGTAAAGACGACGAAAACGGCGTCGCGCTGGCCATCGACCAGACCAACGCCAAGAAGATCAAGATCGACGGCAAAGTGCTGAAACTTGAAATGATCAGCAAAGACGACGAGGGTGATCCAAAAGTCGGTACCACCATCGCGCAGCAATTGGTTGATGCCAAGGTCGCGGCGGTCATCGGCCATTTGAACTCCGGTGTGACCATCCCGGCTTCCGAGATCTACGATAAAGCCGGCATCCCAACCATCTCTGGCTCGGCAACCAATCCAACCATCACCGAACGCGGCTTGAAGACCGTATTCCGTACGGTTGGCCGTGACGATCAACAAGGTCCTGCAATCGCGGCCTACATCGCCAGTGAATTGAAGGGCAAAAAAGTGGCGATTGCCCACGACAAGACTGCCTACGGTGAAGGCCTAGCCAAGGAAGTTGAAAAGACCCTCAAGGCAGCAAAAGTCGGCATCATCGCCAACGAGCAGACCACCGACACCGAAACCGACTTCAAAGCGATTCTCACCAAGATCAAGGCGAAAAATCCTGACGTCGTTTTCTACGGCGGTATGGACCAAACCGGCGGCCCATTGCTGAAGCAGGCGCGTGAGTTGGGCATCAAGGCGACCTTTACCTTCGGCGACGGCGCTTGTACCAACGAGATGTTCAAGTTGGCTGGCGATGCGGCTAACGGCTTGGTGTGTTCACAAGCTGGATTGCCGGCATCGGCTGCGTCAAAAGAGTTCACCGATGGCTTCAAGGCGAAGTTCAAGACCGACGTGCTGCAATATGCGCCGTATTTCTACGACGCGACCCTCGCAGTGGTAGAAGCGATGAAAAAAGCCAACTCTGTCGACCCTGCCAAGTTCACACCTGAGTTGTTCAACGTTAGCTTTACGGGTGCTACGGGCAAAGTCGAGTTTGACGCCAAGGGTGACCGCAAAGACGCTGAAATCACCATCTTCTTGGGTAAGGACGGCAAGATCGACCCGGTCTCTATCGTCAAGAACGGTGTTGCGACCAAGTTTGAAGCAGCCGCTGCACCAGCGCCGGCCGCTGCCGCACCTGCAGCAGCACCGGCAGCTGCTGCTCCGGCTGGCACACCTGCGACGCCGGCTCCCGCCGCCGCTGCTCCGGCAGCTGCACCAGCGAAGCCTGCTGAAGCGCCAAAGAAGTAATCGCGACATAGATGAACAAAACGGCACCGGAGACGGTGCCGTTTTCTTTTGTGAATAACCGCAACCCATAGGCTAATATCCGTCGATGGATGTCTTTCTGCAGCAACTCGTTAATGGGCTTACCCTTGGTTGCGTTTACGCCGTGGTGGCGCTCGGTTACACCATGGTGTACGGCATCATCCAGCTGATCAACTTCGCGCACGGCGAAGTGGTGATGATCGGCGCGATGGTTGCGATGTCGGTCATCCTCGGTTTGGCCGGATCGGGTGTGCCGCCGTTGGCGATCGTTCTTGTTGCCGTGCTTGCCGCCATTCCGGCGTGTATGGCGGTCGGCTATATGGTCGAACGTGTTGCCTATCGTCCGCTTCGCAGTGCGCCGCGCCTCGCGCCGCTGATAACCGCCATTGGCGTTTCAATGATCTTGCAACACCTGGCGCTGCTAATCTGGGGGCGCAACTACATCCCGTTCCCGCAAATCATCAAGACGCAGTCATTTGCGTTGTCGAGCTCGGAAACCGCGGCAACGATCACCAATGTGCAGATTGCCATCATGGTGTTGTCGATTGCGATGATGGCCGGTTTGATTGCGCTGGTTTACAAAACGCGAATTGGCATCGCCATGCGCGCGGTGTCACAACGACCCGACGTGGCCGGCCTGATGGGGGTCTCTCCCAACCATGTCATTTCATTTACGTTTGTCATTGGGGCAGGCTTGGGTGCCATCGCCGGTGTGATGATTGGTAGTTACTACGGCATCGCCCACTACCAAATGGGATTCCTGCTCGGGCTGAAAGCGTTCTGCGCGGCGGTATTGGGCGGTATCGGCAATTTGGGTGGCGCGGTCCTCGGTGGGATCCTCATTGGTCTAATCGAAGCGTTTGGCGCGGGCTACATGGGGGACCTGACCAACGTCTGCACGCTGAATAAATTTCTTCCGGGCTTCAGTGCGTTATGCGAAGCAAACAGCAATATGGCCGTGTTTGGCTCCAGCTACAAAGACGTCTTTGCATTCATTGTGCTGATCCTGGTGTTGGTGTTTCGACCACAGGGGTTGCTCGGTGAACGGGTCTCCGACCGTGCTTAATACGATTGGGCTGCTGCGCTTGCCGATGCGCTGTTGCGCCTCTACACGTCTAACCTCGGCTGCGCTCGCAGGGGCCTGTGCCGCCGCCTGTACGCCACTAGCGAAATCAATATGACCTCCTATTTGCCAGAACGATTCCGCAAAAGCCCGCTGGTCCTCACCTTGGGTGTGGCGATGATTGTGGTCGCATTAGTCGCTCTGCCGTTTGTACTGTCGATGGCGGGCACCGCCTGGGTGCGGCTGACCAACTTTGCGATTCTGTTTGTGCTGTTGTCGCTTGGGCTAAACATTGTGGTGGGGTTTGCCGGTCTATTGGACTTGGGATACATCGCTTTTTTTGCAGTCGGTGCCTACGTATACGCACTGCTCGCTTCACCGCACTTCGGTATTCACCTGCCGTTCTGGATCATTCTGCCGATTGGTGCGTTGGTCGCCTGCCTGTTTGGCATCATGCTCGGTGCGCCGACGCTTAAGTTACGGGGGGACTATCTCGCGATTGTGACTCTCGGGTTTGGCGAGATCATTCGTATCTTTATGAATAACCTCTCCGAGCCGATCAATCTCACCAACGGCCCGAAAGGCATCGCAACCATTGATTCGATCAAGTTGTTTGGCTTGGACTTTGGTCGCACCACACGGATTGGTGACTACGCGTTAAACGGCCAGATCAAGTACTACTTTCTGCTTCTCGCAGTACTTGTCGTAGTCATCATCATCAATTTGCGTTTACAAAACTCTCGCATCGGCAGGGCATGGGAGGCGATTCGTGAAGATGAACTCGCTGCACGTGCGATGGGTATCAATACCACCAAGTTAAAGCTGCTGGCCTTTGCCATGGGTGCGTCTTTTGGTGGCGTGGCGGGAGGTGTGTTCTCGTCGATACAGGGCTTCATTAGCCCGGAAAGTTTTACCCTGACCGAATCGGTGATGATTCTCGCCATGGTGGTTCTCGGCGGCATGGGCAATATCTGGGGCGTCGTGCTCGGCGCGCTGCTGTTGTCCTTTGTTCCCGAAGTGCTGCGTTATACCGTCGAGCCGGCACAACACTTTTTGTTCGGGCGACAGATCATTGAGGCCGATGTTCTGCGTATGCTGCTGTTCGGCTTTGCCATGGTCCTCATGATGCTTTACCGCCCCGCTGGCTTGTTGCCTTCGGCAGTCCGCAAACGCGAATTGACGCGGGAAGATGCGGGAGGCGCGGCATGAGCGCGATCCTCGAAATCGACGGTGTCACCAAACAGTTTGGCGGCCTGACCGCACTTTCGGAAGTGTCATTTAGTGTTCAGGCGGGGCATATCTTCGGCCTCATCGGCCCTAACGGTGCAGGTAAGACGACCATGTTCAATGTGATCACCGGTCTTTATCCGCACAATGGCGGCACGATCAAGTTTGACGGCGAGACCCTGCAGAACATGACCCCTGATCGTATCGCCCAATGCGGAATTGCACGGACGTTTCAAAATATTCGTTTGTTCCAGAATCTCTCCGCCATTGAAAACGTGATGGTTGGTCGGCACGTCCGCACGAAAGTCGGCGTGTTTGGCGCCATGTTGCGCAATGGTGCGACGCGCCTCGAAGAACAAGCCATCGAAGCCCGTGCGCATGAACTGCTCCAGTTTGTACAAATTGATCATCGCGCCAATGACGTCGCCAAACATCTTTCGTATGGTGATCAACGCCGTCTCGAAATCGCAAGGGCGCTGGCGACCGATCCAAAGTTATTGGCGCTTGATGAACCAGCCGCCGGCATGAATGCAACGGAAAAAGTGGCGTTGCGCGGACTCATTGAATCGATTCGCCAGCGCGGTGTGACGGTGTTGCTGATCGAGCACGACGTCAAGCTCGTGATGGGCCTCTGTGATCGTATGGCGGTTCTCGACTACGGCAAAAAGATTGCGGAAGGTGTGCCTGCGGATGTGCAGCGCGATCCCAAGGTGATCGAAGCCTACCTTGGTGCCGACGTTGAGAGTGAGGCGGCCGCATGAGTTTGCTGAGCCTAAACAACTTACATATCGGCTACGGCGGCATCAAGGCGGTGAAAGGCATTCAGCTGCACGTCGATGAGGGTGAGCTCGTCACATTGATCGGCGCGAACGGTGCCGGCAAGACGACTGCGCTGAAAGCCATCAGCGGATTGTTGAAGCCAACTGCGGGTGACATTCTTTATCAGGGGCAGAGTATCGTTGGTGTGGCCCCGCATCGGATTTCCCAGAAAGGGCTTGCCTTGGTGCCGGAAGGTCGCGGTGTTTTCCCCGGCCTGACCATCGAGGAAAACCTCGCAATGGGTGCCTACTGTCGCAACGACAAAGCCGGCATCGCCGGCGACATGGAAATTGCCTATCAGCGATTTCCGCGCTTAAAGGAGCGCGCGAAGCAGACGGCGGGAACACTTTCCGGTGGTGAACAGCAAATGTTGGCGATTTCACGCGCACTGATGTCGCGGCCGAAGTTGCTGCTGCTTGACGAGCCGTCGATGGGGCTTGCGCCGATCATGGTGCAAAAAATCTTCTCTGTGGTTCGTGAAGTGGCGGCCACCGGCGTCACCATCTTACTGATTGAACAAAACGCAAAACTTGCGCTACAAGTCAGCCATCGTGCGTACGTCATGGACGGCGGTGCGATTAGTTTTGAAGGCGAGTCGCGTTCCCTGTTGACCGATCCGCGCGTGCGCGAGGCCTATCTCGGTGAGGCTGCCTAGCGCAGGTGTGTGAGCGGGAAAGCCGGCTGCTCATAAACGTTCTGACCGGCGTCATTCAGCGATAAACTCGTCCCATGCCTATCTCAAAAGCGGAACTCGCAGAGCTAAAACGTGCCAAGTTGCTGTTGGAGAACCCCGGCTTAGCCGCGCGGTTGTCTTCAATGTTGGGCTCGCCGCTTGAACGCGGTATGGCAATGTTGCCGGCACGGTTTCAATCGACGGTGCAAAAGGCGTCCGAGGCCGCCATGATGAAAGCGCTAGATGTGGCCGTCAACTCCATCAGCAGCGAAACTTCTCGCAAGAGTAACCTGACGCGTGATCGCGCGCATAAATTTGCGGCAGCGACGTCCGGCGCGGTGGGTGGTGCGTTTGGCCTGTTCGCGCTCAGTGTCGAGTTACCAATCTCGACAACGATCATGCTAAGGTCTGTGGCCGATATCGCCAAAAGTGAGGGCGAGAATATTCAGCATATCGAGACCCGGCTCGCCTGTCTAACAGTGTTTGCCATGGGCGGTCGTTCAGCGGGCGACGATGCCGCGGAGTCCGGGTACTTCGCGGCGCGTCTGGCGATGTCGGGCGCCGTCTCCGAGGCGAGCAAGTTTTTGGCGGAGAAAGGTATGAGCAAGGCTGGGGCGCCGGCTTTAGTTCGCCTGACGTCACTGATTGCGTCGCGATTCGGCATTGTGGTGTCAGAAAAGGCAGCCGCACAGGCGATTCCCATTATCGGCGCAGCGTCTGGCGCGCTCATCAACACCTTGTTCATCGAACACTTTCAGAACATGGCGCGCGGTCACTTTATTGTCCGGCGGCTGGAAAAGATACACGGCGCGGAGCCGGTTCGGCTCGCCTATTTGTCGACCGCATAGAGCGGATCTTGGGAACGCTTTTGACAACGCCCAATCTGAGCTAGCTTGCGACTATTTGCGAAAACAGAGAAAGAACGATCATGATGACACTGATGATGTTTGTAGGCGGTTTGGCGCTGTTGGTTGCTGGCGCGGAGGCACTGGTGCGTGGCGCGGGTAAGCTCGCAATCTCGGTAGGTGTATCGCCGTTGGTAGTCGGGCTGACCGTGGTCGCGTTTGGCACTTCCTCTCCGGAAATGGCGGTGTCAGTGCAATCCGCCATGGCTGGCAAGGTGGATATCGCCATCGGCAACGTGGTCGGCTCGAATATTTTTAACGTGCTGTTCATCCTCGGCGTGTGTGCCGTGATCGCGCCGCTGATGATCAACCGTCAGATCATCCGTCAAGAAGTGCCGATCATGATCGGCGCAAGCTTGTTGTTGGTCGGCTTCATGTTTGACGGAGCGATCAATCGCGTCGAAGCCATCATCATGTTTGTATTGTTGGTTGCCTACACGGTGTTTTTGGTTGTGCAGTCGCGCCGCGAATCCAAAGCCTCACAGGCTG
>JBIIYQ010000018.1:0-35688 GCA_044346745.1 Usitatibacteraceae bacterium | reverse complement strand
AATATAAGAGGCGCTTGCGGCGAGCACAGCGAGTAGCGTCGTGCCGCCCAACGATAGGCCGATCAGCGTACCAAGTGCGGCGCCGATGAATGAAAACAGTACGGGGATGAGTACACCGAAGCCGATGAGGAAGGGGCCGGAACGTTTCAAATCGCCAAGGCGGCTCGCGGCAACGAGCCCCATTTCCAACAAGAATAAAGCCAGCACGCCCTTAAACAGGTCGAAGAAAAGGCCGCGCATCGGGTCGATGCCCTGTGGGCCTGCCAGCCAGCCAATGCACAAGCCACCAACGAGCAACACCACCGACTTGCCGAACATGATCTCGTGTGCAAGTTCTCCCCAACGTACGGTCTTTAGAGTGTGAAGGCGCGCGAGAAGGATACCCACCACGATACCCGGAACCTCCAGCAACGCGACAAACAGAGGCATGTACTCTTCATATGCAACGCCGCGCTTGGTGACAAAGGCAAGACCCACTGCAAACGTCACTACGGATACCGAGCCATAGTGCGCGGCAATCGCGGCTGCGTCGAAGTTGTTAAGCTTGCCGACAAACCGCAAGATCGGATAGGCGAGTAGCGGTAGCAACAAGCCCATCACCACAATCGCCATCGCCTGTGGCGCAACTGTACTAATTGGGTGTTTGGCGAGTTCAACACCACCTTTTAAACCGATGGCGAGCAACAGATAAATGGAGAGTGTTTCGTACAGCGCTTCCGGCAGGCGCAGATCACTTTTGGCCAGACGCGCGACCACACCGAGGACAAAAAACAAGACGACCGGATCCATGATGATCCGTTAAGGGCGTATTGCGTGGATCAAATCGAGATAGTCTTCCCGATCAGAATTGATGTAACCGCGTCGGATAAAGCAGTCAACGATCACTACGGCAGAATCGATGGTGAACTGCGACGGACTTTCAAGTCTCTTAAGCAAATCCGCAATAGGTACACATTCGAAACTGTCCACCTCTCCATCTTGTGGCGAGGGCACAAATGAATTGGGCAGGATGACGTCGTGTACAAACACCACTTCGTTGTGAAACCCTTCTTCAACTTCTCGTTTGCAACGCACAGCACCGGCCGGGCGAGCCAGTTTGGCGAGCTCGTTTGGAATCCCTGCTTCTTCAAAACTCTCTTTAATCAGGGTGGTCATCGGCGTATATCCACGCGCGATACGACCGGCGGCGATGTTGTCGAGTTTGCCCGGATCCATGTACTTCGTTGCAGAACGTTTGGCGAGCCACATGTATGGTTGTCCATTTCTGGCGGTCAGACCATTTAAATGGGAGGCATACATGGTGAAGCCAAAGTAACGCGATGTAGCCCGTTCGATGTAGAACAACGGTGGTGAATGAAAGGTCTCAACAACATCGACCAACTCGTTGCGCCAACCGCGAATAACATCCTCGGTGGCGAGCGTCTCCACCACCTCCGCCATCGCCGCGCTGCGGTGATCCGCGTTAGGAAAATCGCCAATCATGCCCACGCCGCGATTCCTTAAAACGAAAAGTTCCGGCCACGCTTCAAGGCGCTCAGCGAATGACTTCTTCATCCAACCAGCAAGCACGCCATCGACGTTAAAGGGCAGCAGGCTATCGGACGGGTCAAACGTACAAGCGGTCTGCACAAAGTGTTTGAGGGTGTTGTTCATGCGGCGAGGTTCTTTTGTAAATGCTTTTTGGTAACCGTCATTTTTGACAATAGTAGCGCATTCTCATAGACTGCGCCGTCGCGGATTCTGCACGAATTCGTTGTTTGAGCACGTTCTACCAGCCAATCACTCTCGGGGCTGGTCATTGGAGGCAGGTTTTGAAAGTCATCGTATTGGGGGCTGGAGTCATCGGGGTGTCCTCTGCCTGGTATCTATCGAAGCTCGGCCAAGATGTCGTTGTTGTTGATCGGCAGCCCGCCGCCGGACTTGAAACGAGCTTTGCCAACGGTGCACAAGTATCGGTTTCACAGTCTGAGCCTTGGGCAGCGCCATCAGCGCCTATGAAGGTGATCAAGTGGTTGTTTAAGGAGGACGCGCCGCTGCTGTTCCGTCCGCAACTAGACTGGCAGCAGTTTTCATGGGGGCTTGAGTTCTTGATCGAGTGTTTGCCCTCGCGATATCGCTTTAACATTCAGCAGATGGTGAACCTCGGTCTGTACAGCCGCGAATCGCTACAGGCGTTGCGCACAGAAACGGGTATCGAATACGATCATCTGACCCGCGGCATCATGCAGTTCTATACTGAAGCGTCCGATTATGCCAGAGCTGCCGAGGCCTGTACATTGCTGTCGCAGTACGGCATTGAGCGCCACGTGATAAGCCGTGAAGAGGCGGTTCGTATCGAGCCCGCGCTGGCCAGTCTGGGAGCCAAGCTGCGGGGCGCGAGTTACGCAGAATCCGATGAATCCGGCGACGCGTTCAAATTCACGCAGAATTTATCCAAACTTGCAGCGGCTCGCGGGGTGAAGTTTATGTACGACACCACCATTGAGGCCTTGCGCGTGGACAAGAGTGCTGAGGGCGGACGCATTTCGAGTGTAGTGGTCAAACACAAAGAGTCCGTTAGCTACGAAGCAATGTCGGCAGACGCCTACGTGGTTTGTTTGGGGTCCTACAGTACGCCAATGCTAAAGACGATTGGTATTTCGATTCCTGTGTATCCGGCGAAGGGTTACTCGGCGACACTAGTTACCGAGGGATTTAGCGGTGCCCCGCAGGTGAGCCTCACAGATGAGGCGATGAAGATCGTGTTCTCTCGGGTTGGTGATCGTATGCGCATCGCTGGGACGGCCGAACTTGCTGGTTACAGCACCGAGCTTAATATGGTTCGATGTGAGGCGTTGATCAAAAGGGCGCGTGAACTGTTCCCCAACGCCGCTGACTACGACCGACCCCAGTATTGGACGGGACTCAGGCCCTCCACACCGTCGAACCGCCCGCTGATTGGGCGCGCCAACTACTCAAACCTGTTTCTCAATACCGGACACGGCACCTTGGGCTGGACAGAGGGGCCGGGCTCAGGCCGTGCACTCGCGGATTTGGTTTCAGGTAGGGTGCCTGAGGTGGACTATCGCTTTCTTAACGTTGACGGTCGCAAGTCGGCCGCAGCATTGTGAGTTTTCACGAACTCCAGGTTCAATAGGCCACGAATGATCAGTCTCGCCGACATCCAGCATGCAGCGCAAACGTTGAAGGGGCATGTTGTCACAACGCCATGTTTGTATTCGCGAACGTTGTCTGAGATTACCGGCGCGGAGGTTTATCTCAAGTTCGAAAATCATCAGTTCACAGCAAGCTTTAAGGAACGTGGTGCCCTGAATAAACTGGCATCGCTGACAGAAGCGCAGAAGCAGCGCGGTGTGATTGCCGCTAGTGCCGGCAACCACGCCCAAGGGGTTGCACACCACGCATCCCGCCTTGGCATCCCCAGTGTGATCGTGATGCCGCTCTACACGCCTAATGTAAAGGTGGAGATGACGCGTCGCCACGGTGCCGAGGTGGTGTTACATGGGGAAGGCTTCGATGAAGCAAAAGCCCGCGCGTTTGCGCTGGCGGAGGAACACGGACTGGTGTTTGTCCACCCGTACGATGATGAAAAGGTCATTGCCGGCCAGGGCACGATTGCGCTCGAAATGCTAGAGCAGCAACCCGATATCGATACTCTCGCCATCGCTGTTGGGGGCGGCGGACTGATATCTGGCATCGCCACCGCCGCCAAGGCCCTAAAGCCATCGATAGACGTGGTTGGTGTTGAGGCCACGCGTTATGCATCCATGTTCGCGGCCATTAACCACACCACGGCGAGTTACGGTCCTTCTACGATTGCCGAAGGGATCGCGGTCAAGGAGCCGGGCAAACACACGCTTGCGATTGTAGAGAAGCTCGTGACCGATATTGTGCTGGTCGACGAGGGAGATATCGAGCAAGCCATTGTGATGTTGCTCGAAATCGAAAAAACCGTGGTGGAAGGTGCCGGTGCCGTTTCGTTGGCGGCGCTGATGCGTCACCGCGATCGTTTCGTCGGTCGCAAAGTTGGTTTGGTGTTGTGCGGCGGAAATATTGATCCACTCATGCTGGCTGAAATCATCCAGCGCGGAATGGTGCGTTCCGGCCGATTGGCGCGCATCAAGGTCGAGTTGCGCGATCTACCGGGTGCGCTGGCCAAGATCACGAGTGTGATCGCCGAATCGAATGCCAACATCGAAGAAGTGCATCACCAACGCGCCTTTACCAACCTTCCGGTGCAAAGTGCCGAGGTGGAATTTGTTCTTAAGACGCGCAACGCGTCGCATATCGACGAGATCGTCGGGCGCTTGGCCGCAATCGGCTTTCGCGCCCGCGCGGTGCATCACGACGCCTGATCGGCGGCTTTCGGTGCTGCTGGTGGTGCTGTTGGTGTAAGAGCCTTCGTCAACATAATGACGAACGGAATCCAGCCTACCCACATCACCAGATCGATGAGGTCCATCGCAATTGGCGCGTCGCCTGTCGGAAAGTACCTGGCTGCGGTGTATTCCTCCAAGTAATCAAACACCGTCAACCAGACGATGGTGAAAGCAAAACAAATCGGCGTGGCTGATAACCGGCCCTGGAGGCGCTTTAGCAGCGGAATACACATCACGATGCCGATACAGAACACATAGAGAACGATTCTCCACTCGTGGTGTTCGACAAAAAATTGTTTGATGAGCGGCTCAGACATGATCATCTTGGCTGCAGTCCAACCCAGAATACCTGCTCCAAAAACGATAATCTGTGGGAACCGTTCGACCCATTTCAGAATCAGCGTCGAGCCCCACATCACGATTGGGATGCTCACCAGCAAGCCAATGATGACCAAGAGGAAGCTGCCGTGGGCCGCACCCGCAACGGCAAGCACATTGTCCACGCCCATGATGGCATCCGCGACCACAATGGTCTGAATCGCCTGCCGGAAGGTGGTTCCGCCCTGAATGTGGTCGTGCTCTCCGCCCTCGTCCGCCACCAACTGATAGGCGATCCAGATAAGCGCGAGACCGCCGGCAAGAAGAAAGCCAGGGATCTTTAGCAGCCAGACAACACCCATTGTCAACACGGCGCGAACAACTACTGCACCGATGGCACCCCAGAAAACCGCTTTCTTTTGCAGGTGGGGCGGTAGATTTCGCGCCGCAAGGCCAATCACGATGGCGTTGTCGCCCGCCAACACGAGATCGATGGCGATAATCGCCAGCAACGCCTGCAGAAACTCCATCGACATGATTTCCATGTATTTTCACCCCGCCGCTATTGTTTGCGACCATTTTGCCGACAAATCGGGGTGCTGTGGTTGAGATACATCATACATGCTTGTTACTGTGGGATTGCCGTCCTGCGAGCATGCCTGTACCTTGTTGCCAGTGTGTCGGTTGCGGCGTAGCATCGATTCTTTGCCAACCGCTGATTGGAGAACGAGTAATGAGGAACCCTCTTTTGCTGCTTATGTTTTTTGCAGTTAGCGTGACGGGCTTAAGAGCAACAGCCGCCGACATGAGAGAAATGCCGCCCGGACTCTGGCAGATCACCGGCAAAATAGACATGCCGGGCATGGCTCCCGAGCTGGCGGCAAGAATGGCCAACGGCATGACGGTAACGAAGTGTGTCAAGCCGGGCGAAGCGAAGTGGAATGAACAAAGCACCCCGCTGATGCCGCGCGGTGAAGGTAAGTGTGACCCCGTTCAACCCAAGATTGACGGCAATACCGTTACGTGGTCGTTGAAGTGTGTCGACGGTACCACAGGTGATGGCAAACTGACACACAACGGCAAAGACGAGTACAAAATGAAAATGAATGTCAACAGCCCGCGCGGCAGTATGACCATGAATATGGAAGGTAAAAAAATTGCCGATACCTGTGAAAAGGGGGAAAAATAGTGTCGGCCCTACGTGAGGGAATCGAACCGGCGTGTTAGGGGCAGTGTGTGCAGAATCACTCTAAAACGCAGAACTTGTCCGAGAACGTATATGGTCCGTGGAACATGCCAGTATCAATAGTTGACCTCGGTGTCCGAGCTAGATCGCGCACTGAGCGACACTGAGTGCGCTGCGATGCCCAGTCGATTGGCCACTGCGAAGCAATGCGTTGCTGGCAAGTCATTCGTGTTCCTAGCAAAATAACGCAGAATGAACGTCGTGCGGAACGTCGGCAACGTCCTCAAGAAAACCAGCGACGGGTGGTCAGTGTAGTTGAGGAAGGTCCCCGACGGGCGGAGGCGGAACGCAATTCAGCGGCGGCGCGTGTGGAAATCGCGAGGCAGAATCGCTTTCTAGAGCAGCAAAGGCTAGAAGAAGAGCAAGCGGCTGCGCGAAGGGCGCGGGCCGCTGTGTAAGCCGCGCGGTGCCCGCTCGGAGAATAGCCTCTGCCGTGGCTACGCGCTAGCTAGATTGTGTTGCTGAGTGTGGAGTAACGAACCCGCATCGCCTGAGGAAGATTGTGCGAAAGCTTTATCAGCAGCTCATCGTGCAACTTGAGCTCTTGCCGCCACTGCGATTGTGTAACGGCGCTGATCGATTGATACTTTTGCTCGTCGAATGACAGCCCGCTCCAGTTAAAGTCGCTGTAACGCGGGACTGCACCAAGCGCCGTTTGATCAGCTTCAGCCGTACCTTCCACACGACCGATAATCCAGGACAAAACCCGCATGTTTTCGCCAAAGCCCGGCCAGATAAATCTCCCATCATCACCCTTTCGGAACCAGTTCACGCAGTACAGTTTTGGCGTACACGACGTTTTGCTGCCGATGTCGACCCAGTGCGCGAAATAGTCGGACATGTTGTAGCCGCAAAACGCCAGCATGGCGAAGGGATCGCGACGCACCACACCGACCTGCCCGACGATTGCCGCCGTGGTTTCGGAACCCAGTGTTGCGGCCATGTACACGCCGTCATTCCAGCTGTTCGCTTCCGTAACAAGTGGCACCGTCGTTGAGCGTCGACCACCAAAAATCATCGCTGAAATTGGCACGCCGCTCGGGTTGTCCCACTCCGCGTCAAGCGAGGGGCAGGACGTTGCTGCCACAGTAAAGCGTGCATTGGCATGCGCGGCGGGTCGACCGCAATCGGGTGTCCAAGCATTGCCCTGCCAATCGGTCAAGTACGCCGGTGGCGTCTCGGTCATACCCTCCCACCAGACATCACCTTCCGGAGTCAGCGCAACGTTTGTAAATATGACGTTCGCTTTAAGGGACTCCATGCAGTTCGGATTTGTTGCGTACGAGGTACCCGGTGCAACTCCAAAGAAGCCCGCTTCGGGGTTGATGGCGTACATCTTTCCGTCGGCACCGGGTTTGATCCACGCGATGTCGTCGCCGACGGTCGTCACTTCCCAACCGGCCTGTTTGAAGTGCTCCGGCGGGATCATCATCGCGAAGTTCGTTTTGCCGCATGCGGAGGGGAATGCGGCTGTTACGTAGTGTTTTTTTCCGGCAGGTGTTCTTACGCCGAGGATCAGCATGTGTTCGGCAAGCCAGCCTTGTTTTTTTCCCATGACGGAAGCGATACGTAGTGCGAAACACTTTTTGCCGAGCAACGCGTTACCGCCGTAGCCCGAACCATACGACCAAACCTCGCGGGTCTCTGGGAAGTGAACAATGTACTTATGTTCCTTGTTCGACGGCCACGCGACATCGTCTTGGCCTTGCGCAAGCGGCGCGCCAACTGAGTGGAGGCAGGGAACAAACTCGCCATTGTCACCGAGCACATCAAGTACTTTTCTACCCATCCGTGTCATCAGTTTCATGTTGACGGCAACATAAGCGGAATCCGAGATCTCGACGCCTATGTGCGAGATGTGTGAGCCGAGGGGGCCCATACTGAATGGCACCACGTACATGGTGCGTCCGCGCATTGAACCGGCAAACAATCTCTTGAGTGTCGCGCGCATCTCCGCAGGGGGCATCCAGTTGTTGGTCGGCCCGGCATCAGTTTGTTGCTCGGAACAAATGAAGGTCCGATCTTCAACGCGGGCAACATCGGTTGGATCGGATAGGGCCAGATAAGAATTTGGACGCAGTCTGTTGTTGAGTTTACGAAACGTGCCAACTGCAACCAACTCACCACACAAGCGATCATATTCTTCGTTCGAGCCATCACACCAATAAATACGATCTGGTCGTGTTAGTGCGGCAACCTCCCCCACCCACGCCAACAGTTCTTGATGTTTTGTCGGCGCGTCGTTAATCAACGCGGGTGTGGCTTGTGCATGCATATACGGCTCTCCGGAGGGCGGTCAATGTCATGGCATCGACACATATATCTAATGGCCCCAAATTATCCCATACTGGATGTTCTGTCGCGCCCTCGCCTAACCTCTGGCATATGACTGTCTGCGACAAAAGCTGATAGCTTTGTGCAAAGTTCATGCGCCAAACATAAGAAAAAAACTCTTTACGATCCGGTAGGCTGCTGGCCGTAGGTTTTAAATTTTTCAAGCACCCTTGCCATTTCATCGTCACTCAAGTGAGGCGGCTCCCCAAGTTGCAGAGCGTGCCAATACATCTTTGCCAAAACTTCGACTTCGACTGCAAGCGCGAGTGCTTTCTTGAGATTCTCGCCGCACGCGATGCTGCCATGCTGCGCGAGTAGACAAGCCATCCTCCCCTCAAGCGCTTTCACGGCTGCCGCCGATAGCTCCGCAGTGCCGAACGTTGCGTAGGGTGCGCAGCGGATATTGCGCCCGCCTCCAATGGCGATCATGTAATGAAACGGAGGAATGTCGCGATGATGGCTTGCTAGAGTGGTGGCGAAGATTGAGTGCGTGTGAACGATGCTATGAATTTCGGGGCGCGCCGCGTAAATGTCGCGATGAAAGCGCCATTCGGACGAAGGCAACACGTCTCCTTCATAAGCGCCCGTCATGTCGACAAAAACGATCTGCTCGGGCTGTAGTGTTTCGTAGTCCAATCCAGTGGGCGTAACAAGAAAACCGCCCAAAACGCAATGCGCTGAAGTCACACGCACGCTGACATTGCCGGACTTGCCTTGGTTGATGCCGGCCGCATTCATGCGCAGTGCCGTATCAATCACCTCACGACGCAACGGTAGATGTGAGACATTGTTTAGATTCAGGAATGTCACTTTGTGGTCTCCGCAGCCAGGCCGCTGGCGAGATCCTCAGGCGCGAAGATACCCCGTTCGGTGATGAGAGCCGTGACAAGGCGCGACGGCGTTACATCGAAGCCGGGATTGCCGATAGCTGTGCCAGGGCGAAGCAAGCGCACGTCCGTGATGTAACCGTCGCGATCCCAGCCGCGGACCATACACACCTCGCTGGTATCTCGCTCCTCGATCTGAATCTCAGGGACGCCGTCTTCGATTGACATGTCGATACTTGAGATCGGCGCTGCGGCGTAGAAGGGAACACCATTGTCTCGTGCGGCTAGCGCCTTTAGGTAGGTGCCGATCTTGTTGGCCACATCTCCGCGTCGTGAAACACGATCAACACCAACAATTACCATATCCACCTTTTGGTGCTGCATCAAGTGTCCACCTGTATTGTCAACGATGTAGGTGTGATTCACGCCCGCGTCGGCCAACTCCCACTGGGTGATGAGTCCCTGATTGCGTGGGCGCGTTTCCTCTACCCAAACGTGTACCGGCAAACCTTCCTTTTGTGCCAGATAAACGGGCGCAGTGGCAGTGCCCCATTCTGTGCACGCCATCCGACCGGCGTTGCAGTGGGTCAAAATATTCACGGTGCGGCCGGATCGGGCAAGGATGTCACGAATGATGGCGAGACCATGTTCGCCAATCATCCGATTGTTTTTGGTATCCTCAGCCGCGATTTGGTCAGCCTCTGTCCAAGCGACGTCCGAGCGATCAGCTGGGTTGGTCGACAGCAGCCGTCGCTCCATTCGATCCAGCGCCCATGCTAGGTTCACCGCAGTTGGGCGAGTTGCCGCCAACGCCCTGCTTGCGCTGAAGAGTGAGTTATCGGTCGCGTCCCGCTGCATGGCGAGGGCAATCCCGTATGCCGCAGTGACACCGATCAGCGGTGCACCCCGTACCCGCATAGCGCGAATGGCTTCGGCGCAGTCTTCCCATGACAGCAGGGCACGCGGCTCAACGACAAACGGCAACTGCGTCTGATCGACGATCACCACACGATGTGCGGCACGATTAGCGACAAGGCTGATAACTGGCTTTTCGGTGAATTTCATACGCGCTTGAACGATCAGTAGATTGCGAAGTATGACGGAAAGGTGCTGGAACAGGGGTGCGTCGTGCGAGTTCCCCACGTCCTGATGTTTGCACGCCTTGGCCCGTTCCTAAGCTATACTTTGAATTTCCAACCCATCCCTTCCCGGATATTGGCCATGACACAGTATATTTTCGTCACGGGTGGTGTAGTTTCCTCGCTAGGGAAGGGCATCGCTGCCGCCTCACTAGCCGCCATTCTTGAATCGCGCGGCATCAAAGTCTCCATGATGAAACTGGATCCGTATATAAACGTGGATCCCGGCACCATGTCTCCTTTCCAGCACGGTGAAGTCTTTGTGACCGACGACGGCGCAGAAACCGACCTCGACCTCGGGCACTACGAGAGGTTTGTCTCGACCAAGATGAAGAAGGCCAACAACTTTACGACTGGCCAGATTTACGAGCGTGTCATCAATAAAGAGCGTCGTGGTGATTACCTCGGGGCGACGGTGCAGGTCATCCCGCACATCACCGATGAAATTAAGTCCTCGATCATTGCCGGTACTGTAGACGCAGAAGTTGGCATTATCGAAATCGGCGGCACCGTTGGCGACATTGAATCACTGCCGTTCTTGGAGGCCATTCGCCAGATGGGCGTCGAGCAAGGCCGCGACAACACCTGCTATATCCACCTCACACTGGTGCCGTATTTACCGGCGGTGGGTGAAATCAAAACTAAGCCTACGCAGCACAGCGTGAAGGAGCTGCGGGAGATCGGTATTCAGCCTGATGTGGTGATGTGTCGAAGTGACCGTCCGCTGCCCGAAGAAGAGCGCCGCAAAATTGCGTTGTTCACCAACGTCGATAAAGGCGCGGTGATCTCGTGTTACGACGCGACCTCGATTTACAAAATTCCCAAGATGCTTCACAAGCAAGGGCTTGATGAAATCGTCTGCCGTAAGCTGCATCTGACGCCACAGCCTGCTGACCTCACACAGTGGGAGCGAATTATCGATGCACTGGAACATCCGGTCGCTGAGATTGACCTCGCCATGGTAGGGAAGTACGTCGACCTCGCCGATTCCTACAAGTCGCTCTCCGAGGCCTTGATTCACGCCGGTATTCAGACCCGTACCCGCGTGAACATCCACTACCTTGATTCCGAGGATATGGAGAAGTCGGGCATCGAGCAACTTGCGCGTATGGATGCAGTGTTGGTTCCCGGTGGCTTTGGTAAACGCGGTACAGAGGGCAAGATTGCGGCAGTGAAATTTGCGCGGCAAAACAAGATTCCGTATCTGGGGATTTGTTTGGGGATGCAGATCGCGGCCATTGAATTTGCACGCAACGTAGTTGGACTTGCCGGCGCCAACTCAACCGAGTTTGACGCCGATACCCCCCATCCAGTTGTTGCGCTGATTACGGAGTGGCAAAACTACGACGGCCAAATTGAAAAACGCGATGCGAATTCACGTTTGGGCGGCACGATGCGTCTCGGCGCGCAACCTTGTACGGTGCGGCCAGATACGCTTGCCTATAGGATTTATCAGAACACGACGGTTAGCGAGCGGCATCGCCATCGTTATGAGGTAAACAATCATTATGCGCCGCGTCTCGAAGCGGCAGGCTTGGTCATTTCGGCAAGAACAAATTCCGAGTTACTGACTGAGATGGTCGAACTTGATCCGGCGAAGCACGGGCATCCGTGGTTCTACGGCTGCCAGTTTCACCCGGAGTTCACCTCGACACCGCGCACTGGGCATCCGTTGTTTACGTCCTATGTAAAGGCCGCACTTGAGCAACGCAAGAAGACACACGGTGAAGCAGGACTTCGCGTTGTGCAGGGAACGAAGGCAAGCGCATGACTGGAAACAAAGCGGTCCGGCAGTCGCAAGAATACGCTCCTGTCCCCGCGCGCAACCAGAAGGGTTGCGCCGGGCGGGGACCCAAGTTTGGTGATTCATGAAAATTTTTATACTGGATTCCTGCCTTCGCGGGAACGAAGCTGCGGTGGTAATTCGATGAAACTTTGTGGATTTGATGTTGGGCTCGATAAACCTTTCTTCCTGATTGCAGGCCCTTGTGTTGTTGAGTCGGAGCAATTGCAAATCGATGTTGCTGGCCAACTCAAAGAGATGACGGCGGCGCTGAACATTCCCTTCATCTTTAAGTCGAGTTACGACAAAGCCAACCGCTCGTCCGACAAGTCGTTTCGCGGCCTTGGTATGGACGAAGGGCTGCGCATTCTGGCTGAGGTGAAAAAGCAGCTTGGCGTTCCCGTGCTAACGGACGTGCACAATGCGGACGAAATTACAACGGTAGCAGGGGTTGTTGATGTTTTGCAGACGCCTGCGTTCCTGTCGCGCCAAACAGACTTCATTCATTCTGTGGCAAGCGCCGGATTACCGGTGAACATCAAGAAGGGGCAATTTATGGCACCTTTGGATATGAAGAATGTCGTTGATAAAGCGCGCAGTGCAAGTGGTACAGACAATGTTTTGGTTTGTGAGCGTGGCGTTTCGTTCGGCTATAACAATCTGGTCTCAGATATGCGTTCGCTGGCCATCATGCGTGAAACAAATTGCCCAGTCGTGTTTGATGCCACACACTCGGTGCAATTGCCTGGCGGACAAGGTGCAACGTCAGGTGGTCTTCGCGAATTCGTTCCTGTGTTGGCGCGCGCAGCGGTCGCGGCCGGCGTGTCGGGCGTGTTCATGGAAACGCACCCTAATCCGGAGAAGGCGCTCTGTGATGGACCGAACGCATGGCCGCTACCGATGATGCAAGAGCTGCTTTACGTATTGAAAGAAATTGATGCGCTGGTGAAGCAGCGGGGGTTTGCTGAATTACCGCTGATGACAAAGTAAATGGCATAGGTGGAAGCGCAGATGAACGCAGGTGAAAATAGAGAGCATTGTGGATGGTTGTGGCGACGTGTGGTGCGGTAGAGATAAGCCCACTCGCCGATATGGGCTTGGGCCTTTGAACTCATCTGCGTTTATCTGCGGTTCCAACCGTTTTTGTTTTTTGTGAAAGAGAAGCATGACCGCAATCGTTGATGTAATCGCAAGAGAAATTCTGGACTCCCGAGGCAATCCCACCGTGGAGTGTGATGTGTTGCTCGAGTCGGGTGTTATCGGCCGTGCCGCCGTGCCATCAGGTGCGTCGACAGGCACTCGTGAAGCGATCGAGCTTCGCGATAAAGACGCGCGCCGCTACCTAGGCAAGGGCGTGTTGAAAGCATGCGAGAACGTCAACACTGAAATTTGTGAAGCCATCATTGGGCTTGATGCATCTGAGCAATCGTTTATCGATCGCACGATGATCGAGCTTGACGGCACCGAAGGCAAATCACGCTTGGGTGCAAATTCCATTCTCGCGGTATCGATGGCGTGTGCCAAAGCGGCTGCGGATGAGTCGGGTTTGTCGCTCTACCGGTATCTTGGTGGTGCGGCACCAATGCAAATGCCAGTGCCGATGATGAACATCATCAACGGCGGCGCACACGCCGACAACCCGCTCGATATGCAAGAGTTCATGATTATTCCGGCCGGCCTGCCGACGTTCCGTGAGGCATTGCGCGCCGGTGTCGAAGTGTTCCACACGCTCAAGAAAATTTTGCACGCGGAAGGCCATAATACGAACGTGGGTGATGAAGGTGGCTTCGCCCCCAATCTGCCAAACAATGAATCGGCCATCCAATACGCGGTGAAAGCAATTGAAGAAGCGGGCTACGTCCCTGGCCAAGATATCTTGATTGGCCTCGACTGCGCCGCAAGTGAGTTTTACAAAGACGGCAAGTATCGATTTGAAGCCGAGAAAATGTCCTTCACGTCTGCGCAGTTTGCGGACGTCTTGGCAACGTGGGCGGACAAGTATCCAATCGTATCCATCGAAGACGGCATGGCCGAGAACGATTGGGACGGCTGGGCGATCCTCACCGAAAAGCTCGGCAAGATAATCCAGCTCGTTGGTGATGACCTCTTTGTGACCAACACCACGATCTTGCGCGAAGGTATTCAGAAGGGGGTTGCGAACTCGATTCTGATCAAGGTGAACCAGATCGGTACCTTGTCGGAAACATTCGCCGCGATTGAGATGGCGAAGCGCGCCAATTACACCGCCGTGATATCACATCGCTCCGGTGAAACCGAAGACACCACCATCGCCGACATTGCGGTCGCCACCAACGCACTGCAAATCAAGACCGGCTCGGCATCACGTTCTGACCGCATGGCTAAATACAACCAGCTGCTTCGCATCGAAGAAGAGATGGGTGATGCTGCGAGTTACGCGGGCAAGTCGGCGTATTACAACTTGAGATGATGCGAAAAGAGGGAAGGGTGAAGGGGGAAGGGTAAAGGGGGAAGAGAAAAAATGGTGACTGTAATGCGCTTTTGTGATCTCCGAAATTGGCTCCCATCAAGTCTCAGATTGATAGAGCTTGATAAAGGGGCGCGTCCCTTCCCCCTTCCCCCTTCTCCCTTCTCGAACAACCCCTTCTCTCGATAACAATGCGCTTTCTCCCCCACGCATTGATCGCGCTGATCATTGCGATCCAGTACCCACTCTGGATCGGCAAGGGGAGTTGGCTGCGCGTGTGGGATGTGAATCAACAACTCACGGAACAAAAAAATAAAAACACCAAGCTCGCCCAGCGCAACGCCGGGCTCGATGCCGATGTGCGTGATTTGAAAGAAGGGTTGGTAGCGGTCGAGGAGCGAGCACGTGTTGAACTCGGCATGATCAAACCCAACGAGACGTACTACCAGATTCTTGACAAACAAAAACCAAAACTCTAGGCGGAAAGGGCGTTTTCAGGCGTAAATGGCTGGAAACGCCCGTGGATAAGGCAAGGTTTGGTTTTTCTGAAGGCCGGGCGTGTCGGCGGTAATGCGAAAGTGCGCTTCTATTCGGTTGTGTCTTTCGATGCCCCGGTGCAGCCATGACGACCTTAACCGTAGCCGCACGCGGATAAGTGACTTTTCGCAAAGATGTGTTGAAGCATCCGGGCATAAAGCCAGGCGACAAGATTGAGTTAGACCTTCTGCCGGACGGAAGAGGAGTTCTGCGAGCGGCAAAGCCTGCGGCGACTATTGACGAGTTCGTGGGCCTTCGCTCAGGCAAGTCGAAAGTTGTTGCCACGATTGACGAAATCAGGGCGGAGACAAAGCGCGCGTGGGCTGGTAAACAGTAAAGGCCGCAGTTGATACCAACGTGTTCATCCGTGCGGTGGAGCAAGACGACCTCCCGCCCAGCGCGTATAGCAGCAAAGTTGCTTGGTGGAGCCGAGCGAAGTTCAATAGCGACACCCTGCTTGTGCGAGTTTGTGTGGGTGCTGCTACGCTTGTATCAGTATTACTCGGAGGATGTCGCCCGTGCTAGTTGCGCGCTAGCCACGACCAAAAACGTTGAAATGAATCGGCCAGCGGTGGAAGCGGACTTGCGCTTGAGGCAGGGGGCGATTTTGCGGTTGGTGGCATAGCCATTGAGGGGCGCTGGCTGGGCGGTGAATTACTTGTTTCGTTTACAAACAGGCGGTGACGTTGCTAAAGGAGCAGGCAATTGCGGCCCGGTTCTTGTGACCCTTGGCGTGCTTGCATTGTGGTTCGAATGTCTATGGCGAACAAACGGTGAAATTGAATTTCGCCCTGTCCTCTCGGGGCCCGACCCCTAGAGTGCCAGGCGGCGCCTCCCCCTGACTTGTTGTTGCCGTCAGTGGGTCGCGCCGTGATGTTTCTCGAAGAGCACTTCTTTGGCCAACCGTCGTAGTGCTTCACCGAACTCTTCAACGCCGCTGGCCTTAAACACAACTTCCTTAACCCCCAAGTTGGCAGCTTCGGCATGCAGCGTCTCATCCACGAAGCCAGACACGATGATGACCGGCAAGTGTCGGGCCATCGATTTAACTGCGTTCGTGACGTCCAAGCCAGACATCCCCGGCATGTTGTAATCCGTCGCAATGATGTCAAACGCGGACGGGTTCTCCCGAATGGCATCGAGCGCCGCCTGCTGTTCGGTAAACACCGTCACCTGCAGCCCGCGTCGGTGCAAATAGCGTTCTACCAGAAACGCGAGGGCCTCATCGTCATCGATATAGAGCAAGCGCGGTGACATCTGTGCATTGCCCAAGCCTGCTAATGGCGCTTCCCGAGGCTGCTCCACCGCCGACAACTCTTGCGGCGTGGCAATGGGCAAATAAATGTGAAACACTGCTCCCCGGCCAAGCTCACTTTCCACCGTAATCGCACCGGCATGGCGTTCAACAATCCCGTGTACCACGGACAGCCCAAGTCCAGTTCCTTCATCAACGGCCTTAGTGGTAAAAAATGGCTCAAAAATACGCGCCAGCGTGTCGCCCGACATACCTGGTCCGTCATCGCGAACAGTCAACCTTTGCATCGGACCCTGATAGCAGCGGTGAAGAGCAGTCAACGCCGGGTGCGTGGTTGCCAGCGCCGAATCCAGCGCAACCGCCCCTACACGGATGTCAATGGTGCCGGAGCCTCTTGGCTTCGCTTGCATCGCGTTAGTACACAGATTGATGACGACTTGTTGGATCTGTGTAGGATCTGCCATCACTAGAGGAAGATCGGCTTCAATGTTGACTGCAAGCGCCAGCCGCGCAGGAAGCGTTGCTCGCAAGAGCCGCGCGGCTTCATCGACTACTGCGCCGAGCGAGGTCGGCTTTAGATCTGTCGGCTGCCGACGGCTAAACGACAGGATTTGTTTAACAAGGTCACGTGCCCGCGTCGCCGCTCTGCGGATTTCCTCCAAACTTTCAAGCTCCAGCGAATTGTCCTTGGCGTCTTCACACGCCAACTCAACGTTGCCGAGGATAATAGTGAGAATGTTGTTGAAGTCATGCGCAATGCCACCGGCAAGCGTGCCGATAGCCTGCATTTTTTGGGACTCGCGCAACTGGCTTTCGAGTTCCGCGCGGGCGATCTCCGCCATTTTCCGGTCCGTAATGTCGCGAATGGTGACGTGTGTCGCTGGTAACCCATCATAAAGCACCGCCCTGCCCTTTGTCTCGACAAACATTTCATCACCATTTAGGTTAATGCCACGCATTTCCATTAGTGGCACGTATTCCACACCCGCCGCGATCTCTTGCATTCGCTGAATGGCAGCACTATGGAATTCAGGGTGTACAAAATCCATCAAGCTGTGTTGCATGACTTCACTGGGGGACTGTGCGCCGACAAGTTTGACGAAGGCGGGATTTACGTAGATCAACTTCCCGAGCCGATGCACCACTGCAGGCTCCGGTGACCACTCCACCAATCCTCGATAGCGGGCTTCACTTTCGGAGAGCGCGGCGGCGGCTTGCTTTTGCGCCGTGATGTCCGAAATCGTGCCCACCATTCTCGTCGGTCGTCCCCCGTCATCCGTTGCAACGATGCGCCCTTGGTCGGCGAACCAACGGTACTCACCCGATTTCGTTCGGAGGCGTAGTTCGGCGTACATACGATGAGTGTTACCCGCCAGATGCGCGTTCAGCGTTTCGCGATGTGTGCTCATATCGTCAGGGTGAATGATCGAATGAAAGAAATTGAGTTGCTGCGGTACTATGCCGTCTTCATACTCCAGCAGGCGCGCCCATTGCGGTGCGAAAAACACTTCCCCCGTCGCAACGTTCCAATCCCAAAGACCGTCTTCGGTTGCGTTAATCGCAAACTTAAAGCGCTGCTCACTGGCCATCAGCTGAGCCTCGGTACGCTTGTTCCGCGTGATATCGACCACGACGGCAAAAAAGCCAACGACATCGCCCTTTTCGTCATGATCGGGAATGAAATTGCTTAGTCCGTAGCGACGTCCACTGGGGCCTTCAAAGTAGTTCTCAAAGGTTACTGTCTCGCCAGCAAGGACGCGCGTCACATAGGGCATCATGCGCGCCATAAACGCCTCGCCGTGAAGGTCAAGCAAGGTGCGGCCTAGGATTTCGCTGAGCGGCTTACCAAATACCTCTGCGTATCGTTCGTTTAGGAACGTAAACCGAAGCTCTCGGTCGACGTGTGAAAGCAGCCCCGCCACTTTATTGATAATCAGACGAAGTTCCTGCATGCTGCGCTGCTCCGCAGTTGCGGCTAACTTTCGCTCGGTCACATCGGATATGGCACCGACGGCTCGGATGACTTCGCCACCCTCGTCGCGAAGCAGGTTGCCGTGTTCCTCTACAAATGCATAGACGCCGTCTTTACGCTGGAAGCGATAATGTGCGACGTAAGCATCGGCGCACGACGTTTTTGCATCCGCAAAACTACTAAGTACGCCCGCTCTATCTTCTGGATGAACACATTGAAACCAGAAAGTGGCTGAGCTGTGCTGTTCACGGTCATCCCAACCAAACACCTGCTCGAAGTGTTTTCCCCACGAGAAGGTTTGAGCGACGAGGTCTTGATCGTAGGCCACGTCAAACAACGCCGACCTTGGCAGGCGAAATTCCGCCTCGCCTTTGCGCATCGTATCGGCACATGGGCTTCGCACACTACTATCAGCGGTAGGGATAGGCATGTTAACTGCCCTCGTTTGGGTAGGCGATACTGTATCCGCCGTCCCAAATGTGGTCAAGCAGGTGGAAAAGGGACAAAGCCGGGCTTTTCCTCGTTTTCCGTTTGTCTTCCCAATGCCAGATGAGCTAACTTGCTGATCGAAGCGAGTTGAGGGGAACAAGTTGCGCGGACACACATTATCATCCGCCAGACCTTGATGCAGACGCCTTACTCCCTTGGCTCCAATGATTTCAATAGGGTTCTCCCTTCAAAGTAATCTGGCGTCACCATACTCCACGCGATCGCCGACGTGAATTGGGAGGTCGATCACGTTTATTCCATCGGTGCCCACAGATTTGGCGACGAGCAGCGGTGAGACCAATTTCGCTTGCAATGTCGATGATGATCGTTTTCTTGAATGCACTGAGCGCCCTAAATCGATTCCTGCGCCTGACTTGGCGAGGGCAAAGTGAGTGCAGATCTCTGCTTTGTTGATTTTCTTGCTAGGGAATTTAACTAATCGCTGATGCGGCCATATCAACTGGCCCGGACTAGACGCATGAAAAAGCAGCGGCGCGAGCTGGGGTTAGTCCCGGTTAACCACAGTTCCCTAGTCGCTTTCGTCGCCATTACTGCTGAGTAATGTTTTGCTCGGGCGGCTTCCTGTCAGCGGGAAAGCATGCATCGTCACTTACGGTTAGTGTCGCTCCCCGCGCTTCCGCTCGCGGCCGCGATCAAGTTCAGCGTCGCTATCAGCGTTGCGGTGACACTCGACACAGTCTTCAAAATTTTGAATTCCTTCTTTGCGGTGTTTGCGAAGCACGCTGGCCGGGGTGTGCTCATGGCAACCGTAACACGTGTACTTGCGGAAGTCGCCGGTGCTGTGACAGGTCGCACATGAGGCGTTGTGATCCTTGTCCAGCACAAAAAACTTATCGTGTTCAAAACTGGCGGGTTTCCATGCGGTGGATAAATGGCACTGGGCACATTCGCCCTTGATCTGGCGATGCAGGGTATCGGTCGGTGCTCGATGGCAGGATTCGCAGCGGTCGCGTGTCTCGGCGCGCAGCAATTGGTGGGAGAACGGCTTGCGGCTATGCTGCGTGAGCTTTGGCCCGGCATGATCGCTGTGGCACGCCATGCAGTTTTGCTCAGTCAGCTCTTGGTGAAACGCGGTTTTCCGCGGTGCAGTCATCGGCGTTTTGCCGGCGACCGACGGTGCGGCGATCAACACGCCTTTAGTCGTTCGTACACCAATGCCCGCCGGGGCGTGGCAGGTGGTGCAGCGCTGGCTGGATGCACCACGCAGCGGTGTGTGACAAGCGAAACAGTCGGTCGCCAATTCGGCGTGTCCCTTGATAAGCGGGCCTGGGCTGATCATCAGGTCTGGATAGACGAATATCAGCGCCACCAGTGTGATTAGATTGGCGCTGATGATGAGCCAAAGCCAGCGTCCTTTCATGTCCAGCTCCAGAAAAGCAAGCTGGCGATGATGTGCGCGAGCGCGAGCACCGCAAACGCCAGCGTGATGGGGAAATGTACTGCTCGCCACTGCTTGACTGCGTCAAAGGTCAGGCTATCCCAATAAGTACGTTCTGCAAGTTGCGCGGGAGTCAGACCCTCCTCGCGCATGCGCTGTCGGGCTTCATCAAGGCGGCGGCGCGAACGCGCCAGCAAAATCTTGCCGGTTAGTCCGCTCGCGACATTAATCAGCATCGCCCAAACTGCCAGCCATCCCAGAATAGCGTTGAAGTGAATGCCGGCGTGCACCAGCACCAGCAGTGAGCCTGCCCATGCCATGTATTCGTGAAGGCGCAGCAGCGTGGCTGGCTGTCCCGAATTAATCAGTTTCCGTTTTCTGAGCGAATAACCAAGAGACGCCAAGATCAGCAACGTTCCTGGAATGCCCAGCCAGCGGCCCACCCACACAATATCCAGCAAGTGCAGCGCAGCATCACACAACAGCGCGGCGGCGGCCAGTGCGGTTAAAGAGAGGAAAAACGGCACGACCTCATGGCTGAACAGGCGGGCCTTCGGTGTGTTCATATCGGGGCGCTCATGTCGGGTGGCTCATTGTTCAAGTACCAGCGGTGTCTGTGGCTTCCCAACGCATAGCAGGCAGTGGCCGTCGGCGATGTCGTAGTCGGGTTTCTCAGCGTAGGTGACCGCGCCGGAGATGAGTTTTGTCTCGCAGCTGCCACAGCTTCCCGAGCGACAACCCGACTCCACCGACACGCCCTGGCGCTCCGCAAAATCGAGGAGGTTGTTGTCCTGCCCATCCCAAACGAGGGTGCGACCCGAACGATTGAATCTGATGTCGAGTGCAACTGCGGACGAATCGCTTGGTTCATTGGTCGCTGACGCAAGCGGCCGGACTGATGCCGGGCCAAATGCCTCGAAGTGGATGTCCGCTTCTTGCACACCCCATTCGCGCAGTGCGGGCACTAGGCTTTGCATCATCGGCGGCGGCCCGCAAACATAAAACTGGTGCTGGCCGTGTGGCAGGTTGTCGCGCAAGAGCGCCAGATCAATGTAGCCGCTGTGGTGGTAGTCGCGACCTTTGACGTCGGTTCTGCTAGGGTCGCAATAAACGACATTGAGCTTGAATGCGGGATGTGATTGCGCCAGCAGTTCCAGTGTTTCTTTATATGCGTGATCAGCGCTGTTACGCACGCCATAGTACAAATGTAGTAACCGATTCGGTTGATGGCTCACGCACCAGCGCAACATACTTATCATCGGTGTGATGCCGATGCCGCCGGCAATCAGAACGACGGGGACGGTGTCGTCGGTATCAATATAGAAGCGGCCCGATGGCGCTTTTACTTTAAGTACATCACCTTCTTTAACGTGGTCGTGGAAATAGCTCGACGACACGCCGGGCGGCAAGCCCGGTTGCGCGGGGGGCGGTGGGGCGCGCTTAATGGTGATTCGATAGCCCGCTGGATCGGGGGCGTCCGAAATCGAGTAGCAGCGAACTTGGCTGCGCGCTGTTCCGCCACCAACGCTCGCGTCCGTTCCCAATTGCAAAGAAAACGTGAGGTATTGGCCGGGCTTGAAGGGCGGCAGAGGCGCGTGATCCAACGGCTGCAAATAGAACGAGCACTGACTCTTCGCGGCATCCTCGAAGGCGCGACGTGTCACGCGGAAGTCGCGCCAACCCGACCAAGCTGCCGAAGGCTGCTTAATGACAGCCGGCGCATCTGCGCTTGGAGTTGGCAATGCCGAGGTACGTCTGCGCCAAAGGACCACACCCAAGCCGGCCGCGCACTGAATTAACAGCGCGGCGCAGATGTAACCAAGAAGGTGTAAGGCGGTCATACGGGGTTTGGTCGGGCCTTGCGCTTCGATGTGAGGCGATTACAGAACTTATATCTTGATCAGCGCCAGCCGCTTTGCGGCAAGTCAATCGCATTGGAATAAGCCGTGATCGGCGCTTGGCTCTAACCGTCGTTCGTTATGGTTGAAGCTCCTAGCGCTGCACGCCAAGTCTGCGCCGTAGGTGTCGAATCGGTCTGTGCCATGACAGACACAGCAAGTGGCTCGGGTCCTATGCCCACGGTCGGTGTTTCGCTTCAACGACCAACTAGCCCGGAACGATTCCGGTTTTCGCCGCGCGGTGCGAGGGGCTGCGCTTTAACGGCTAATCACCTTCGCCACCGAGTGTCTTATCACCGGGGTGTTTTCCCGTCAGCAGCAAGGCACTCATTGCCGCAGCCATGGCCGTGATCGCCCACAGCACAAAAAAGCCCAGCGAATAAATTGCACTGCGGGACGCGCGTACGTGTTCGCCGAGCACCACCAACTCCATCGGATCAACCAAGGTGAAAATAATGCCGAGCCCGATGCCGGCGGCTATAAACGACGGCCAGAGGATGGAGATTGTGAGGCGCAGCATGGTTATGGCGCGTCGCTAAGTTTGGTGCCGGTGGGGCTCGCCGCTGCAGCCGGGCGCAGTTCGAGTGGCGGAAGTGCTGCCGTGCCGACATTGATTTCTTGCTGGAGCCGCCACTGCTTGTTTTTGTCTTCGAGCAGCACATTCCATTTGCCGGTTCGCAAGGCGGGCAATTTGCCGGTATAGCCGTACGCAGTCGGGCTGAGGTTGATCACGTTGTCGAAGCCGCTGCGGGTGGCGTGTACGAGTGACAAGGTGAGTGCCTCGGTAACTGGAGATCCATCGGCACGGGTGACCGCGACATTGACGCGGTCTTGTGTTTGATCGAAGTTTACCGTCGCGGTCAGACCAGCCTGGCGGGCGACATCGTCACGATGTAGCGCCTGATTGATGGCCTTACCCTGTTTGTAGTAGTCGTCAACCACCAGACCATCTTGCCCCGAAACGGCGAGGTAAAGCGTGATGAATCCGGCCACAACGACGACGGCTGGGCCCGACATCAAGAGCCACGGCCAAGGTTCGCGGTACCAAGGGTTTGGAGTTGTTGTTGGTCTCATATCAGTTCTCTATTTCGATCATGGATGTTCACAGCCACTCTTAACAAATGTCATCCCGGCTTAGTTACGTAAATGCGCCGGGATCTAGGGTGTGCTCTGAATCGGACTAGCAAAATTGGGCCCCGGCCCGGCGCAACCCTTGTGGTTGTCCGCCGGGGCGACAACTGGTGTGTTGCCATTTCGCCTACCAATTTTGGTTCGCAACGAGGTGAAGTTAGAGGGAGTTCGTGCCATGTACTTCAGGGCCGATAAAAAGATGACTTCTCGTGCAAGCTGAAAACATCGGGCGCGGCGCGACCGTGTGTATCCACAGCTGTGACATCAAATTCGATTTTGCTAATGCCTTTTGGCGCAGCGTCCATATCCATGCGTAATGAGATGGCAAACATATTCGAGGCGGCAGGGCCGATTTCCAGTGGTTGTTCAACCCCGTAAACACGAAGCCCCTCGACCCCACGAACACCCACCGTAAACCGCTGTACCTTTTCCTGCGTATTCATGATCTGTAGGCGATAGACGTTCTCAATTTGGCCGCCTGCCACTTCGCGGGCGAGTGTGGTGCGATCACGAATGACGTCGGCACGTACCGGTACCCGATTCCAAAGTGTGATGCCCGCAGCGATGATGATTGTCCAGAGGATCGCGGTGTAGAGCAGTACACGTGGGCGGAAGACGCGGACGATCATCTCGCGCCAATCGGCGCGTTTTTCCAGCGCATTAAGTGTGGAATACCGTATCAGACCGCGGGGATAGTTCATCTTATCCATCACTTGATTGCAGCCGTCAATACACGCCGCACAGCCGATACACTCATACTGCTGGCCATGGCGGATATCGATGCCGGTTGGACAAACCTGCACGCAGATGCCGCAATCAACGCAGTCGCCCAACCCGTTGGCTTTGTAGTCGGCAGATTTGCTGCGGCTGCCGCGCGGCTCGCCGCGCGTGTAGTCGTACGTGATGACGAGCGTGTCTCGGTCAAACATCGCCCCCTGAAAGCGGGCGTAAGGGCACATGTATTTGCAAACCTGTTCGCGCATCCAGCCGGCATTGCCGTAAGTGGCGAAGCCGTAGAAAAATATCCAAAATGTTTCCCATGGGGCGACGCCAAAGGACAACGCCTGTCCAATCAACTCACGTGCGGGGACAAAATACGCTACCAGCGTGAAGCCGGTCCAAAGTGAAAGTGCAATCCACAAGCCGTGTTTCAGCGCTTTTTTGCCGAACTTGCCCGTGGATAGGGGACTTTGGTCAAGTTTCATACGCTTGGGCCGATCGCCTTCGATCTTGCGTTCGATCCACAGGAACATTTCGGTGTAGACCGTTTGTGGACACGCATACCCACACCACAGACGCCCGGCCACGGCGGTAAATAGGAATAGCGAGAACGCGCAGATCAACAACAGGACGGTGAGATAGATGAAGTCCTGCGGCCAGAAGACGATGCCAAAGATGTAGAACTTGCGCGCCGTCAGGTCGAACAACACGGCTTGCCTGTCATTCCAAGTCAGCCACGGTGTGCCGTAGTAAACCAGCTGTGTGGCGAACACAAACAGCCACCGCCAGTTTGCAAACCAGCCTGTGACCGCGCGCGGATAAATTTTCTTGCGGACTTCGTAAAGCGCATCCTCCTGATCATCCGGGGGACGGACAGGAGGCGCGGTGCTAACAATGATCGGAATGACGTTCTGCGTGTTGCTCATCGCTGATTGTTCATTAACTTGCGCGCTCGAACGGAGCGCTATTTTCCCTTCGGTGGCGGCGTTGTCGGCGCTGTGGTTGCAGCTGGTGTGGCTACCGCAGGCTCGGGTGCCTTCTCGACAATGGGCGGTTCCCCTCCTCCCAAGCTATAAACGTAAGCCGCGAGCAAATGAATCTTGGCGGTGCCCAGTTTTTCGCCTTGTGCTGGCATGGCGCTTTGGCCCTCGACCAGCTGATTCACACCACGTCCGTTCTTGATGGTGTACGCGATATCCTCAAGCGAACTGCCGTATAACCACACGTCATCGGTTAGGTTGGGTGCGCCAAGTTGGCGATTGCCTTTACCATCCGCGCCGTGACACGCCGCGCAGATCGCGAACTTCGGTGCTGCCGCAGCTGCCAAACCAGCGTCGTGTTTCAGGCCAGCGAGTGAGCGAACATACTGCGCCATTTCCTTGGTACCGGTCTCGCCCCCGATCGCATCCCCGAGTGCAGGCATTACGCCGTTCCGTCCGTTGGTGAGTGTGGCCACGATGGTTGCGGGGTCTCCACCGTACAACCAGTCTTTATCACGCAGATTTGGAAAGCCTTTGCCGCCCGCCGCATCAGAGCCGTGACACTGTGCACAGTAGTTCAGGAACAGGCGCTGCCCTGCGGCATTGGCTTGTGCATCTTTTGCGAGCGTTGGGATATTGATCGCAGTGTATTTGGCGAATACCGGACCAAAATCCGCATCCGCTTGTTTAACTTCGGCGTTGTATTGTCCCGCAGAGCTCCATCCGGCCTGACCGGCAAAGCCGCCGAGCCCTGGGAAGATGAAGAGATATAGGGCACCAAAAAACAGGGTGAGGTAAAACAACCAGCGCCACCAGTTGGGTAACGGATGGTTGTATTCCGTCAGGTCTTCATCCCAAACGTTGCCGTGTAACTCTGGTTTGCTGCCGACCGGTAACTTTTTTGTTGTCTGGGCCCAGAGCAAGACGCCACAGGCGATCATCGAAACAACGGTAATGATCGCTACATACCAGTGCCAGAATGCGGTCAGATGGTCTGTCATTTGTTTGCCTTCTTCAGGTTGTTGGCGCTATCCGAATTTTTTGACGATTGCGGCACTTCGGTGTCGTCGTCGAGAAACGGCAGATTGGCCGCTTCGTCAAAGCGAACCTTATTGCGTGAACTCCATGCCCAATAGACGATGCCGGCAAAAACGAGGAACGACAAAAGTGTGACCGCTGATCGAAGTGTGGTCAGATCCATGTTTTCCCCTTACTTGGTCTTGAGTGCGGTACCGAGCACTTGCAGGTAAGCGATGAGGGCGTCTTCTTCGGTCTTCCCTTTGACAGCCTCGGCCGATTTGCTGATTTCTTCATCGGTGTACGGGACACCGACGCTACGTAGCGCCCGCATCTTTGGCGCAACGCCGTCCGCATCAAGCTTGGCGTTTTGCAGCCAGGTGTAGGCGGGCATGTTCGACTCCGGCACCAGATCGCGGGGCTGGCGCAAATGCAGACGGTGCCAGTCGTCGCTGAACTTGCCGCCGACGCGGTGTAAATCCGGCCCGGTACGTTTACTGCCCCACTGGAACGGATGATCATAAACAAACTCACCCGCCACCGAATAGTGACCATAACGCTCGGTTTCCGCACGGAATGGACGAATCATTTGTGAGTGGCAGTTGTAACACCCTTCGCGGATATACACATCGCGCCCGGCCAGCTGTAGAGCCGTGTAGGGTTTTAGTCCGGCGACGGGTTCAGTAGTGCTGCGCTGGAAGAACAGTGGAACAATTTCGACCAAGCCACCGACGGCGACCACGAGGATCACCAGAATAATCATCAAACCAACGTTACGTTCGATCTTGTCGTGAGTAAGTTTCATGACTTAATCTCCTTGTGCGGCAACGTTGCCAGCCGGGTTTGCATAAGCGGGCATCGGTAACGATCCCGGCGTCATGCCTTCTGGAATCGGTGCGTCGTAGGCTTTGCCTGCGGCCACGGTCTTGTAGACGTTGTACGCCATGATCAACATTCCGCTAAAGAACAAGGTGCCTCCGAGTAGACGAATCATCCAGTATGGGTAACTCGCTTTCACCGACTCGACAAATGTGTAGGTGAGCGTTCCGTCGCTATTGACCGCGCGCCACATCAAGCCTTGCATAACGCCCGATATCCACAGTGCCGCGATGTAGAGAACCACGCCCAAGGTGGCGATCCAGAAATGCATTGAGATCAACTTCACGCTATACATTTCTTTCCGGCCGAACAACTTCGGAATCAGGTAGTACATCGACCCGATTGAGATAAACGCCACCCATCCCAGCGCGCCGGAGTGGACGTGGCCAATGATCCAGTCGGTGTAGTGCGCCAGGCCGTTAACCGTCTTGATCGACAACATCGGGCCTTCGAAGGTCGACATGCCGTAAAACGAGAGCGAGACGATCAGGAATTTGAGGATCGGATCGTCGCGCAGCTTATGCCATGCGCCGGAGAGCGTCATGATGCCGTTGATCATGCCGCCCCAAGAAGGCGCAAGCAAAATGAGCGAAAACACCATACCGAGTGACTGCGCCCAATCGGGCAACGCAGTGTAGTGCAGATGATGCGGGCCAGCCCACATGTAGGTGAAGATCAGCGCCCAAAAGTGCACCACCGACAGGCGATAGGAATAAACCGGGCGTTCCGCTTGTTTTGGCACAAAGTAGTACATGATGCCGAGGAAGCCGGCGGTTAAGAAAAAGCCCACCGCGTTGTGGCCGTACCACCACTGGATCATTGCGTCCTGCACGCCGGCGTAAGCAGAATACGATTTCCACATCGTCACCGGGATCGCGGCGCTATTGACCAAATGCAGAATCGCGACGGTCAGAATAAACGCACCGAAGAACCAATTCGCCACGTAAATATGCTGAGTGCGTCGCTTCATGATGGTGCCGAAGAAGTTGATCGCGTAGGTGACCCAAATAACGGTGATTAGAATATCGATCGGCCACTCGAGCTCGGCGTATTCTTTGCCCGAAGTGATGCCGAGCGGCAGCGTAATCGCTGCGAGCAAGATGACCAGTTGCCAGCCCCAGAAGTGGAGCGCTGCCATCTTGTCCGAAAGGACTCGCGTTTGGCAGGTGCGTTGCACCACGTAGTACGAGGTGGCGAACAAAGCGCAGCCGCCAAAGGCAAAGATCACGGCATTGGTGTGCAACGGACGCAGACGCCCGTAGGACAGGAATTCAATGCCAAAGGTGAGATCGGGCCAAATCAGCTGAGCGGCGATGATGACACCGACCAGCATGCCGACAATGCCCCAGACAACGGTCATGATGGCGAACTGCCGCACGACCTGATAGTTGTAGGTATTTGCGTTGCTTTGCATCGCGGGAACCCTTTTTAGTGATTAATCATGGAACTACGCGTATGTTCGCAGCCAGCGCAAACGAGGTTTTGACTTGGATCAAACGACCGGCAATGCCTTATTTGAAGTGGGCTGACTGGTGGTTTCAGTGGGTTTGGCTGAGGCGGAGGAGGGGGCATCCGGACTTTGTGTCGGCCTCGGGGCGCTGTCGTCGTCGATCAGAATGCGCTGCGCCGGCGAATCGAGGTCGTCCATTTGCCCACCGCTGACTGCCCACCAGAACACGGCACCGATCCCGATGGCGATTACCAGCGACAGAGGAATCAGTATCCAAAGTGATTCCATGTTCTTACGCCGCGCCTTCTGGGCGGGAAAACTGCTGCCGAAATGCCATCCGGCTGGCGTTGATGACCACAATCAGCGAACTGATGGCCATGCCGAACGCGGCAACCAGTGGTGTGACGTACCCGGTGAGGGCAAGCGGAAGCGCAACAAGGTTATAGGCCAACGCCCAAAGGAGATTTTGGCGAATCACGCCGCGTGCCCGGCGGGATAACACAAACGCGTTGGCCAATACTTGGAGCAGTTGGCCACCCTGACTCGCGAGTACGGCATCGGCGGATAGGCGTGTCAATGTTGCGCCTTGCGCCAACCCGATACTTCCGGTTGCCTCGGCCAGCATGGGCGCGTCATTTACGCCATCACCAACTGCCACCACCTGTGCGCCGCGTTTGATCATTTCGGAAACATACAGCCGTTTCTGCTCGGCAGTCTGTGCGCTACGGGTGTAACGAAGATCAATGCCCAAGAATTGGGCAGTTTCGTTTACCACCGGCGCGGCATCTCCCGAAAGCAAGTGTACGTTGATTCCTCGGGCGCGTAGGGCCGCTACACACGATTTTGCGCCCGAGCGGATCGGGTCCGCGAGGCTTAAGACCGCAAACACGGGCGGCGATGTTTCTTCAACCTCGGCCGGTCCACCATCCGTTGCTGGCATGCTGCTGCATAGCGCGATATGGGTCTGGTTGGTTGAAAGTGATGGCAGCAGCGCTACATACTGGTCTAGCCATGGTGCCGGGATCGCAAACTCGGGCTTGCCCAAGCGGTAGGTACGACCGTTGATTTTGGCTTCGACACCTCGTCCTGCAATGACTGCCAACGTCTCTGCGACCGGGATCGCCTGATTGTCATGACGGTGAGCCGCTGCGTAGCGATTTATGGCGCGGGCTGCCGGATGCATGGAACCACGTTCGATTGCCACAGCCAGCGCGAGTACGCGATCTAGTTGATCGGCCTCGCATCGCACATCCGCCACGCGCATCTCGCCGGTGGTGAGTGTGCCGGTTTTGTCGAACACCACATCCGTTGCGCCGGCGAGGGTCTCAACCAAATGGCCGCGTGCGACGAGTAAACCATCCCGTGTGAGCCTTGCGAGGGCGCTCGCTAGAGTGGCGGGTGCTGCGAGCGCAAACGCACACGGGCAGGTAATCGCCAATACGGCGATGGCAATCTCGACCGCGCGGCTGGAGTCAATTTGCCACCAGATCAGCGCCGCCCCAGCCGACGCGAGCAACGTTGCCGGGGCTAACCAACGCGCCGCACGTTCTGCCAGCCCATGAAAGGTGGGGCGATAGGTCAGGCTGCTTTCCACCATTTTTCCCAGTCTGGCGAGCAGGGTGTTGTTCCCGGCCGCGGTAACTTGAGCAATCAACGGTGAAGCGATGTTGATTGTGCCGCCGATCAGCGTATCCCCTGCGCTGCGGGTAACCGGGCGCGATTCTCCCGTCATCAACGCCTCGTCAATTTCACTCTCGCCTCGCGCCACAATGGCATCGGCTGGTACCGCCTCACCAGGGCGGATCGACACAAAGTCGCCAACCGCCAGTTGGTCGGCACGAACCTTGGAAGCGCGCTCGGTCAAGGGAAAGTCAATCAGTTTCTGGCACTCCAGCGGTCGCGCGTTGGAGAGGCGCTCGATTGCTTCGGCGGTGCGTAGCCTCAGCGAAGACTCGAGCCAGCGTGCTCCCAGCAAGAGGAACACAAACATGGTGATAGCGTCAAAATAATGCTGCCCTGATTGGGTGACTAATGCGACGGTGCTAGCAACGAATGTCAACAGTAGTGCAAGTGCCACTGGCACGTCCATACCGAGATATCCGCTGCCAGCCGCGTGAAAGGCGGTCCGGAAGGCGTTGATGAAAATCGGCCGTGCTGAGAACAACAGCACCGGCAGGGTTAACAGCCATGCGGTCCACGCCATGAGCTGTTTGGCATCTTGCGAGATATCGCTGGCGTCTGCCAGGTAGATCGGTACCACCAACATCATCACCTGCATCATGCACAACCCGGCAACACCAAACTCCAGCAACTGTGTGCGCCGTTGCTGTCGACGCGCCGCAGCACGCGTTTGGTGCTCCGCAGGTTCTGCGCCGAGGCCAACGCGGGCCAACGCGGCAACGATGTTGTCGGTCGAAAGTTGCGCGGGATAAAACCAGATACGCGCACTTTGGGTCGTTAAGTTCACGGTGGCCTTTTGCAAACCACTGAGTGCACCCAACGACCGTTCGGCGAGCCACACACAGGCCGTACAGCGCAGGCCGGTAAGGTATAGATGTATCTCCGTCAGCTCGCCGGACGTGAGGTTAACGGCGCTTTTTGCGGTTTCAAGTCTTTCTGACGTGGCTAGCGGTAAGAAACTACGCGGGTCGAGCTTTTCTGAGTACCCAACGCGGTGCCGGTAGAAATCCGCCATGCCTGCGCCGATGATGGTCTCGGCAACACTCATACAGCCGACGCAACACATACGCTCTGCGCGTCGATCAATCTCAACGGTGAAGTTGCTGTCTTGCGGGACGTCCAATCCGCAATGAAAGCAGGCGGTGATGGTTCGCGCGTCCGCTTTGGTTCGCGCGAGTGTGTCAATAAAGAGTGATGCGGAATCGTTAACGTGAGTGTTCATGATCTGTTTGACCTAGCTCGCCCGCAGGCAAAGCTGCGCAAGCGCGGCGAAGTCGGCGAGTTGTGTCGCGCGCGACAGTCCAACCAACCCCACGGCAATGACGACGGCACCCGCAGCGAGGCGGACGTTTGGTCGCTGAGCGAGCGTACTCAATGGCACGGCCGCCACTCCGGCCATGAACATCGCTGGCAATGTACCCAAGCCAAATCCCAGCATGACGAGTGCACCGCCTTCTGCGCTGCCGCTGGACATCGCGGTGGCGAGCGTTCCATACACAAGCCCACACGGGATCCACCCCCATAACGCACCAAAGGCGAAGGGCCTTGCCTGACCATCACGGAAGTGCGCTTTAAGCTGCGGTGCCACCCAATGTTGCAGACGTCGCCAAATCCAGCTTCCTGCACGCTCTAGCGGAGCCAGAATTTTAGTCACGCCAGCGATGTAAAACCCGGTGGCAATGACCAGACACTGGCCGAAAATGTACATCAACAGGCGCAGTGGCGTCAAATCGTTGATGACTAGTCGCTCGGCCAAGGAACCGGCAACACCTGCCGCCAAAGCACCAGCAATCATATAGCTAAGAATGCGACCGGTGTTGAAGGCGATGCTTGCCCGCATCGTGCCGCTGAAGCGCGATGTCGCCGCGCCTAAAGTGCCGCCGCTTAAAGCAAAGGCGAATCTTGCCGACGGTGTGCCTCGCGAGACACGTCCTGAAAATGTGCCTGGATGTGCTGTATGGAGAGTGGCGTGGCCATTCCCCATGGCGGTTGCAATCATTGCCCCGCACATACTCACACAGTGCAGGCTACCAAGAAAGCCGGTGGTGAATGCGGCAACGAAGGCTGCGAACAAGCCGACAAGTGGCACGACGCCCAACTCTAGTCCCATGCGTACTCCCTGTTCGCCAGAAGGTTAGATCAGCTTCGAGTATGTGGCGCGTTGCCGATCATGCTGTAGGTGACGGTCGAATATCATCGCCACCGCTCTAACTATGATACGCCCGCGCGGTGTGACAGTAATCCACTCACCGTCCCAATCGATGAGACCGTCCTGTTGCAACACTTCCAAAGCAGCTAACTCGGTCCTGAAGTATTGCTTGAAGTTGATCAAGTAGGCCTCTTCAATAGCCCCAGTCGAGAGCTCGAATTGGCACATCAACGATTGGATGACGCTTCGGCGAAGTAGGTCGTCCGCTGTTAGTTCGATGCCGCGCATCGTCGGCAGCACACCGCGATCAAGACAGTCGTAGTAATCGTTGAGGGTGCGCACGTTCTGGCTGTAGCTTGGCCCGACCTTGCTGATGGACGATATACCGAAGGCCACTAGATCACAATCAGGCTGTGTGGAGTACCCTTGAAAATTGCGATGCAACAGCCCTTTGCGCGCCGCCTGCGCGAGGCTGTCATGCGGTAAGGCGAAATGATCCATGCCGATATAGACATAGCCCGCGTCGGTGAGGTGGCGAATCGCTAGCAACATGATTTGTAACTTAGCCTCGGTCGTTGGCAAGTCGGCGAAGAGTATCCGCCGCTGCGGTTTGAACACGGTTGGCAAATGTGCGTAGCTATAAAGCGCGATGCGATCAGGCTTGAGCGAGATGACACGATTCAAGGTGTGGCTGAAGCCGATGACATGCTGCTTGGGCAAGCCGTAGATCAAGTCGATGTTGACGGAGGTCATGCCATTACTTCGCGCGGCGTCAATGACTGCGACGGTCTCCCCCTCCGATTGAATCCGATTCACCGCTTTCTGTACTGCCGGGTCGAAGTCCTGCACACCAACGCTGATGCGATTGAAACCCAGCTTGGCGAGGGTGATCATTTTCTCCGCATCAGCGGTACGCGGATCAATTTCGATGGAATATTCGCCACCAGCGAGCTCAAAATGCTGCGACAGCATCTGCATAAGCAGCGTAAGTTCGACCGATGACAGAAAGGTCGGGGTTCCGCCACCCAGATGCAGCTGCTCAACGCGCCGAGAGCCGGATAATTTGGACGCGGTTAGCGCCGCTTCGCGACCGAGGTAGCGGAGGTACTTCGTGCTACGGCCATGGTCGCGGGTGGTAATCTTGTTACAGCCACAATAAAAACAAATCGTGTCGCAGAAGGGCAGATGTACGTATAACGACATCGGTGCGTTACCGTCACGGAGGGGCCGCTGGCTGAGGGTTTGTTCGTGCGTTGCGGCAGTGTAAGCCTCGACAAATCGGTCTGCTGTTGGGTAGGACGTGTAACGCGGGCCGCTTTGGTCGTAACGACGAATCAGGTCGGAGTCGATAACGAGGTCGGTGCTCTGTTGGTTATGTTTGGTGATTGAACTCATGGCAATGGACATCTTAGTGGTGGTGATTCCGCGCAGCTTGGGTAGAATGATGTCTAGACGGTCAACGTTGGTATTGACGGGGATCAAACGCCGTTCTCGAAATCGCGCCACACAATTCAATTGTTGATGTTCCCCAAGATCCCATGTCGACCAAGCTGAATACAATGCATGCGCCGCTTGATATGGGTGCTCTCAAGACCGCCTGCGCCAGTTGTAACCTGCGCGAGATCTGCCTCCCGGCGGGGTTGTCCCACGACGAGATCGACAAGCTAGACCATTTGGTCTACGTGCGCAGAAAACTAAAGCGCGGTGATGCGTTATATCGTGCCGGTACGGCGTTCGACGCGATTTATGCGGTTCGCATTGGTTTCTTCAAGACTCGTGTGACGACGCAGGATGGGCGCGATCAGGTCACTGGATTTTCCATGGCGGGTGAAATTCTGGGTATGGATGGTATCAGCCACGACGAACACACCTGTGATGCGATTGCACTGGAAGACAGCGAGATCTGCACCATCCCCTACTCGCACTTAGAGAAGCTATCGATAGAAGTACCCTCATTGCAGCGACACTTCCATAAGGTCATGAGCCGCGAGATTGTTCGCGAGAACGGTGTCATGATGCTGCTTGGCGTGATGCGGGCTGAAGAGCGCCTCGCTGCATTTTTGCTCAATCTCTCCCAACGGCTGAATGCACGCGGTTATTCCCCGCTCGAATTTAATCTGCGCATGACCAGGGAAGAGATCGGCAGTTATCTTGGCATGAAACTGGAGACCGTGAGCCGTTCGTTCTCCAAGTTTCAGGCCGACGGCTTAATCGCGGTCGACCAGAAATACATCCGCCTGCAAAATATCGATGGCTTGCGCGAAATTTATGCGCATCACACCCGCTAATGCGGGTATGTGCCTTTCGACTAACGACAAACCAACACCGGCACCTTCGAATGGGTCAGCACTTTTGTGGTTTCGCTGCCGAGCAACAAAGCGGATAGTCCGCGTCGCCCGTGAGACGCCATGACGATAAGGTCACATTTGCGCTTTTTGGCCACGCTGATAATAGCCTCGTGAGGTTGGTCTGACGTGACCGAAGTAAATTCGTACGGCGCGTCTTTCAATTGCTTGGTTGCCTGGGCTTTGATCGCATCGGATCGCTTCTGAATCATCTTGTCCCACTGTTTTGTCGACACCGGGGTGACCATGTAGCCTTCACCGCCAATCATGGTCGGAAACTCGGGAAGCGCGGTCATCACGGTAAGCTTCGCGCCACCGCTTGCGGCGAGTTTGCTCGCGTAGCTCAATGCCTTCAGCGAGAGCTTGGTGCCATCAACAGGAACCAGAATGGACTTAAACATAATGCGACTCCCTTACGAATTGACGATGGCCTGATATTACGCCTGAGGGGACGCTGGTGTTTGATATTGATCAACTTGGGTGAATCTAGCCTGAACCGCTCATTGGGGCGCGTTCGAAAGCGGGTGAGTGAGCGAGCGATTTTTCGCCTGATCGACCACAGCATAGCCGGCTATGCCACGGTAGAAGGGGCGTACTTGGCGTGGTAAGGTACGGTCTTGAGTTTGCCCGAACAAAATCAGATCACAGATGAGCAAAGCGTTTACCAAAGAAAACGATGCAGACGACAATGATGATGACGGCGTGGGCAGTGGAGCGCCCGTTCCCGTTGGGGCGAAAAACTACATCACGCCCGGCGGCCACCAGCGTCTGCGCGACGAGTTACGCTACCTGCTCGACCGTGAACGCCCGGCGGTGACATCTGCCGTGTCTTGGGCGGCAAAAAATGGTGACCGATCGGAAAACGCCGACTATCAATACGGTAAGAAGCGTCTGCGGGAAATTGATCGCCGGATTCGTTTCCTAACCAAAAGGCTCGATAACGCCGAGGTGGTTGATCCGCTCACGCCGCGCGACGATGAGCTGGCGGATCGTATCTTTTTTGGCGCGACCGTGGTGTACGCAAATGCGGCGGGACTGGAAAAAACAGTCACCATTGTCGGCATTGATGAGCTCGATCTCGCGCGCAACTACATCACCTGGATTTCGCCGTTGGCGCGTGCGCTGTTGAAAGCCCGCGAAGGTGACAGCGTGATGCTGCATGCGCCGGGCGGCCGTGAGGAACTCGAAATTCTGGAGGTGCGTTACGAGGCTGTCGAGATCGATGCGTTTGTCCCGCAGGCACCGATTAGCCTGAATGTGGTGAAGCCGCAGGAGTAACCTAAACTTCCCTATCCTCGGGCATCTTCAAGCCAAA
>JBIIYQ010000228.1:0-3364 GCA_044346745.1 Usitatibacteraceae bacterium | reverse complement strand
GTCGAATACGGCCAGCCTCTTTTCGTCATCGAATAACCGCGGAGCCCATCCATGGCGGTTTTTGGCTCTAGTCCCCGGCTAGGGGGCATGTTTGAGAAAATTCTGATTGCAAACCGCGGTGAGATCGCACTGCGCATTCAGCGTGCTTGTCGCGAAATGGGTATCAAGACTGTTGCGGTCCACTCGGAGGCGGATGCGGACGCGAAATACGTCATGCTCGCCGACGAATCGGTTTGTATCGGGCCGGCTCCCTCAAAGGAGAGCTATCTCAATATTCCCGCGATCATCAGTGCTGCGGAGGTCACCGACGCACAGGCGATTCATCCGGGCTACGGATTTCTGTCGGAGAACGCCGACTTTGCCGAGCGCGTTGAAAACTCCGGCTTTGTGTTCATTGGCCCGAAACCAGAAAACATCCGCATGATGGGTGACAAGGTTCAGGCAAAGGTGGCCATGCGGAAATTTGGTGTGCCTTGTGTACCTGGTTCCGAGGGTGCATTGCCCGATGACCCGAAAGAGATTCGTCGTATCGCCGCCGAAGTGGGCTACCCGGTGATCATCAAGGCGGCCGGCGGCGGCGGCGGGCGCGGTATGCGGGTGGTGCACACGGAAGCTGCATTGGTGAACGCCGTACAAATGACGAAAGCCGAAGCTCAGACGGCGTTTGGCAACCCCATGGTCTACATGGAAAAGTTTCTGGAGAACCCTCGGCACATTGAAATCCAGATTCTATCCGACGAGCACAAGAACGCCATCTTTTTGTGGGAACGTGATTGCTCGATGCAGCGTCGCCACCAAAAAATTATCGAGGAAGCGCCGGCACCAGAGCTAAAGCCAAGGATTCGCGACAAGATCGGCGAGCGCTGCGCAGAAGCTTGCGTGAAGATGGGCTACCGGGGTGCCGGTACGTTTGAGTTTCTGTTCGAGAACGATGAGTTTTATTTCATCGAAATGAACACACGCGTTCAGGTCGAACACCCGATCACGGAGATGATCACGGGCGTCGATATCGTTCAAGAGCAGGTGCGAATCGCGGCGGGATACAAGCTGCGTTATCGTCAAAAAGATATCCAGCTGCGGGGGCATTCGATCGAGTGTCGAATCAATGCCGAGAATCCGGTGAGCTTTGTTCCTTCGCCAGGACGCATTACACGTTTCCACGTGCCGGGCGGCCCCGGTATCCGGGTGGATTCGCATGTCTATGCCGACTATTTTGTGCCGCCGCACTACGATTCGCTGATCGGCAAAGTCATTGCACATGGCGACACACGCGAGCAAGCGTTTGCTAGGATGCGTGTGGCGCTCTCCGAAATGGTGGTCGAGGGCATTCAGACCAATCTCCCGTTACATCAGGAGTTGCTCAACGACGCCGCCTTCATTCGTGGCGGGACATCGATCCACTTCCTCGAGGAACGGATGGCGAGGTTGAAGAAGATTTCTGGCGACGCAGACTAAGCGCCCATGCCGTTTCTTTCAATCGCTATCACACTCAGCCGCGAGCAGGCTGATGTATTTGGTGACTTGCTTCTTGGAGAAGGCGCGGTGTCGATTTCTGTCGAAGATGCCAACGAAGGCACGTCGGCCGAGCAGGCGATCTTTGGTGAACCTGGTGCAACCGGCGGCCTCTGGGACTGCTGCCAGCTAACCGCATTGTTCCAGTGTGGCTCTGATGGCATTGATGGGATTGGGGCAATGTGGCGGGTTGCAGCGTTGCTCGACATCGACGCGCTCAATTTTACGCAATCGACCGTTGACGACATCGACTGGGTGCGGGCGAATCAAGCGCAATTCCCGCCGATTCGAGTCTCCGCGAGAATTACGATTGTTCCGAGTTGGCACGATGCCAGCAACCAATCACCTGATGCGATCAATATCTTGTTGGATCCCGGTGCGGCGTTTGGTACAGGCAGCCATCCGACAACGCGACTTTGCCTACAATGGCTTGAAGCGCATGTCGCGAATACGCCTGCTGTCTTGGACTACGGAACCGGTTCTGGCATTCTTGCCATCGCCGCCATAAAGTTAGGGGCCGGTGAAGCGATTGGGGTTGATATCGACCGGGCCGCCTTGGTTGCTGCAAAACATAACGCCACCCAAAATGCAACGCCAATACGCCTTGAAACAACCGACCGTCCTCTCGACTACGTCGCCGACATTACCGTTGCCAACATTTTGGCTAACTCGCTCAAGATACTCGCCCCACTGCTCGCGAGGCACACGCGAGTAGGTGGCCAGTTGGTGCTGGCCGGTATCTTAAATGAACAGGCCGATGACGTCATCGCCACTTATCGGCCTTACTTTGAGCTGACCGTCTATTCCCAAGCAGAAGGCTGGGCATGCATTGCTGGTCGACGAATCGCACAGTCGAACTAAACGATCCTCATATAGAATCGCCGCATGCTGCTAACCACGTGTCCAAACTGCGGTGCCAAATACACAGTCGTACCGGAAAAACTCAACGTCCGACAAGGGCGTGTCATGTGCGGACGGTGTCGCAATGTGTTTAATGCCTTCGAAACGCTAGAACGTATTGAGAATGCCGCCGCCGATGAGGTGGTCGATACCGCATTTCTTGAAACCCGGTATGCGGCATCTCACGCGGCAGAAACTTTGGACGATGTGAAGGACGTGCTGCAACCGGTCGAATTAAAAAAAGCGAATAAAGCGCTAGCCACTGATCTTTACGAGGCCGATGCACTTGTCAGCCACACCGAAGCGCAGAGAAAGACGACGCTGTTAAGTCAGATTGCGCCGCAAGTGGCCAAGCAAACTGAGGCCACATCGATTGCAGTTGCGAAAAGAAATGCGATACCAGCGTCTGGAACGGGGTCGGCATTGCTCGATGAACCCACCCCCGCAAACCAGACGCCCGCACAGCCAACCATGCCCAAACCACCCGCTACACCGATTGCTGCGGCGACTGAGAACCCGCTGATTGTTGGAGCTTTGCCTCTGTCAACGTCACCGTCCTCTGCGTGGACATGGCTGGCCACCGTTGCAGGTATAGCTCTGTTACTCCAATCGATCTATTTTTATCGCAGTCAGATTGTTCAGCACTACCCGCAATTACGTCCCGCACTCGCTGCCGGCTGTGAGGTGATTGGGTGTACATTGTCTTGGGGACGTGATCAGGCGATGATCAAGATCGAGTCATCTGATCTGATCGAACCGCCAGGTCGTCAAGGCAAGATTTTGCTTATGGCAACGTTGGCTAACCGTGCTGCGACCAAACAAGACTACCCAGCGTTGGAGGTCAAACTCACCGATGCGAGCAACGCAATAATTGCCAGTCGAGTGCTGACACCCTTGGAATATCTCGGACGCTCTACCTTGCCGGAAGAGGGGTTACCACCAAACGCCGAGC
>JBIIYQ010000226.1:0-3415 GCA_044346745.1 Usitatibacteraceae bacterium | reverse complement strand
ATCGGGGATACTGGGCCTGCATTCCTAGCGAGTCAGTTCAACACTGATCCACGATCGCCAGTATGTTTGACGAGCGTCAAGGCGCACTTTGCCATCACATGAATACTTAAGGAATAAACGGACGTTCAAACGACGTACTAAAAAATGCCTAGATGAAAATTGGGGTTTCTGGAAAAATGTGGCCTTCTTGTCATCAATCATCACGATTCGTACGATCGTAGCCCCCTTCAAACTGCCCGTACGAGCCCCCGCTTGCCTGCTACAGGCGATGTTTTGTGGAGGGTTGCTGTTCGTCAATCAGGCAAACAGTACGGCAATTCAGGACCCGCCAGATTTCGAGGCGCTTGAACAGGCTGGTGCCGTGGTCGGCAAAATCTATATCAATCCGCAGAATATTTTTGATCTGACCAATGATGCGGAAAACAACGCGTTTTTTCGCTGGGTAAACCGGTTGCATATTCCAACCCGTGCGCCGGTTATTGAGCGCGTGTTGCTGTTTAAGAGCGGCGACCGGGTATCACGCCAGAAGATTGACGAGACCGAGCGCCTGCTCAGGGCATCAAATACCCGTTACGATGTCTACATCAAGCCTGTGACCTACGAACACGGCGTGGTTGATATCGAAGTCACCACCCGTGATACCTGGACCCTTAATTTGACGGGCAGTTATTCACGCGCCGGCGGTAACAACAAGACTAGCTTCGGCATTGTCGAGCAAAACCTGCTGGGGACTGGTTTGAGCGTCGGTTATGCCAAGACTGCAGACCTCGACCGGAAAGGGTCTGAATTTGACGTGTCGATCACACAGTTGATAGACGGTTGGACCAATCTCAATTTCTTGCGCGGACGGTTTAATGACGGCAGTCACACCGCCTTGTCGATCGACCGACCGTTTTATGCGCTGGACACGCCCTGGGCGGCGCGTGCCGACTGGCGCGAGGCCGACAGGATTGTCGCGATTTACAACGCCGGCAATGTTGTCAGCGAGTATCGCCACCAAATACAGTCTGTAGAACTCAGTGGTGGTTGGTCGCCGGGACTGATCAACGGTTGGGTGCGACGTTATTCCGCCGGCACGCTCGTCAACGACAATACCTATCGCGGCGAGCCAGGGCGGATGGCACCGCTGCCGTTACCAATTGACAATAAACTGAGGGCAGTTGTTTTCCGCATGGATCTGCTTGAAGATGCGTTTGTCAAGGTGAAAAACTACAACCGCATCGAACGTGCTGAATACCTTGCCCTCGGTTTCAATTCGTACGCGCAATTGACAGCACCGGTGACGGCAATTGGAGCAAGCCGTTCGGACATTTTGTTTTCGGCGGCGGCAAAAAACGGGTATCAATTTGCCCGGAACCGGGTGGTGCTGGCAAGCGCAGCATTTGAGCGTCGCATTGCCACCAACGGCAGGCCGATGACGCAGGCTGGGTTCTCGTTGAAGTTCTACGCGCCACAGGCAGAACGGTCGCTTCTTTATGCGTCGGTTGGTGCCGACCGGATCAATGGCGGCGGCATTGCGGATCAATTGATGATCGGCGGTCAACTTGGCTTGCGCGGTTATCCGACGCGTTACCAAGCTGGCGAGCAGCGTTTGCTGATGTCGATTGAAAAGCGTGCATTCACCGATTGGTACCCATTCCGCTTGCTGCGTGTTGGTGGGGCGGTGTTTTTTGACAGCGGACGCGCTTGGGGCGGGCCAAACCAGAACAAGGTTAACGGCGGCCAGCTATCGGACGTCGGCATCGGCTTACGGATTGCACTCGACCGCACCGCGTTTGCCAACATGTTGCACGCGGACCTAGCCGCACCGTTGAACCGCGCTTCGGGCATTAAGCCGCTACAGTTTTTGCTTAAGAGTGAGTTTTCATTCTAAGGTGATCGCGGGTCGCCGACATCCGAAGCACCATTTTCGATAAGCCACAAAGATTGTTCGACGATGCTTGGCGGAGAGGCCCGCCATTCTGCGGGTCTTTGCACGCACTTTCGCGCAATAGTGCCGCTTTACCCACGAGTTTTTGTTTTCTTCTTTGGCTTTTTTGGCACGTACGCTTCTAGCCAAGCAAACACTTCGCTGTACCACTGCCTTGCATTAGGCGCCTTCAACACCCAGTGGTTTTCATCAGGAAACCAAAGCAGTCGCGCCGGCACGCCTTTCGCCATAAGCGTGTTGTAGTACGCCAACCCGTTGTGGTCGGGCACACGATAGTCGAGTGCACCGTGCGTGACGAGTGTCGGGGTCTGCATATTTGCGGCGAAGGTGATCGGGCTTTGTGCAGCAACTTTTGCCGGGTCTTGCCAGTAGGTCGCATGCAGGTCGCGGAATCGCTGGGTGTAAGAGTCGGCACTCCATGTCGCCGCACGGTCGTAAACACCCGCGTGACAAACGTACGCTCGATAACGTGAAGCGGGAACGTGGCCATTCATCCACGCCACCATAAAGCCACCGTAACTGCCGCCGCTGGCATAGACGCGGCTGCGATCCGCCCACTTCTGCGCAAGGATCCAATCGGTGCCGGCTTCGATATCGATCAACTCCAGCTCACCCATCCGGCCCATGATGCTGTCGCGGAACGCATGACCAAATCCACTTGAGCCGTGGTAATTCACCATCGCCACCACGTGGCCGTGGCTGGCGAGCAGGTGCGGATTCCAACGGTAACCGAACGTATCACCGGACGCTGCATATGGCCCGCCGTGTATGACCTGCAACACCGCGTGTTTTTTATCGCGTTTGAAATTTGTTGGAAACACCAGCCACATTTGTACGTCGTCGCCCAGCGCACCACGAACGCTCACTTCTTCAACGTGACCAAGCTTCACCTTCGCTAACAAGTCATCGTTAAAGCGCTCAAGTCTGCGTGCGTGAATTGTTTCGTCATCTTCGTTACCAAGATGCGCCGCGTAAATGCGCACCGGGTGATTGATGCTGTCGGTTGCGGCGGCGAGAACGTCTTCTCCACGCGGCCCGGCCAGATCAAAACTCTGCGTCCAGCCTCCTTGCCAAACCAGTTCAGGTGCCGCTTTGGCAAGATCACGTCGCCACACGTGGCATCGCCCTTGATCCTCCGCCAAAAAATACACGGTATCGCCCGCAGCCGACCATCTTAGTGGCCCGCCCACATCACGATCCCAACTTGCGTCAAACGTTTTCCAGCGCTTGCGGTTACTGATAATCGCGAGCTGCCCGAGCATGGTGTGTTTGGGTGTTTGCGGCGTGGCAATCACGGCAATTTGTGCGCCGTTCGGGCTGTAACGCGGGTTTGCAAAATCCCACTTTGGTTCATCTAGGGAACGTCTGATCAAGTCGGTGTAGTGGTGCAACTAGTTTATGCGCAGATTGCTGATGGGCTTTTTGATCGCAATCTCGCGATTTTTTGCGAATTCTTGCCCGTAAAACAGGGAAACTCCCCGTCTT
>JBIIYQ010000227.1:0-3415 GCA_044346745.1 Usitatibacteraceae bacterium | reverse complement strand
TCGATCTTTATCGCGTCCGGGCCTATCTGGATGCGCAGCGCGGCGGCTGGGGCTAGTCGTTGGCCGCAGCGTCTGCCGTCCAGACAAGTCGCATTGCGTGGTCGCAAAGCCAACGCGTGATCGCGACACGCTTTCCGAGCAAACATCTTTTTGATGGTGTGGCGGAAAAGGAAGATTGGGACAACTTGGAACGATTGGCCAACCTCACGAGTCCGCGCGTGCAGCAATCCGAAACTGGCTGGGGCATGTTTAAGGCTACGGATTGCGCCAGTGGCGAGGGTGCCAGCCTCATCATGGCACCATTCGCATATCGGCACCCCGATGGCAGCCGGTTCACAGATGGCACCTACGGTGCGTACTACGCGGGTCGCGATCTAAAGACGGCGATAGATGAAACGGTGTATCACGCAGAAAAATTTGCACGCGACAGCCGCCTCCCGGCGGTTACCTTTGAGAAACAAGTTCTGGAAGCGCGTATCGCTGGGACTTTTCATGATCTGCGCAAATCGATGCCGGACAAAAAAATTCTGTCGAAAGATTCCTACGCTGTGTCGCAGCCGTTCGCCCGTAAGCTGCGTGAGCATGACCATTCCAACGGCATTGTGTATCCAAGCGTGCGATCGGCTGGCGGGGAATGTGTTGCCGTCTTTTTGCCCCGCCTCGTGACGGGCTGCCGCCGCACGCTTTTTTTGGCCTACGTGTGGGATGGAACGGCGATTACACAAGTGTACGAAATGTCCGCTGTGCAGGCGTTGAAGCCTAAAGCAGGCAAAGTGCCCAAGAAGCGATAAGCAGTGCAATTGGGCCGTTGGTGCTGCCGCGCAGCATTGCCCGTGGCCCCCGGCGGCCTTAGTCCCGGCTTAACATTCATCCTTCGGCACAACCTTCCTTTAGCGATGCTTCTCAAATCCGCAGACGACAAAACCCTCCAACTGGCGCAGCTTGAGTCGCTCTTGGCCCGAACCGGCCTTAGCCCGACGCAAAAGACTGCGATTGAGCGCGAGCGCAACTCGTTGGCTGCTGGCGTGAGCAATGAAAAGGACTCGGCGTACCACATTGATTTCCGCTTCGGCCAATCAAGGAACTGGGTAGTGCTGCACGATCTGCGTATCGAAGAGAAGGGGCGAGTCGCACAAATTGATCACCTGCTGATCAATCGCTTTCTGGAGTTCTACGTTCTTGAATCGAAGAGCTACTCCAGCGGCGTGCAGATCAACGATCAGGGCGAGTTTTCAATTTGGGTTGGGCGGCGCTCAGTAGGCATAGCCTCACCTATCGAGCAGAACCAACGTCACATTTCCGTGCTGCGCGATCTGTTGGATGCATTGCCGATGCCATCTCGCTTAGGGATTCGCCTTAACCCATCCCTTCAGTCATACGTGCTCGTCTCGGAACGCGCGACCATCAAGCGTCCAGCAGAACGGCTGGCAGAGTATTCCAGCATCATCAAGGCCGACATGCTCGCTACCAAAATAGATCGAGAAGTCGATGAGGCTGGCGCGCTCAAGGCGTTGTCGTCGGTGGCTAAGATGGTCAGTTCAGAATCCATCGAAAGCATCGGTCGCCTGCTCGTCATGGAGCACAAACCGCAAGCCGTCAATTACGTCGCGAAGTTTGGGCTTAAGGAGGAAAGTATTCCTCAGGCAGTTGTGGACACTGTCCACGAGCCTGCGCCCCCGCCCCTGGAAGCACCTGTGTGCGAGAAGTGCGGCAGTGCGATGGTGGCGCGGGTTGCCAAGCGCGGCGAGAACGCGGGAAATGAGTTCTGGGGCTGCTCGCGCTTCCCGGCGTGTCGCTTTGTCCGCGCGACGTAGCTGTATCGGAATCAAACAGGCTGGGATCCAAATTCAGCACTCTTTGGGATGCGGCGAAAATTGGGCCCCGGCCTCCGCCGGGGCGACAGTTTTGAAGTGGGGGCGCTTCGCGAATGCAGCGGTGATGGTTTTGCCCCGGCGAAATCAGAGGGTGGAGGGGCTGGGTCCCAGCGGGGTTAGCCAACTGAGCTGGGACGACGGAGTTAGTGATTCACTGGGACCACCGCGCCGCAAATGATTCCAGCAAAGTGTCCATTCCACGAGCCTCTTCGAGCAAAAATGCCTGAAAATGCCCGCCAGTATTAGTGTTTGGCAAATCGTCACAAGTCTATGCAACAAACCACTGCATCCATCACAGCCTTCTGGCAACGCTTTCTCGCCACCCAGCCCGCTGGCGCGGCGCTGTCATTTACCGAAGCGCAGCAGTTCGGTAGCGGCAAGGCGATGGGAGATGAGCTCGCCGCGCTGATCCTCGCCGGCACCAAGACGGCGACCTGTTCGTGTTTATGGGAGTGGCAAGCCGAGGGGAATCCGATTCCGGTTGCGGGCAGTTTGAGCATCCTGCTTGATGGCGGTGGTGCGCCGTGTGCGGTTCTAGAGATCACCGAAGTGGCGGTGCGGCAGTTTCGTGAAGTAGGTGCCGAATTCGCCGCCGCAGAAGGCGAGGGCGACCGCAGTTTGGATACGTGGCGGCGCATACATTGGCAGTGGTTCAGTGAAGTGTTGCCGCCCATTGGCCGCGCGCCGTCGCAGGATATGCCGCTGGTGTGTGAAACCTTCCGTGTGCGTTATGCTGAGCCATCGACCAACAAGGAACTCCGATGACCTGGATCATTAGCAAATACCTCATCACCGCGGCGATGGTGGTCTTGATTTCCGAAGTGGCCAAACGTAGTGACAAGCTCGGCGGGTTGATTGCCGCGTTACCGCTGGTGACGGTACTCACGTTGGTGTGGCTGTACGTCGAAAACCAGCCGACCGAAAAAATCGCCAACCACGCGTGGTACACGTTTTGGTATGTGCTGCCCACGCTGCCGATGTTTTTGCTGTTTCCGTTTCTGCTGCCGCGTATCGGTTTTTGGTGGACGCTCGCCGCGTCTGTCGTGCTGACAGTGGTGTGTTTTGTGGCGTTCGCCGCGGTGGTGAAACGGTTCGGGATTGTGCTGTGGTGACGTTGCCTAAGTTTCCCTCGGCATTCGGCCATGGCCTGCGTGAGTTTTGGTCGCTCGATCCGACGGTGACCTTTTTGAATCACGGCTCGTACGGTGCCACGCCGCGATACGTGCAGGCGGTGCAGTCTCAGTGGCGCGCGCAAATGGAAGCCGAGCCGGTGCGCTTTATGCAAGACGAGTTACCGGCTGCCTACGATGCGGCGTGTAACACGCTGGCAAAGTTTGTTGGTGCCGCACGCGACAATTTGGTGCTTGTTGAAAACGCCACCGCCGGTGCAAATGCGGTTTTGCAGTCGATTGAGTGGCAGCCGGGCGACAAAGTGGTAATCGCGAATCACGGTTACCCCGCGCTCAAGAACACGCTGCGGTATTTGGCGGGCAGATATCAGCTGCAAGTCATAGAGGCGAATGTGCCGTGGCCGATCAGGG
>JBIIYQ010000225.1:0-3429 GCA_044346745.1 Usitatibacteraceae bacterium | reverse complement strand
GTGGCGAACCGCCGCGCGCAACAGATCGGCTTGGAAGTCTTGTATCCGGGCGCGACCAACCCATTCCCATGGATGTCCGAGCTCATCGACTTGAAGAAAGAGAAAAACTTCTTCGAGACGCGTGTGATTGAGTATCAGACGGGTGGGGCGCTGAGCTGGGATTGATTCCTGCGTTGTCTCCGATTCGTATCACGAGCATTCGATTCACTAGGTATAAAGCGTTCGAGTCGTTTCAAGTTTCGCTCAATGACTTTAACGTCTTAGTCGGGCCAAACAACGCCGGTAAGTCAACGATAATCGGCAGCTTCAGAATTCTGGCCGAAGGAGTTCGTAGAGCGCGCGCGCGCAAGCTCGAACCAATTCAGCTAGACGGCGTAGGAGGTTGGGGCTATCGTATATCGATCGGGGATCTCCCCATCGCCTCTGAAAACCTGTTCTATGGATACGATGATTCTCGACCAGCAGAAGTTGTATTTCGGCTGTCGAACGGTAACCAACTCAAGCTTCACTTTCCAGAGCAGGGTACTTGCTACCTGATTCCTGAATCCGAGCATGTAATTCCAAGGACGACGGCCCAGTTTAAGGCGCACTTCGATGTTGAGGTGGGGTTCGTACCGATCTTGGGGCCGGTGGAACAACATGAACGGCTGTATGAGAAAGAGGCAGCGCGTTTGGCTCTTCTCGCGCCGAATGCTGCTAGAAATTTTCGGAATATTTGGTATCACTATCCTGAGCAGTTCGAGGAGTTTCGGGCGCTCGTGAGCAGTACTTGGCCTGGCATGGAAATCAACAAACCGGAAATCGCTGGTAGTGGGCGCGAACTTGCGATGTTCTGCCCAGAGGAACGGCTTGCCCGCGAACTTTGTTGGGCTGGGTATGGCTTCCAAGTGTGGTGTCAGATGCTTACTTACGTGGTCAAAGCACGCTCGGCATCCATCCTAGTTATTGACGAGCCTGATATTTATCTCCACTCTGACCTACAGAGGCAATTGGTTGCGTTGCTGCGTGATTTGGGGCCCGACATATTGATTGCAACCCACTCAACAGAAATTGTTGGCGATTGCGAGCCGACTAGCCTCCTGGTTGTTAATAAGAAGCGAAAGAGCGCCCAACGCGTGAAATCTGCGTCACAGCTGAAAAACTTATTCTCCACGCTTGGATCTAATCTAAATCCTACGCTTACACAGCTTGCAAAGACTCGACGGGCGCTGTTTCTCGAGGGCCTTGACTTCCAGATACTTGCTGTATTCGCCAGAAAGTTGGGATACGTTCGAGTCGCCAATCGCGCCGACTTCGCTGTACTGCAAACGCAGGGATTCAATCCGCAGAGAGCGGTAGACCTTGCGGCAGGAATTGAACAAACTGTCGGGGAGGTCGTAAATAGGCTGGTTATCTACGATCGTGACTACCGATCTGACAATGAAGTGGCTGAAACTATATCGGCACTCGTTGCGAATGGTTTTGATGCTGCCATTCACGGCTGTAAGGAAATTGAGAACTATCTCCTTGTTCCTACGGTAATCGGGCGCGCGGTGGAGTCGCGGTTGGGCGAGGCAGCACGTCGCTCTGGCAACGCCAAGCGTCCATGTCCGGATATCTCGGCGATGTGCGCAGAAATCTGTGACGAGCTGGAAACGGACGTTTTTTCACAAATGCAGGCGCGCGAGCTGGAGTATCAGAAAAAGCGCAACAAACACTTCGATCAAGCTACCATTACCTCGCAAGTCATGAAGAGGTTCAAAGCCGAATGGGGTCGAGAAGCCACCAGACTTAGACTTGTCGGAGGAAAGGAGTTGCTTGCTCGATTGAACACGCGTTTGCAAGAGGAAGTAGGCGTTTCCATCTCGGACCTGCAAGTCGCGAATGAATTTCAAGTTGACGAAATTCACCAAGAACTTAGGGAATTGCTAGATCGCGTTCATTCTTTCAGCAAAGCCTCGAGCGCAACGGCAAACGAATAGGGATTAGAGGAGGAAAAAAGGAAGCCTGCCAAAATTCAACAAGCACTAGCATCCACGGCCATCTCCAGTCACTTTTATCTGAAACCGACCGCCAATAAACGACTTTCTGTTCTTGTCCCACAGCTTTATGGCTGTAATCATATACAGTATATTTTTGCTTCGATCCATCAACGCAGCGTCGACGAAATAGCGACGCTGCCCGAGTACCGAAGATGACAAACACTCCACACACGTTCTACGAATTCTTTGCTGGCGGTGGCATGGCTCGCGCGGGCCTAGGTGCACGCTGGGAGTGTCTTTTCGCCAACGACTTCTCTGCGAAGAAGGCCGAGTCCTACATTGCGAATTGGGGTGCTAAGGATTTATTGGTGGAGGACGTCAATCGACTCACGACCAAACATTTGCCGGAACACGCCGACCTCATCTGGGGCTCCTTCCCGTGCCAAGATTTGTCGCTCGCGGGTGCCGGTGCCGGGCTTGACGGTGAACGGTCTGGAAGCTTCTGGGGTTTTTGGAAGTTGGTGCAGCGGCTGAACAAGCAAGGCCGTAAACCCCACATGGTGGTGCTGGAGAATGTCTACGGCGCGCTTACGTCACACGACGGTGAAGACTTTGCGGCGATCATTCGCGCCGTTGCATCGGAAGGTTATCGAGTTGGCGCGATGGTGATTGATGCCGTGCATTTTGTGCCGCAGTCGCGTCCGCGCTTGTTCATCATCGGTGTTGATGCTGCAGCGGCCTTGCCCGATACCCTAGCGTCAGTGGAGCCAAACCTATCGAACGCGCTCTGGCATCCGCCTGCGCTGGTAGAAGCGTTCCATCGGCTTCCGGCAAAAATGAAACAAGCTTGGCTGTGGTGGAACCTGCCCGCCCCGAAAGCGCGGCGCACCGCGTTGGCAGATATCGTCGAACCTGTTCCTATCGGTGTCGATTGGCACTCAGCGGAAGAGACCGCGCATATTCTTGATATGATGACTCCGTTGAACCGCAACAAGATTCTCGCGGCGCAGCAAGCGGCAAAGGCGTCCAATCAAATGCAGGTCGGCGCGATCTACCGTCGCTCGCGTGGGGGAGTGCAGCGCGCCGAAGTGCGCTTTGACGGTATCTCCGGTTGCCTACGGACCCCGACGGGTGGCTCCAGCAGACAGACCTTGGTGATCCTCGACGGTAAACAGATCCGCACGCGTTTGTTGTCGCCTCGCGAAGCGGCGCGGCTGATGGGGCTTCCTGATTCTTATGTGTTGCCTGCGCGGTACAACGATGCCTATCACCTAGCGGGTGACGGTGTGGTTGTTCCGGTGGTAGCACATCTGGCGAAACACTTGCTCACGCCGATTGCGGAGGCGCGTACGCGTTCACCGGAGAACGTACGGAAGTAGTAAAAGGGGCCAGGGTCGATTTAACTCAAAACCGTAGCATCCACGGCCATTTCCAGCCATTTATGCCTGAAAACGCCCGCCAGTCATAG
>JBIIYQ010000224.1:0-3430 GCA_044346745.1 Usitatibacteraceae bacterium | reverse complement strand
TTGATGCGACCGATCATCGACAATGTCGATCTGCTGTTGGACATCCACTCGATGCACGATCCACACAAACCGGTGATGATTTGTGGTGCGTTGGAAAAGGGCATCAACTTCGCGCGTGAGGTAGGGCTGCCGGAGTTTATCGTCAGCGATAAAGGACACGCGAATGGTACACGTATGCGTGACTACGGCGGATTTGGCGAGCCGGCGTCAGCAAAAAATGCATTGTTGGTGGAATGCGGGCAACACTGGGAAGCCGCCGCGGAGGATGTAGCCTGGCAGTGTACATGGCGCTTTCTGCAGGCGACCAAATGTGTCGATCAAGCCCTGGCCGAAAGTCAAATTGCCCCAACGCCGTTGCCGGCACCCAAGGTGGTTCGCGTCACGGATGCGCTTATTGCCACCAGCGCGGATTATCGCTTTCGGGAAGGGACAAAAGGGCTGGATATCATTGCACGCGCCGGAGATGTGATTGCGCACGATGGTGGCAAACCGGTGCTGGCACCCTATGACAATTGCGTGTTGATCATGCCGACGTTAGTTCACGTCAAACCCGGCTTGACGGTTGTGCGTATCGGGCAACTTAATTCGTAGAGGGGTGGCGGATACCGGCGAGCCGGTGTTATTCGGTTTTGCCTGAAGGGCGAATCCCGAGCTGCTTCAACTTTCGATAGAGATGTGTTCGCTCCAATCCAACTTTGTCCGCGACGCGCGACATGTTGCCTTCTTCATGCCGAATATGGTGAAGGAAGTATTGATATTCGAACCGTTCACGCGCCTCCCGTAGCGGTAAGTCGAACGGGATTCCGCCCATCGGCAAATCGCCAACCGCGACGTTCAGTCCTAATTCTGCGGCGACGCGGGCGACGTCATCAGCCGTGATCTCGGCGGCAAGGCTGGTAAGGGCGAGCGTCTTCACCGCGTTTTGTAACACCGGCAAATTTCCGGGCCACTCAAGGTTGCGTAGAGCGTTTAATGCGCCGACGCTGAACGAGCGCATCGGCGATTCATTGGCTTCCACCATTTGCAGCAGCATGGTGTTGGCGAGGTCGGGAATATCTTCGGCGTGTTCGCGTAGTGATGGAATCCGCAGCGTGATGCCCGAAAGCTGGGCGTGAAGGTTGGAGTCAAATTCACCGGCTTCAATCATCGGGATCAAGGGGTGTGACGTCGCCGCGACTAAGCGCACATTAAATTTTTCCAACTTGGTGATGAGCTGTGACAAGCCGCGTTGTTCGTTCCGGGTGAGGCGCTCGATGTCCTCAACAAACAGCACACCGTCCCGCGCTTCCGCCAGCGGTGCAAAGGGATTCTGCGCGAGCCAAGCATGCTCGGATGGTGCAAACCACGGGGTGTTGCGCAGGTGGACCATCCGCGCGATCAACTCGAAACCGCAGCCATTTTCGCCGGTCAGCAAAAGTGGCATTCGAAGGCGGCTGACTTGGTCCAACCTTTGGCGTAATTCGGTAATCACCTTGGCGCGACCCAAGTGTGCAAACGATAGGCCCGGCTTTGCCAATACACGTCCACCGGCGAGCGCCTTGCCGACCGTGGCGACGAGTTTGGGCAGGCTGATTGGCTTTTCCAGAAAATCAAATGCACCAATGCGCGTCGCCTCAATGGCGGATTCGATCGTGCCGTGGCCAGACATCATCACCACCGGCATCGTTAACTGACCTGACTGCGCCCATTCTTTGAGCAACGATATGCCGTCCATGTCGGGCATCCAGATATCGAGCAGGACTAAATCCGGCCGCGCCTCACGGCGTGCCGCGCGAGCGGTTGCAGCATTTTCGGCGACGCGGACTGAGTAACCTTCATCCTTCAGAATTTCGGACAACAATTCCCGAATTCCAATTTCGTCGTCCACGACTAAGATATTGTTGGCTGGCATGTCGAGTTTCCTGATTCTCAGTTTAGCGCGTCTAGGTGATTTCGCTTGCCGAATTTGCGACGGGCAAGGTAATGGTAATCATGGCGCCATGCGGAGCAATGTTCTCAGCAAGAATGGTGCCACGGTGTTCATCAACGATTTTCTTTACGATTGGGAGGCCGAGTCCCGTGCCGCGAGCCTTGGTGGTTACATAAGGCTCGAAGATCCGCGTCATTACATCAGCGCGAATGCCGCTGCCATTGTCGGCAACACACAGTGAAAGCTTGTCCCCTGCCGGGTCGGCGACCAAGCGGGTCGTCACCGTGACAGTTGCGCTCTCCGCGCTGGTCAACGCATCCTGTGCGTTTTGCATCAGGTTGTGAATCACCTGGCGCAGCAAAGCCGGATCTGCCGAAATCATCGGCAATCCGGGGGCGAGGTCTGACACCAACTTTGCGGACATGGACTGATAGAGGGCCAGCACGTCCAGCACCAGCTCATTCAGATCGAGTCTTTCTACCTTCATCCGTGATGCCCTTGAATAAAGGCTGAAGTCGTCAACCATTCCCTTGAGCGCAGCAACCTGGGCGACGATGGTATGGGTGGCGCGATTCAGAATCTCGCGTTCAGCTTCGGGAAGCTTGTCGGCAAGTTTCATCTGCATACGTTCTGCGGAGAGTTGGATTGGCGTCAGTGGATTTTTGATTTCATGCGCCAATCGCCGCGCGACCTCGCCCCAAGCCGCGTCGCGCTGCGCCTGAATCAAGCCGGTGATGTCGTCGAACACCAGCACATAACCTGCATCGATATCATTGGGGAGTTTGGTTCCACGCACCAACAGCGCACGCTTGCCAGCAGCCCCCGACGCGCTTACCGTCTTCATTTGCAGCGTGGATGTCGGCGAACCCGACGGTGCCTCTGTGATCTCGATGGTGAAATGTCTTTCCCACGGGCGCTCACGAGTCGTTTCACGTGCGGTTGCCAGCAGTTCAACAATTTCGCCGATCATTGGCGCGAGCTGCGGGTGCGAAATCGCCCATTCAGGCAGCGGCTTGCCATCAGTGTGCTCCGCAGAAATACCCAGCATTTCGCGCGCGATCCGATTGATCGATTTTGCGTTTAGTTTGTCGTCTAGCGTCACCACGCCCGAGGTCAAGTTTCCGAGGATGGACTCAAGATAGACGTTGGCCGCTTCGAGCTCAACCTGCTTGCGGGCGACCACGGTAGACGCCTCGCTGAGCTGACGTGTCATGGTATTGAAGGACTGCGTTAGTACGCCAAACTCATCGCGACTCTTGACTGGGTTGAGTTTGGTGAAATCGCCCTTGGCAATTGCGCGTGTGGACTCTGCGAGTGCGGACAGCGGCGCTGATAAGCGCTCAGAAAGCAGGAACGAAAGCGCGATGGCGGAGAACAGCGTCAGCACCATCGCGAGTGTCAGCGTAAGCGCAAAAACCCGCTTAAGACCATCACGCAACAATTGCAGGCGCTGATAGTCCCGCACTCCCGATTCGACGATCTGGGCGTCGTTGACCAACTTCTTTGGTGCGGATTGCATGA
>JBIIYQ010000095.1:0-11333 GCA_044346745.1 Usitatibacteraceae bacterium | reverse complement strand
TTGTTATTTCCATCGTACTTTGTTGCCCGCCGAACGGAGAAAAAAGTTAAGGCGGCAAAAAAATGAAGTCCGTGCTTCTCGCTCTACTCCCTCTCGCTATCGGAATCGCCGCCGCGCTTTTCCGCTCGGTGTGGATCGAACCGACTAGCGACCCTGCGCATATCGCAAAAGTCGCGCTGCAACTCAGCGCGATCACCTACGCTATCGCAATCATCTTTGGCCTTCCTGCGTATCTGCTCATCCGCAGCTTCGGTTTGCGTGCGGCGTGGCATGTCACGGTCATCGGCGCGGTTCTCGGCGCGATCGGCGGCGCTGCGCTTCCGGTACTCGTCGGTGAAGCCAACGCGAAACAATTCTTCAGCGGGCTATATCCCTACCCATTGGAATACGCGATGTTCGGTGCCATCACCGCTTTTGTGGCGTGGTGGGTTGAGACGCGACCCTCTAGAAACACAAAAGCGCCCCTTGCAGGCGGTTCTCTTCCCCCTCTCCCTTGATCCCTCTGCTTCGCTTCAAGTGTGCCCTTGTCCCGCGAGGCGAGACGGAGTTTCAGTTTGCGGGCAGGACGCGATTACTTCGCTTTGTAAAAAATGTAGTCGGCCCGGTAGTTTACGATTTCTTTTTTACCGATTGCTGCGGCATCGCAAGCTGTCGAAGGTGCGATACCACCTTTGGTTGCAACTCGCTGAATGAACGTGGTGCCAACCATGTTGCCCTTGCCGGTGGCGGGGTTTGCCTTTACAAGTTGCAAAGGAATGTTGCCCGGTGCGACTGGTGACACAGCTACCTGTGCGCCGGTGACAATCGATCCGTCCGAGGACTCCCACGTGGCCGGTGGGCCGTAGTAGCGGCCGATTTGTTTGCCGTCGCGGTCGGTTAGTTTTGCGTCCGGCCCAACAAAGTCCCATTCGAAACCGGCATTGTCTTGCTTTGTGCGGCATTCGTAGGTGATCTTGCCGGTGCCGACTGTTTCCCACACGACTACATTGCCGGCGGGCACTTGTACCGAGACGGACAGGGTGTCTTGCGAGAACGGGGCAGTGGCACAACCGGAGACGACCAACATGATCAATGCGGCGACGGCGGTGCTGTTGGCGGGCTGTTTGGACAATGATCGGTTCATGTTGTTGGTGGCCTTCTCGGAGAGAGTGGTCGCGGTCGTCATCTCGACTTTGGTTTACGCAAGAACGGCTCCAGTGCCTTCAAGTGCCAAGCACGCGTCGCGATTAACAAACTCACCGGTTCGCGCTGCGCGGCATTGAGTTGGCCGTCTTCAAAGTGCTGCTCGGAGAACTCCTTTGCGACACGCTTCAGCCGATCGACCAACGCGAGCCGTGAAGCGGGCGAGAGGCGCGCATTCAACAAGAACAACACTTCGCCCTCTTTGGAGAATTCGCTATCAAAAAAATCGGACGCGTTGTTTTTGAACGCCTGCATGATCGGCCCGTTTGGAATCCACGCAAAGGTGCGCGCGACTTTGAGTTTGAAACGGTTATCGGCGAAGAGATCGATGAAGCCCAGCTTGTCGAGTCTTACCAACAATCCCACCAGCTCGGCCGGCGTGAGATTGTAGGTCACGAGAATCTCGTCGTAGGTCATCAAATTGAGCGTACACACCGCGGCAAGAAATAGCTTCGGGTCATCCACCACCTGCGCTTCTTGTTTGGCGGTGAGTTGGGTCAGGCGCTTTTGCTCCCGATCAAAGTGGCCGGTGAGCTCTGTCAGTTCAATACCTGTGGCTTTGAGAATCTCATCAAGGCGGTCGAGGCTCATGTTGCGTTCGGCGAACATCCGCTTCACGCTGGCCTCCGACATGCCGATGGCCGCGGCCAGCTTGGCATAGGTGAGGCCGCGCGATTTGAGTTCGCGCTTGAGGTGGTCAACAAGTTGTACCGCTTCTGTCATCCTAAGTCGACCCCCGAACGCATTTTGATTTGACGTCTAAATCTGCAACGGTTTGATTGTTTCATTGACATTTTTTCGATGGCCAATAAGTGCTTTATTGGCGGGCGTTTTCACGGCATTTTGCTTGGAAACGAGCGTGGATAAATGACCTTCAAACTCGGGTACTTCTATTGATGTGGCAGTAGATATGGAAAACCATTTCAGCCATCCCCGTCCCTGCGTACAACCGAAAGGGCTGCGACGGGCGAAGCCTCAATTTTATTCGGCGCGGGGGATTCCGATATTAGGCTCCCGCCTTCGCGGGAGCGGGGAAACTCAGCATATTCACCTGCCGCATCAACAAAAACTTCAAAACTGGCGTCATTCCAGAGAGCAACCACAAGGGCCACGACTGGCGAAGCCCCAATTTTATTCAGCGAGGGGTATTCGGCACGGGATTGCGGGACCAAAACACGTCGGGGTAGCCAAGTTGGCGGTTAAACACCCGTGCCAGCACAAACAGTAAATCGGACAAACGATTCAGATAGCGCAATGCCAGCGGCGAAACATCTTCTCCCGACGCCATCAATGCGGCGACACTGCGTTCGGCACGGCGGGCGACCGTTCTCGCCACGTGGCAATGGGCGGCGGCCAGTGAACCTCCGGGCAAAATGAATTCCTTTAGTGGCGGCAAAGATGTATTAGCATCGCTTATGGCGTTGTCAAGCACCAGCAAGTGTGCATCGGTGATGGCGCGGTAGGTAGGGATACAAAGCTCCCCCCCGAGATCGAATAAGCCATTTTGGATACGCGCCAGCAGCAGATCATGTCCCGATGAGTCGAACGGATTGGTGAATGATGGAGTGTTTCCGTTTCGAATCGCGCGCACCACCCCGAGTTGGCTGTTTAGCTCATCTACATCCCCCAGTGCTTGTACGCGCAGGTGCGATTTGTGGATGCGTGAACCGTCGCCGAGACCGGTGGTTCCATCGTCACCCGTGCGGGTGGTGACCTTCGAGATGCGGTTAGCCATGAATCGCCCAATCTTGATCGGTTAAAACGATTATAGGGGCGCAACTTGGTATGATGCTGGCTTACGTCATTATCTGGCACACAAATAAACGCACGCATGACGGCCAATACTCCGACCAAACTCACTTTCCTAGATTTTGAGCAGCCCATCGCCGAACTCGAAACCAAGATCGAAGAACTGCGCTACGTGCAGGACGATTCGGCCGTCGATATTTCGGTAGAAATCGGCAAACTCGCCAAGAAAAGCCAGACGCTGACCAAAGAGATCTACACCAAACTCTCTGCGTGGCAGATTTCGCAGGTGGCACGCCACCCGCAGCGACCCTACACGCTCGACTACATCAGCATGCTGATGACCGATTTTGAAGAGCTTCACGGTGATCGCTCTTATGCTGACGACCCGGCCATCGTTGGTGGCTTGGCGCGCTTTAATGGCCAGACAGTAATGGTGATTGGCCACCAAAAGGGCCGCGACACCAAAGAACGCCAGTACCGCAATTTTGGGATGCCGCGACCTGAAGGATACCGCAAGGCGCTGCGCTTGATGAAACTCGCCGAGAAGTTCGGCGTACCGCTGCTCACTTTTATTGACACGCCTGGTGCGTATCCCGGCGTGGGTGCAGAAGAGCGCGGTCAATCGGAGGCGATCGGTCACAATCTGTACGTCTTGGCGGGGCTGAAGGTTCCGGTGGTATGTACCATCATCGGCGAAGGTGGCTCGGGCGGGGCACTAGCGATTGCCGTCGGCGACGTTACGTATATGTTGCAGTATTCGACCTTCTCGGTGATTACGCCGGAAGGCTGTGCGGCGATTCTCTGGAAAGACCAGGCAAAAGCGCAGGACGCAGCGGAAGCGCTGAACATCACCGCGCCCAAACTGAAGGCATTGGGGTTGGTCGATAAGGTGCTAAGCGAGCCGCTCGGTGGGGCGCACCGCGATCACAAGGCGATGGGTGCGGTGGTAAAAAAGGCGGTTGCCGAGTCGCTTAAGGCGCTGAAGGATTTGACGCCGGAGAAACTAGTGCAGGAGCGCCAGAAAAAACTCCTGCAGCTCGGCAAGTTCAAAGAAGTCAACGAATAGCAGGGGTTCCTTCGATGACGGCCATTGAGCAAGCGGTCTCGGATTGCTTGAGCCGCTACCAAGTAGGTGGGCAAATGCGCGGGCAAGTGACGGTCGCTCTTTCCGGCGGTATCGATTCGATGGTACTGCTCGATTCGGCGCACCGCATTTTAATGGAGCGAGGGCTGGCAGGCGACACGGCAATCAAGCTCAGTGCGATTCACGTTCACCACGGCCTGAGTGCTAATGCCGATGACTGGGTGACATTTTGTCAGCGCGAGTGTGAAACACGTGGCATCGCGTTGGCGGTGGTCCGGGTTCGCGTTGACCGCAACCAAACAGACGGGCAGGGGATTGAGGGGGCGGCGCGGAAGGCGCGTTACGCAGCCTTCCAGCAACAGAGTGCCGCCACGATTCTCGTCGGGCAACAAGCGGATGATCAGGCCGAAACGGTACTCCACCAGCTATTGCGCGGTACTGGCTTGGCTGGCTTGGCGGCGATGGGCGAGGTGCGGCAACTCGCTTCGGGCCAACGAATAGTGCGCCCGCTGATCAGGCAATCACGCGCGGCCATTGAAGCCTACGCCGCACAGCACAAGCTTGCATGGATCACCGACGAATCCAACGATGACACCAGCTACACTCGGAACTTCATTCGTCATGAGTTGTTGCCATTCATCGAGACACGTTTCCCGCAGGCGAAAGCTTCGTTGACACGCGCCGCGCGACACGCCGCCGAAAGCGTCTTGATGGCCGAGGCGCTGGCGAAGGTGGATCTCCAGTGGGATGGTGCTGTGGCGAACGCCGAAGCGCTCGACACGTTGCCGCTGTCGCGCCAGACCAATGCGTTGTATCAATGGCTTCGCTGGCATGGAATTTCGGCACCCTCGCACGCACAACTTGAAGTGTGGGCTACGCAGTTGTTTCGAGATTCTCCGATCGACAAGCCGCACCAAGCCGGCGGCCACGAATTTGTGATTCGACGCCAGCGTGGCAGGCTTGATTTGATCCGGCGTTAAACCAGTGTCGGCCGTAAGCAGCTAGGCGCCTTGTCGTGATCGCAGTCGGCATTTGGCATGTGCTTAGCCGGGATCGGGCTCGTCAACGTGGAGAGGCTAGCCGCAATACTCATTGAGACGGCAACCAGCAAAAGATAAGTCAGCCCTATGCGGCGCAACAAAAACAAACGCCGACCGATCGCCCGGAGTGTTGTGCCGATTGACGGATTCGCGCGCTGCGTGCTCATGATGGGCCTACTTCGCGAGTACCGCAGCAATCTTGCGATAACCTGCGGCGGTCGGCTGGATCTCATCCTGCCAGTCGTCGTCGTGCCAGGTGCCCGCAGTACTGTAGAATTTTGCGTTGTCGTGCTGCCCACAAAGATGCTCGAGCCAGTCGCCGAATGTGTCGACCAAGGTGGCAACCACTTCGCGTCGGAAACTGCCCCGCGCAGCGCTGCCGTCATCGTCGGGAACGCGATGCAGTTGCAAGGGGACTTTGAGCCACTTACCATTGCGATATTCAGCGCACCCATCGGAGATCGCGTAGTCGTAGTTATGCAGCCGGACTTCGGACGCCGGTGTAAACTCTCGGGCAGGATTGATCAACACGGCAAGATCAGCACAAATGCGGCTGAAGCGATGTGTCATCCGGGCGACGTCAAAACACGCGTCCGGGGTTTTGCATTGACTGCAGTCACTCAACAACAAACTGCCCAGATTGTCCCAGCCAACGCTGATGTAAACCCGTTGCAGATCGCTACCGTTGTCCTTTAGCGCATGCCTAAATTTGTGCAGGTAGGGTTGCCCGGGGTCTGCGAGATCCGCCGCTTCCAGTCCCGGTGCGGCAATCGAAATGATATTTTGATCGGTATGGGCTGCGGCGGGCTCACCCGCCAAGCTGGCGCGCGTGTCGGTCAGCCATGAATCACCGATACAGATGACTTCGGCTGCGGCAACGCAGGTGGCCATGCCAGTGCGGGCTAATGCGAGTGTCAAAGCAGTTTCCCAAGATCATTTGAGATGTCTCATGATAACGAGAGCTGCCAAACTTAAACCTACCTATTGAGGTGGGATATCTCGAGTATCGCGTGCCAAGGCATCCGATGCCGCACTGGGTTTGATTCGGGCTGACGTGGGTTGATATCTGGGCAGTAGCTCGGTGGTCGTGATGCGTCAACGTAGCGGAAAATCTATTCAGTGAGCGGCCGCCATCGATTGTTGCAGTGACGAGAAGCTCGCGAACGAGCAGCCTATGATCGGCGGGCTAGTCAGAAAGCACCAACGGAACTCAATAACCGGCGGCCTTTAGCCTTAGCTGAATCTGACTTACAGTACCGTTGAAGACACTTGATTGCCTCAAGTGGCCGAAGTAGTCCCGTGCGAGTTGAATTCCAACCAGGCTATCGCTCCTGTAATGCAGTCCGGCGACCTCGCGGTTGTAGGCTATCTGGAACGCAAATTCTTCGAGAGCTGACGAGTAGCCGGGCCTCAAATAATCGAGCGCGAAGGCAAGCAAGTGAGCTTGTGTAGAGTGACCACTCGGATAGGCTGGATGATTCGGGACGCTTATTGCAGTTGATAGCTGAGGATCAACTTGGTGGGGGCGGGCACGATTAAACGTTTTCTTGAGGTCATAAATTTTTTGGTCGATCTCGTTCACGATGTTGAGCATGAAGTCATCTAGGCCGACCACACTCGCTGAGCACACGCCGATGCAGTTGGCGAAGTCTTCAAACGGGGGAGCCGCATCTTGAGCACTAATTTGTTGTTGACGCCATGGTCGTTCTTTGAATAAGCATCGAAGTTCATTCACTTCAATTTCGGTCGCTCGCCAAGGCGGAGCCGGAAGGTTGATAACGAGTGAGGCTTGGTTCGTGATGAAGGTTGGAGGAGCCGGATTATAGACGCGCTCCCAACCGTTGTTCGGGTACAAATAGTGTGCCGGAATGCTCATTTCTTGCTTCCTATCTCAGGTTCGGGTTTTCAGCTAAAGGGCGGCCCTAGCATCCAAGTTACAAGCGAAGTTCTGGACCCTGCACGAACGGCTGTCACACGGTGGAATAACAACGATACAAAAACAACTGCAGTACCAACGCTTTGGCCCGGAACATTCACTCTCTCAGTGTGGTACTGAAGCTCTCCTCCCGCGCCTTCATGGGGTGCTGAAAGCAAAATAGAAATAGTTAACTTGCGTTGAGGATCGTCGATCATGTTGCAATCCTGATGCCAAGAAACGTGGTGCCCCTCGAGATACCGGCACACGCTGATCTCTTGCTCAAGACCGGACAAACGAAGTCGAAAAACTTGGTTCGCTCTTTTTCCCAAGTCACACAATCGCGACGCGAGCCAAGGCTCGCAAGATAGCGGCAATTGAGTGGTTAGGCATCTTCGACTCTCTGGGTCTAAGCCAACGGGCGTACCGGATTCCCATTGGGAAGCGTTCGCGATCTCCAAGAGGCGTTCGCATTCGGATGCGGATAACGCACCGGGCTCCACGTAAGGATCGAAGCGATACAAAACGATCTTTCTGCGGCGTGCGCTATGCGACTTCTGTTTGAACTGCAATGAGGGAGTAAGCCTTTGCCCCGGAGCGAATGGCGGCACCGACCCTACTTTCGGCTAACCAGTTTCGAGCATCTGCTTCGTTTGTGCCTGCCGCATGAGACGTCGTGACGAAATCACCATGGGTCGAATTGTCGACAACACCCGCAAACAGTGAGGTACGCAGACTTGCCTCCGTTAACGCGTCCGGCGATGACTGGGCGATGGTAGCCCTCCCGACCGTGCTCGTTTGCCCACCCTGTCTAAGCCAGCGTTGTGGCACAAGTCCAGTTGGCGCGGACGCTTGTGCTTTTTCAAGCGCTTCCTTCTCCCAAATTGCGATCCAGCAAAACTGCGTTATCGTAAGCTTCATGTCGGCTCTCCTAATTCTCGATGATCGAAGTGGAAATACAGGTTGCTCATTATTACGTCGTTGAGTTTCTACTGAAACCACCTGCATAGGTGGGGATTATATTGCTCGCGTCTGCTATTTTCGTGTCGATTTGACATAAACCGCGAGGTGTCGACAAACAGTGAACACCCAACAGAGGTGCTCTCTAAAGGAAGCAAAACGGTAAAGGCCTGACATGTCAATCGCTTTTCGCCTCGATCGTCGCCCCAGCTTCTCTTGGATTGTCGGGTGCTGTACTGTTTCAGGCAGAATCGATCCCAGCATGAACGTGCAATAGAGACGTTTGGCGGCTCGAATACGGTGCAAACTTGCGATTAACATCAGGTCATATGAAAGCTCTCGCCTATTTTCAGCGGACAGGCAAACCGCTATTTAACGTCGCTGTTTCCGTTTGCGCAATGTTCGCGACGTCGACTCACGCGGACGAAATGACAGCCCCCAAGCGCGTAGTATTCGTCGGTTGGAGCTTTGCGGCGACACAGACTGAGTTCGACGCGCTGAAACTCAGAGTGACACGAGCCGCGTCGGCACCCAAACTGATCAATGTGCAACTCGAACTCGCAACTGCGGTACCTGCCGACTACGACGATCTTGAAATGGTGGTCCATCGCGTTATCAAATCCAACCCAGATGTCATTGCTGCGGTTTCGTCCGGCATTTCGGTAGAGATCAAGCGACAAACCAACAAGATTCCGATTGTATTTTCTGTGTCGATCGATCCCCGAGATATTGGTTTGACGGCCAACCTGGCGAAGCCCAACTCGAACGCAACCGGTCTTTCGACACTCGACCTTGGGCACGGTCGGCGTTTGCAACTATTTGGCTGGGCGTATCCGACGATGCGATCAATTGGTGTCATCGTCGACCCGACCTTTATCGCTGGAGGAACGAGGTCAGAGTCTGAGGACATCGCTGCTTTTGGGCGAGAAACCGGGCTTCGCATCGAGTTCGTGAAAGTCGAAACGGAGGCTGAAGTTGTTCGCGCCATTCGCGGGAAAAGCTTTCGGACTATCGACGGGTGGTACTTCCCGAATTCTTTTGCGATCACGAATCTTCGGTCGACGATCTTGAAGGAAGTGAAGGCATCCGGCGTACCGGCGATTTTTGCCAACCGTGATGCTGTGTTAGCGGGAGGCGCATTGGCCTACGCATGGCCAATTCAGCGACGGGCCGAGAAAATGGCAAAACTCATCGACCGTGTACTGCGTGGTATCCCGCTCCGCGATAGCCCGATCGAGCAAATAGATGAGTACCAGTTAGTCGCGAATGCGGACGTGTTGCAGTGTGTAAAGTCTCCGATCACAGCTAGAGTTGCAAAGCTCGTTGACGAGTATGTCGTTTCCCGGTTGGCGCTACCGTGTGGGAATGCGCGGAGCCAACGAAAGTCGATCAACTAGATGCGGATCGCGGTCAAGCAAACCGTGGCTATTGCCTCAGTGGTCGCCCTGCTCTCGGTTCTTCAAGGGGTGACGGAGGCAGGCCGCGCCGCAAACCGAGAAAAGGAACAGGCCTTGGCGTCGGCGACGGCGGCTGCCGTAGTGGCAGCGTTTCGAGTGCGTGATTACCTTTCGATGCTGGATGGACAACTAGTTGAGACGATTACTGTTGCGGCGAGCAGAGGTAGTCTCTCCCCGCCCGATCGCGTGATCGAGTTCGCCCGCTTCGGCAAAATTCAGCCGGCGCTGTTCGAATTACGGACGCGAGTTAACAACGGCGATGCAAGGACGCTGTTTGCTCGAAGTGCCAAAGTCCTTGTGCAAAAGAGCGAAGTAAGCGCTGTCCGTGAGCTTCCAGCCAATTCCACGCTCTGCCAGAGCGGAGATTTCGATGAACAAAACCGCGCGTATCTAATGTGCTACCGGAAAGACCCAACCAACACGTCTATTCATTACGAAGCCAAATTCTTGCTCGGCGCAATGAGCGAAGCGCTGTCCCGTTCCAACGCGGCGCAAGCTGTCTCCGCCGGACTCGTGAGTGAAAAGGGTGAGTGGCTCGCCCATCCGGACGCGACGAAGGTTCTTGGGCGGCAGCGTTTGCCAGATGGCGTGATGAAACACTTTTTAGCGAGCACAAGTGGCGTACGTGACGGATTCCTCGGAGTTGGGGCCGAGCGGGGCAGGCCAAGCAGCGATTTTTTCGCGCTGATCAGCTCGGGCGAGATTTCCGCATACAGCTTCGAGCGGATAAATGAAATCAATGCGTGGGTGGTCGTTGAAGGAGACTTAAGCGCAGTGCGCTCTGTGATCCGTGGCAAGATGACGGACGCAGCGCTATTTGCTTTGATGTTGTTCGTCGCGCTACTGACAGTTGGTGTGCTTTCGATCCGTTATTTTTTGGCACCAATTCGAAAATTGGTCGACGGCACACGGCGATTCGGGGCCGGAGAATTTGGAACGCGCATTACTATCGAAGGTAAGGATGAGCTCGCGGAGGTGGGCACCGAATTCAACAAAATGGCCGCGCAACTCGAGGGATATACCAAGGGCCTAGAAGAAAAAATTGCTGAGAAAACCGCTCAGCTAGAACTCGCCAACCGTCACAAGAGCGAGTTCCTCGCCAACATGTCTCATGAGTTACGCACTCCTCTGAATGCCGTGATCGGCTTCTCTGACGCGCTTGAGGCCCAATACTTCGGCCCGTTAAACGATAAGCAAATTGAGTATGTTCGGGATATCAGTGGCTCGGGGCAGCATCTGCTTTCGCTGATCAACGACATTCTCGATCTGTCGAAAATTGAGGCGGGCAAAATGGAGTTTGAGCCGACCACCTTCAGCTTGGAGGCGGCCGTCGGTAACGCGATTACCCTGATCCGTGAACGGGCACTTCGTCAGAATTTGACGGTCTCGGCTGATCTCGCCGCTGATATTGGGCCGATCACCGCCGACGAGCGCAAGCTAAAGCAGGTGCTGATCAACCTGTTGACCAACGCGGTGAAGTTTACCTACCCGGGCGGGTGGGTTCGTGTTTCAGCGATCCGTGATAAACATGATGTCATCGTGTCGGTGTCTGACAGTGGGATCGGAATTGCGGAATCCGACCATACTGCGGTGTTTGAAGAATTCAAGCAGTTGTCTGCCACCGGTACGGCAAAACAGGAGGGCACCGGCTTGGGGCTGGCACTGGTAAGGCGTCTGGTTGAGCTGCACGGCGGTCGCATCTGGCTAGAAAGCAAAGTCGGGCAGGGTGCAAAGTTCAGCTTTAGTCTGCCGCAGGGCGGGGCGGCGCAAGAGATGAAAATACCAGAAGTGAATTCTTGACCGGCAAGAAGGCAATAAACACGGTGCATTTCAGGCATTTTGGTCTGAAAACAACCGTGGATAAAGGGGTTGCCGTTTTGGTGATGTGGTTGCGACCAAGCCCCGGCGAGACCAACAGTGAGCGCAAGATCGATAAATTGAAACCC
>JBIIYQ010000094.1:0-11351 GCA_044346745.1 Usitatibacteraceae bacterium | reverse complement strand
ATCGCAAGCGCGCGATCAAGCCCCGCGATCTGAGCATCCGCTCGTAAATGTTGTAACGGTATCTCTTGTTTGAGTGTCGCCATCTCGCGTTCTAGAGCGAGCGCAGCACGCTGGCTGGATTGCAGCTGTCTCACCTGCTCTAGCTTTTCATCTTCTCGTTGGGTGACTTGCGCTGCCGAGATGAAACCCTGCGCAGCAAGACTTTTAAATCGATCCAATTGTTCTTCTGAGCGACGCACACGTTCGCGTTGTGTGGCGATCTCATCGCGCAGCTGCTGCAATTCCAGCCCGACTTTTTCACGGCGCGAAATGAGGGCCGCTTCGGTTAGCTTCGCAAGTGCTACCTGCTTTTCCTTTTCACCGACTAGCGAGGTGCGCCGATTTTGCAGTTCCGCAGCAGCCGCTTCGAGTGTTGCGCCGCCCTCTAGTGACTCGCGCTCAGCGGAGACCACAAACAACACATCACCCGCGCGAACCTTCGCACCTTCGCTAATACGGCGCTCTGTAACCTTGCCGACCAGCGGCGTAAGTACACGGACTTTGCCCTTGCTGGGGGTGAGATAACCAGTCGCCACTTCCTTGCGGGTGTAGGAAGCCAGCGCCAAAAATGCGATGATTGCGGAAGCAAAGGTGAGAGAAACAAGTGTTAGCCACGTAAAGGATAACGGGCGGTATAAAACCACTTCACCAATGAGGTTTTTAGTTTGTGCTTGAAGCGCTTGCCTGCGAAAAAGTTCCGTACTGTCGCCCATTTATTTTTTCAAACATACGTTAGTCAAAGTGTTGACAAGTATGGGGGGGGGGGGACTATATTTGCAAGCGCTGCCGGTGTGGCAGTAACAACTAATTGGGGTTACAACATGCGTGAATTAACGATTAACGAGGTGGTTGAAGTTGCAGGGGGGAAAAGCAAATTTTGGGAAACAGTTGGGAAGATTGCAGACTCTATTGCAATTGCAACTGCGGCTGCTTGGGCGGCTGATCAAGTCCCCACTAGTCCGGCGACTGATTACGACGGAAATACGTCGGGAAGTGGCCAGTCTACAAATCCAAATGCGTTTGGGGCTTAACCGATATCAAGGTTAACGCGTCTGAGCGCGCACGGTGGCGCGCTCAGACGCGACTTTCACCTGTGCTGACTACTTTACGCGCCTACCTCGTGCACTCGTGGGATGTCCCCATGACTTGGCAGACCTTCTGGGGGCTTTTTTTGGTGAGGCTCTTGCCTCTCGCGATGGTAGCGAGCTTTGCCCCAGCTCCTGCTATGCCGGTGCCAGATAATCTTTCTGTCACAGTTCTAGTAGGTCTGACGCTCCTCTCAGCGCTTTTGGTTGCCCCGATTCTGGAGACTTTTGTTTTTTTGCTGGCGCTTAACTTCCTGAGCAATTTGCGATGGGATGTGCTCGACACCGGAAATAAACGTAGGTTTGCTTGTGCTGCATTGGGTCTATTGTTCGGTCTACTTCATTTTCGAGACGCCTTACATACCACCATTCTCACGATGGCAGGATATGTCTTCCTACGAATTTTGATGGAGCAGAGGGAATTAGGGATGACAAGAAGCGGCTTTTGGTGGAGCGTTTTGGCGCATGTGTTCTTTAACGTAACTATCATAGCGACTGTACTCTTTGCTGCGGAGCATGGCTGAGCAGCAGCGAAGGCTCCGCTCAGGTGCCATTTTAACTGGAGGCAATTCTTGGAAAGCAAATCTTTGCAGGCAACTCATTTAGCTAAAGTAACCAACTATCAATGGTTTTCACTCGGGCTTGGAATCATTTTTATTTCCATTGGCATTTCTGAGCTGGTTGCATCGACCACGCGCCCAGTCGGCACCCAACTTGGTTTATCAGGTTGGTTTGTGGCGGGGGTCGGGTCAGTTCTTCGTTTTCTCGATGGGCCACTTGGATCTAATGGGGCGCAGTTGGACAAGGTTGGCACTTGTATGTTGCTGGTGGGGCTAGGTTTGCTGGTAATTTCCTAGAGAATAATCGGGGAGAATAATCGGGGGACCACGATTATTTTTCTGCGGGTAGAGAGGTGCGAGTATTTTTGAGCTATCCGCCCATCAGTGAGACGTGCAAGACAATGAAACGGACAACTGATTGTTATCCTCGTTTGTTCTAAGAGGCAATCCGTAGACAACAAAGCTGCACAACAATCGGGGACCACGATTATTTTTCTGCGAGTAGAGAGGTGCGTAGCAAACAATCGGGGACAGACCACGATTATTTTTCTGCGAGTAGAGAGGTGCGAGTATTTTTGAGCTATCCGCCCATCAATGAGACGTGCAAGACAATGAAACTGACAACTGATTTTTATCCTCGTTTGTACTAAGAGGCAATCCCTGGAAAATAAAGCTGTGCAAGTAACTCATTTGGTTAAAGCAACTTTTTATCAATCAAACCATGGGGTGAGAGGCGGACAGCCGTTGAAACTTGTTACCAATCAAGCTGGAGAACGAGGGCGGCGTTGATTTATCTCGTTTTCGGGTTCTTTGCTTGTCAACTGGCGATGCTCGGCCACGTGATTTGTTCCGACAAAAAGACGACACTCCCAACAATTGCCTGGGTCGCAATCTGTATCACTATCCCATTGATAGGCTATGCGTTTTGGCTGCTGGAGAAAGATCAGAAGAATTAGCTTTGCTTTGCACGATTTAAGCCCGCGTATGTCTTGAGTTTTGAAAGAAAAAAATGAACCAACCCCTCAACACGAAATTTTCTTGGGACCTTTTTTTGACCGCAATCGCGGCAATCGCGGCGCTTGCTTGGGGCGTTTCCAAACTCAGCGAGCCAACCATCAGCAACGTTGTGGGCGGCATTGGCTGGATAGTCGGTGGTTGCAGTGCCGCAGCTTGGGTCGTGATGTCTGTCCGCAAGGTGACACACAAGTTGGCGTGGAAAACGCTAAAGATTGCAAACTATATGTTCTGCGCAATAGTCATGATCGCGATCTTTTTGCCGAGGTCGTAGTTGCATTGGTGTGGGAGAAAGAGCTAATGGCGGGGCAACGGCTTATCGGCAATCCAAGCGTTTACGTTTAAAAAAAGAGCTACCCAAATTGAAAAGGCACCAAATATGAAAATTCTCACGTTATCTGAGTGTGAACTTGTAAGCGGCGGCTTCCGTATCAATCCACGGTCACCGGTCGACTGTGTGCCATTTGAGGACGTCGCACGAGAAGACGCAGTATCGTTGCACAGCATCCGGGGGCTTGGGGTGTTGCCGCTTCGCTCGACAGTCGATCCGGTAGTCTCACCAATCGCCTTCGCGAAGCCGAACCCACAGGTATCTGGCGTTGCGGCAGACCACAGCGCAAAAGGTAGCGTTGACTTGCACGCCGATCCAGCAGCAGCGTTTGGCACAGGGCGCATTGCGGAGCGCTGAGGCCAAAGTTGACTCGAACACTTCATCGAAGTCGCAAATAATTGGAGATAGCCGACGATTTTTCCGCAACTAGAGCAAGATGCGAGGATTTTCGAAGTGTCTGCCAGTCAACAGGAGGTGCAAGAAAATGAAACCGAAAAGGAATACTGGTCTATCGCCGATTATCTGCGCTGCTTCACAAGCCTCCCGATTGTGGTGCTGACGTCGAGTAGGGACATGACATACCAGAAGAGAGCGGTAGTTGCAATTTCGGCGATCGTGGCTGGAGTTCTGCTCGCAGCGCTACTTACGTATACGCTGGTTATCAGCACCAAGTTTCCTTATTCGCTAGTTTTCAATGTGGAGGAAATTATGGGCAACGTCTATGTCGACAAGCTTGCGGACGTAAGTCATCGACGCGATGCTTTGCAAGCGATCCAATACGCACACGACCAAGTGCGACAGCAGTTTGGTGCGGTCCAATCCTCTCCGGCTTGGATTGTTTGCGTCACCGAATCATGCTATGCCAACGCTGCCGGGAACGGCTATCGCGCTACGACGTGGGGCAACTTTCTGATTGTCATATCTCCTTCTGCCTTGAATGGGCACTTCTTCGCGCACGAACTTAGTCACGCCGAGCTCGGCACCAGGTTGACACGACGTGCACAAGCTCGTATCCCTGCCTGGTTTGACGAAGGGCTAGCAGTGTTGGTTAGCAACGACCCGAGGTATGTTTCCCAATCGGGCGGGGAGGTTTTGGCATCCGAAAGCGAATTGCCAGTGTTGTACTCAGACTTCAAACGAGAAATTGGAGTCAATTATCAGAAGGCGTACCGCGCTGCGTACGCGAAAGTCGCAGCATGGCACTTGCGAAGCGGGCCGCAGGGAATTGAGCAGCTAATTGATCGCATTAACGCAGGGGCAGAGTTCGACAGTGCGATGGCCATTACCGTCGCCCGACCGAATTGAAGTGGCACCCCAAATACAAATAGCCACATGAGGAAACTTTGTTCCGGTTCGGGCGTAGTCGTAAATCGAGTTTAAGCGAATCAAAGGGAGCACGAGTTTTTCCGCCACTAGAGCATGTTGCGAGTGTTTTCGAAGCATCCGCCTGTCAAAAGGAAGTTCAAGAAAATGAAACCGAAAGGAAATAGTGGTCTCCCGATTTTCTGCGATATAAAAGGAGCAAAGTCGCTATTTGGCGGGCGTTTCCAGGCAAAAAGTGCTGAAGATGCCCGTCGATAGGCGGGTTTACAACTTCGCAAGCCTCGCGCTGAGTGGCTCCACATATTGCGGCACGTGATGAAGGTTGTTGTGCGTGCCACCTTCAATCCGAACCAGTTCAACGTTCGGCGCGAGTGCCTGTAGCCGGACCGCCTGTTCGATACCAATAAGCTCGTCGCGTTCGCCGTGCATGATCACGACCGGGCTTTTGGCTCTAGTCAGCCACTGGTCGGTGGTAAATGTGTAACGCATCAGTGCGGCGGGCAGCCATGCGTAGTGTGCCTCGCGCATGGCATTGAGGTTGTAGAACGGTGAGACCAACACAGTCAGGTCTGACGCTACTTCGGATGACAACTTGGCTGCGAGTGTGGTGCCCAGGGATCGACCGTAGATCACACGTTTCCTACCTCCATATTGAGGTGCTACTGACTGCCAAGCCGTCATCACGTCGCGATGCAGTTGCGCCTCAGATTCGATACTGCCGGTGCTCTTGCCATAACCACGGTAGTCGATCATGAATACATCGAAGTTGTTCTTGCGGTAGAAGTCCGTGGTGCGCAACCACGACGACAAGTTGCCGCTGTTGCCGTGCAGAAAAAAGATCACACCCTTTGCGTCCGGCTGCTTGAAGTGTAATGCCGATAGTGTCGCGCCATCAACGGCGAGACTGATCTCTTTCGTTTCGGGCAGATTGAAGTTGTGTGTCGCAGGCAGCGGTGTCGGGCGGAAGATTAAGTTCTCCTGCCCGACGTAAAAAAAGCCAGCCACGCCTGCATAGGCAAGTACGCCAAGAAGTGCGGCGGAGGCAATGAAGCCGCCGATACCGCGGCGCAGGCGTTTGGTCACAAGTTTGCTGCTGTGGTACTTGAAACGTTAGCGACGACCGAGGAAATCGCCCTTGCCGATTTCCACACCGTTGTGACGCAGGATGGAATAAGCGGCGGCGACGTGAAAGTAGAAGTTTGGCATTGCCATGTTCAACAGATAGGGCTGACCTTTGAACGACATCGGATTGCCAGCGATCGTGAGTTCGATGTTGCGATCTTCCTGACCCTCAATTTGTGCGGCGCTGAATTCGCTGATGTAGGCGATGGTCTTGTCGATACGCGCGGCGAGATCGGCAAATGATTTTTCATTGTCTTCCCACTTCGGTACTTCAAGACCGGCGAGACGGGCGATGCTGCCTTTGGCAAAGTCGCAGGCGATTTGGACCTGGCGGCTGAGAGGGAACATGTCAGGTGCTAAACGCGCATTCATCAACACAGACTCGTCAATTTTTTTTGCGGCGGCGAAGTCTGCGCCTTTGGCGAGTACACCTTTGAGATTGTTGAGCATCGACTGGTAAACAGGAACAGATGCGGAATACATTGAAATCGTCATTTTTTTCTCCGGTTGATAACAATCCAATTTTATCGGGAACTGTGACGGGGTTTCACGGCAATTGTGAATAGCGTCACGATTCATCTGGCTGTAATGTGCCCCACCTAAAGTTCGGCCGCAGTCTGCCGTTAACCATCGTCACTGTTAATCCAGCGCCAATAGGTGCGATTCAGCTTCTGGTTTCGGCAGTCCGTCGCAAGTTGGTTTTTTTTCAACATAACAACATCCACAATCCGCTCACGTTACATCCAACGACCTGAAGGCAACGCAAACGCCACAAGTGAATGCCGGACCTTTATTTGTGATTAAGGAGAAATACCATGACAAGTAGCAAATTTAAAAACAACGGAAGTTTTGCCACCTCGGCGATGGTTTCTGCATTGGTGATCGGCATGCATGTTGCCGGTGTGCACCTACTCGTGGCTGATCAAGCGGCGACGTATGACAATGCAGTGACAAGCGTTAACACCCAAGAGACAAATTTGGTTAAGTCCGTTGTTCGCACAGACTCAATCGTTGTTACCGCGAGCCGCATCAAGGCATAGATTTACCGACGTATTTGCAGTCGCCTCACCGGTAGTTGCCACAGTTGGTTCATCACCGCTCTCGCGAGTGCTGTCTTGAACGATCAGCGCCGAATTTGATGTGAGGGCTCTGCCATAATCCCCGCTGGTATTGACCGCGGGGGCAACATGGCAATCAAAAGAGTGAATTGGCCGCAGGGCCGTATCGTTTTTCTAGAGCACGCCTCGAAAGTTCTTAAGGGAAACCCGCTCGGTGACCCGCATGTGCGCAAGCTCGCGGTATGGTTGCCGCCTCAATACGACGAGGGCAGTAGCACCAAACAAGGGCGTCGTTTTCCAGTGCTGTTTGATCTGGTTGGGTTTACCGGATCGGGTCTTGCCCACCTTAACTGGAAGCCGTTTGACGAAAACATTCCGGAGCGCATCGGGCGGATTACGCACGAAGGCAAGATGGGACCGGCGATTGTGGCGTTCCCGGATTGTTATACCTGCCTTGGTGGCAATCAGTACATCAACTCTTCAGCGATCGGTGACTACGCGGATTACCTGACAAAAGAGTTGATCCCCTTTATCGACAAGGAATTTCGCACGCTGGCTTCGCGCGAACACCGCGGTTGTTTTGGCAAATCATCCGGCGGCTACGGCGCGATTATTCACGGCATGAAGTACGCAAAACACTGGGGGGCGGTCGCCAGCCACTCGGGTGATGCCTATTTTGATTTTGTGTACATGAACGACTGGCCGCGTACCCTCACCGAACTGACCAAACACCGCAGCAAACGTCGCGAAAACGGGCCGTACGACGTCCTAAAAGAAGAAAAGAAAGCCGCACTCGGTAGAGACGACGGGCGCGTTAAGAACTTTCTTGAGCACATGTGGAAGAAAGACAAACCCAGCGATGGCGAAGGCCACGCGCTCATGATCATTGCGATGGCGGCGAGTTACGACACCGACCCAAAGGCACCGTTAGGCTTCCGGCTGCCGTTTAATCTGGAGACGGGGGAACTCATTAAGGAGCGTTGGAGCGCGTGGTTGAAACACGACCCTATCCATCTTGTTACGAAGTACCGCGACAATTTGCGCTCGCTAAAGGCTGTCTACGTGGATTGCGGTTGGCGCGATCAATACGGCATTCACTTCGGCTCACGCATTCTCTCGAAGCGCATGAAAGAGGCGGGCGTCAAACACGTCTATGAAGAGTTTGACGATACCCATTCCGGGATTGATTACCGGATTGAAACCAGCTTGCCCATGCTGTACAAGGCGCTAAAGCCATAGCGCCTTGTCGTTTTACGCGGCGAGCTTGATCGGAATCCGTTTTTCTTCCACCGCATGGCATGACACCATGCTGCCGTCGTCCGCCACGATCATGCTTGGTGCTTCGGTCTTGCAGCGATCGTTTGCGTAAGGGCAACGTGGATGGAATGTGCAGCCTGACGGTGGATTGAGCGGGTTGGGTACTTCTCCCGCAACCGGCGTGCGCTGTTTGCCGGTCATCTTCAGATCTGGAATCGCAGACAGCAGCATCTGGGTGTACGGATGCAGCGGGCGGTTAAAGATTGTTTTGGTATCCGCCATCTCCACCAACCGGCCGAGGTACATCACGCCGACGCGTGTCGAGATGTGTGACACCACCGCAAGGTTGTGCGAGATGAAGAGGTAGGTGAGGCCAAACTCGCGCTGCAGGTCTTTCATCAAGTTCAAGATCTGTGCTTGAACCGAGACGTCGAGTGCCGAGGTGGGTTCATCACAAACGAGGAACTCGGGGTTCGAAGATAACGCACGAGCTATCGAGATACGCTGACGTTGTCCGCCGGAGAACTCATGCGGAAATTTCTCTTGATCCTGCGGAGAGAGCCCGACCTGTGTCAACAACTGATCAACACGTTTCTTGATCTCTGCTTTGTCGGTCATGATGCCGTGTGAGACGAGCGGTTCGGCAATAATTTTGCCGACGCGCCAGCGCGGGTTCAGGCTCGCGTAGGGGTCCTGGAAAATCATCTGGAAACGTTTGCGTAGCTGCTGTTGCTCAGTGGCCGAGGCTTTGGCCATGTCCACGCCGTCGAATATGACCGAGCCGCGCGATGGTGAGTACAAGCCGCAGACCACCCGGGCAATGGTGGATTTGCCGCAGCCGGATTCACCCACTAACGATAACGTCTCGCCGCGATTGATGGTGAACGAAACACCATCAACGGCTTTCAGAATCGACTTGGGCTGGCCTTCGATGACACGGTTGAGCCAGGGTTTGGAAACATCGAATTCGCGCGCGACGTCGCGCACTTCGAGTAGTACGTTTGAATTCTTCATGCAGCCACCGATTGAGGTGTGTTGGTCGTGTTAGTCGTTCCGGCGCTGTTTTTGCCATAAAGCCAGCAAGCCGCTTGCGTTTTACCGGCATTCATCAGGTTTGGGCGCTCGGTGGTGCAAAGTGCACCAACTTCGCCCTTGCGCGTACAGCGCGGGTTGAAAGCGCAACCGGTTGGAATTGCATTCAGGCGTGGCATGGAGCCGTCAATCTGCGTCAGGCGTTCGACTTCTTCGCCCAGGTTCGGGATCGCGCCCATGAGGCCGACGGTATATGGATGCTGCGGATTGTGAATCACTTCGGCAACCGGGCCAATCTCAGCGATGCGGCCGGCGTACATCACGGCTACACGATCGGCGGTTTCCGCGATGACACCCATGTCGTGGGTCACCAGCATGATCGACGTACCATTTTCGCGGCACAGTTTTTTCAGAAGGGTAATGATCTGCGCTTGGATCGATACGTCCAGTGCAGTTGTCGGTTCGTCCGCGATGATGAGTTTTGGCTGCGCGGCGAGTGCCAAAGAGATCACCACACGCTGGCGCATACCGCCGGAGAATTGGTGGGGATAGTGGTCGATACGTTTGTCCGCAGCCGGGATACCCACTTCGTTGAGCAAATCGATCGCACGCTGTTTCGCCTGCTCCGGCGTCATGTCCAAGTGTGTGAGGATGGTCTCGGTGATCTGCTGGCCGATGGTGTAAAGCGGGTTGAGCGACGTCAACGGGTCTTGGAAAATCGCGCCAATCTCGCGACCGCGAATCTTGCGAAACTCGTCTGGTGGCAGGTTATCGATGCGCCGCCCGTTGAGCAGGATTTCGCCGGAAGCGATACGTCCGGGCGGCTCGAGCAGCCCGATGATTGCTGCGCCGGTAAGTGACTTGCCGGCGCCGGATTCGCCCACGACACCCAACACTTCACCGGGGGCGATGGTCAGGCTGATATCGTCCACCGCCGTGAGCAGACCTCGACGTGTTGGGAATTGGACGCGTAGATTTCGAACTTCGAGTAATGGTGTGGTCATGATGTTTACTCGTTAGCGGAGTTTGGGGTTCAGCGCGTCGCGCAACCAGTCGCCGATGATGTTGATCGACAAGACCAGAATCACCAACATGATGCCGGGGAAGACCGTGATCCACCATTCGCCCGAGAACAAGAAGTCGTTACCGATACGAATCAATGTGCCGAGTGATGGCTGGGTCGGTGGCACACCGACGCCCAGGAACGAGAGTGTCGCTTCCGTGATGATGGCGGCACCGACGTGTAGTGTGGCCAATACAAACACCGGCCCCATGACGTTGGGCAAGACGTGAGAGAACATGATGGCCAATGGCTTACGACCAATCACGCGCGCCGCTTGAACATACTCCTTGTTGCGCTCAACCAGTGTGGAGCCACGTACTGTGCGGGCGTATTGCACCCAGCCGGATGCGGCGATGGCGAAGATCAACACGTAGACGGCAACTTCGTCGTGACCGTCTTTGCCGATCACCACCCGTGCGACTCCGTCAATCAGCAATGCAATCAAGATCGCCGGGAAGGAGAGCTGAACATCGGCCACACGCATGATGAACGAATCGAGTGCGCCACCGACGTAGCCGGAGATCAACCCAAGCGTGATGCCGATGACCATCGACAGCGCCACCGCGCAAATGCCAACCGTGAGTGACACCCGCGAGCCGTACATGATGGTGGACAGGACGTCGCGACCCTGGTCATCGGTGCCCAAGAAGAACTGCGCTTTGCCCGAAGCCGTCCATGCCGGCGGCGTAAATGCGTCGAGCAGATTCAGCGACTTTAAGTCGAACGGATTGTGCGGTGCCAGGATAGGGGCAAACACTGCGCCCAAAATACAGATCAGCGACAGAATGGCTGCGACGATAACCAGCGGGTGACGCTTGAAGCTGTACCAGAGGTCGCTGTCAAAAATGCGTTTGAGTGTGTCGTTCATATTAATGTCCTCCCGATCCGGAGCGCTCGACACGTAGCCTTGGATCCACCGCAAAATACAGCAGGTCAACCACAAGATTGACCACCACAAAAATGAAACCAATGAGACACAGATAGGCTGCCATCACCGGGATATCGGCGAACTGCACAGCCTGGATAAACAGCAGACCCATCCCCGGCCACTGAAACACCGTTTCGGTGATGATGGCGAAAGCGATGATGGCGCCCAGCTGCAGGCCGGTAATAGTGATCACCGGAACGAGGGTGTTCTTCAGCGCGTGACCAAAGTGCACCGCGTTATTGGTCAGGCCGCGTGCACGGGCAAACTTGATGTAGTCGGTGCGCAGAACTTCAAGCATTTCGGCGCGGACCAAACGCATGATGAGCGTGATCGGGTAGAAGCCGAGGGTAATAGCCGGCAGGATGATCGCCTTCAAGCCCTCGGTGGTGAGAAACCCAGTCGTCCAAAAACCGATGGCGGTTGTTTCGCCTCGACCGAAGGACGGCAGCCAGCCAAGCCATACCGCAAAGATAAGGATGAGGAAGATACCGATCAGAAAGTTGGGCAGTGATACGCCCACCAACGAGCCGGTGAGCAAT
>JBIIYQ010000223.1:0-3462 GCA_044346745.1 Usitatibacteraceae bacterium | reverse complement strand
CCAAATCGCGTCGGATGTTGGCGTCATCAATCGACAAAATACGCGCCTTGGTGAAGGCACTGTCAGTGGTGATTTTGACCTGCCAGCCGGTGTAACTCTTGGCTTTCAGCCCCAGACTTTGCAGCGCCAACGCCAGCAGACCGACAGAAACTTGCTCCCCGGTCGAGGCAATCACGTCGAGTTCACGACCGGAGGGATCGTCAGACAACTGTTTGGCGAGACCGAGAAGCCGGTTGGTCTCACCCGACATTGCCGACGGTACCACCACCAACTGGTGGCCCTGGGCGTGGTATTGCGCAATTCGTTTGGCGACTTCGCGAATGCGCTCTGGCGAGCCCATCGACGTGCCGCCGTATTTTTGGATGATCAGTGACATAGAAAGAACGTTAGTGAAGCGTGTGTGATTTTTGCGAGAATCCAGCATTTTAGCGGTTCATCAGCGGCAAGACCAATCCAACTCAGGGAAGCAACCGGATGCTGCTCTATACTGAGAAGTGATGCGCAACGACCAAAAAATCACCGTCACCCGCCGCCTGGAGTTCGACGCCGGCCACCGGCTCCCAAACCACAAGAGCCAGTGTCGGAACATCCACGGGCATCGCTATGCCATCGAGATCACCCTCACGGCTGATTTGGTGCACGAAGAAGGCGCGTCTGACGATGGCATGGTGATGGATTTTGGGGATATCAAAGCCATTGCCAACGAAAAGCTCGTCTCCGTCTGGGATCATGCATTTTTGGTGTGGAAAGGCGACACCATCATGCGCGACTTTCTCGCCATGATTCCGGAGCACAAAACGGTGGTTCTCGATGATGTACCGACCGCCGAAAACTTGGTGGCCGCCGCTTTTCAGATTCTCGAACACGCCTATCGCGATCGATTCGGCCACGAACTCACGCTGACCCGGGTTCGCTTGTACGAGACGCCCAATTGCTGGGCGGATGCGGTTGCGCGATAACGTTAGCCGGCCAAGAGCAGTTTAAGGTTGCAGTCTGCGCATTTGTCGCTAAACTCCATCAGCACTGCATCAACACGCTGTCCCACTTCCTTCGAGAGGATCCCAATGGTTAAGATCGCCGCTGCAATTTTCGTGGCCACCGCCACACTCGCTGCCAGCACCGCATTCGCACAAGCAAGGCCTGAAAAAGCGATCGAGTATCGCCAAGGCGTATATGCGATTGTCGGCTGGAATATTGGCCCAATGGCCGGCATGATGCAGGGCCGAATCCCTTACGATAAAGAGGGCTTCGCTAAGCGTGCCGCAAATCTTGCCGCAGTGCTTCCGATGGCTGCTGAAGGTTTCCCCGCCGGAAGCGACAAGGGTCTGCCGACTCAGGCGAAGACAGAGATCTGGTCCAACCCGGCCGAGTTCAAGGCAAAAATGGACAAAACAGTCGACGAAGCGACGAAGCTCGCGGCTCTTGCAAAGACTGGCAGTCTTGATGACATCAAGAAGCAGTTCGGCGTGATGGGCGCCGCTTGCAAGGCTTGTCATGACGACTTCAAGGCGAAAGATAAGAAGTAAAGCTTTTCCGTCGGCTTAAGCCTGACGCAACGAGCGAAACAAAAACGGAGATTGGCAATGCCAATCTCCGTTTTGTTTTATAGCCCGCCGGAATCTAGAGCGTCGGCGGAACCGGTGGAGGTCCAGGTGGAGGCGTTGGCCCGGGTGCGGCTGGTGCCGCAATAACTGCCGCCATGGGGCGCTCAAGTGGCACAAAGATCCACATCAAGATGTACATCAAGATGCCGAGGCCATGCAGGAACGCGGTCAGGATAAACAGAATGCGCCATGCCCAAGTCGGGATGTTGGTCGCCTGTGAAAGCCCGCCCGCAACACCACCCAACCAACGATCGGTCAACGAACGTTTGAGTTGCTGCATTGCAGACTGTGATTGTTCGATCGCGGCGCGCGCGGTTTGTGCGGCCTGATTGGTCGCAGATGCGGGCTCCGGGCCCAGGTCACGGATTACTCGCGCTTTTGCGGCGGTGTATTCTTCGTCGGTCAACGCGCCCTGTTGGTGAAGTTGCTGCAGTTTTTCAAGTTGTTCGGCCCAGTTCATGCTGCCTCCTGTTGCGAGTTATGCAAAAGCGTCATTGCTTGTGCAGATGCATTACATGATGGGGACGATCCCCCACAAACCAAACCGCTGAGTGACCAGATGCAGAGTGCGGCGGGTAACTTGCAGAAAATCCCGCCCGCGTTGCATTCAACAGCCATGCGACGCATTGGCGCTCAGCCAAACAACCGCGCGGCAAGGGCGTAAGTGACACCACCAGCCACGACGACACAAAACCAAGAAAGCCAGATAGGACGGGCGTTTTCAGGCGAAACTGCCTCAAACTCCCCGTCGTTGCTAGTCTTTTGCCCGATGATCATCGGCTTCACCAAGTTATCGCGCTTGATGAAGAAGTAGAAGCCGATGGCTGCCAGATGGAGCACCACCAAGCCGATGATTACGTTCGAGTTGATCTTGTGAATCTTGGTCAGCAGGTCGCTGATTTCTTTGGTTACCGCATTCGCATACGGGCCACTCAGCATGATGTCGTCGTCAGCAAACAAGCCGGTCGCCGCCTGAAACCCAATCACCACCAGAAACGCAATAACCGACAACGCCCCCATCGGGTTGTGCCCAAGGAAGCGTTTGGCATGAGGATTTTTCATGTCACGCATGTACGCCAACACCGCTGACGGTCCGCGCACAAAACTTGAAAATCTCGCGTACTGATTGCCGACCACGCCCCACATCAAGCGGAACAAAATCAAACCAATGACAAAGAAGCCGAGCCGCTTGTGCCACTCCATCCAATTGCCACCGAGCTCTTGCGTGACAAAGAGCCCGATGATCGACAACACCAACAGCCAATGGAAGAGGCGGACGGGCAAATCCCAGACACGGATTGACTTCACGACTTGGCGCTCGAACAATCAATACTCACTTAGCGGGCTCGACGCGCAATAACGCGCCGTTATTGGCATCAATGACCAAGTAGATATTGCCATCGGGCCCGTTTCTAACATCACGAATGCGGCCGAGTTCGTTAACAAACATCCGTTCCTGCGCCACGACTTTGTCACCGTCGAGTGTCAAACGAACCACGAGTTGCCCGGCCAACCCACCGACCAAGGCATTGCCCTTCCACTTCGGGAAGTTGGAGGCACGCACACCGCCGTTGCCATCGCTGCCGATAAAGGCCATCCCGGAGGCCGCAATTGACGGCACCCAATAAACCAGTGGCGGGGTCATGCCGGTCTTCTCCGTGCCCTCGCCGATCTTGGTACCAACGCCATAGTTGACGCCGTAGGTGACTACCGGCCAGCCGTAGTTAGCACCCGGCACCATGATGTTGACTTCATCACCACCTTGCGGGCCGTGTTCGTGGGTCCACAATTTGCCACTCACCGGATTCAGCGCAGCGCCCTGCATGTTGCGGTTGCCGAGCGTGAAAATCTCCGGCTT
>JBIIYQ010000222.1:0-3472 GCA_044346745.1 Usitatibacteraceae bacterium | reverse complement strand
CGCAAATTTCACCTGTCCCCGCGAAGGCGGGGACCAAATTTCACGGCGCGCTTGCCACGTAATTAGGCTCCCGCCTACGCGGGAGCGGGGGTTCTTTCTATCATTCATGTTAAGTTGCCGAATCAACAGGTGCGGACTTGAGTCAAAGTCGCCTATTGGCGGGCAGATTCGGGCATTTTTGGCTGAAACTGCCCGTGATTGCTTGGGTTTCGACATCTGCTGCTCGGAGTGCTGGTCGCGAGACTAGAGTGCCCACGACCCAATGTCGGCGTCGTTACCCTCGCCGCCGGCTTGTTTGTCTGCGCCATAACTGAACACATCAATCTCGCCTTTGATGCCGGGATTTAGGTACTGATAGGGCGTCTTCCACGGGTCGGTCGGCAGGCGTTCGATGTAGCCGCCCTGCTTCCAATTGGCTGGCTGCGGGTTGGATGTGGGTCGTTGCGTGAGCGCCTGAAGACCCTGATCGGTCGATGGATAAAAACCATTGTCTAGGCGATAGAGTTTTAGCGCCTGCATGATGATCGAGATATCGGCTTTCGCCGCGGTGACCTTGGCCTGATCGGGACGATCGAGGATCTTCGGGACGACCACTGCGGCCAAGATGCCGAGAATGACCACAACAATCATCACTTCTATTAGGGTGAATCCACCGGCAGTTGAGCCAGATGCGCGCGGGGAAAATCTTGTTTTCATAAAGGCTAACGAGAGACGAGTTGGTTGAGTTCAAAGATTGGTAACAACACGGCCAAGACGATACACAACACGATGGTACCCATGATGACAATCATGGCGGGCTCTATCAGCGCGGCTAGCCGCGCGGTGCGTGTTTCGAGTTCGCGTTGTTGTTGACGCGCGGCGCTGGCCAGCGTTTCAGGTAGTCGCCCGCTGGCTTCGCCGGAGGCCACCAGGTGCAACATGACCGGTGGGAAGAGGGCGGGTTTGGTGTTTTGTGATTGCAACGCGCGTGAAAGCGATACACCTTCACGCACTTGGTTCGCCGCGCGTTCCAACGCGTCGCGCATCGGCAGATTACTCACCACCCCGACGCCTGCGTTCATCGCTGCCAGCACGGGTACGCCGCTGCCGACCAAAATCGACAGGGTAGCGGCGAGTTGAGAAGCTTCGCGAACGCGGATCAAACGACCGATGACGGGCAGACGCAGTAGTAGCGCATGGAAGCGGCGGCGTTGCGATCTTTGTCGCATGGCAAAACGGAATGCAGCCGTGGCGGCGATGCCAGCAATGATCCACAACCACCAGGTGAGTTTCAATAACGTTGACAGACCGAGCAGCGCTCGTGTCATCAAGGGCAGCGTTTGTTTTGTGGCGTCAAATACGCCAACTACTTGCGGCACAACATACAACATCAGCCCAACCACAACGAGCGCGCAGATCACCACAACGATGGCAGGGTAGACCATGGCGGTGATGAGTTTTTGTTTCATCGCCTGTTGATCTTCGACGTAGTCGGCGAGCTTGAGCAGTACCTCGGGCAGCTTGCCAGAAGTCTCCCCCGCGCCAACCAAGGTGCGATACAGCTCGGAGAACGATTGGGGGAACTGGCCCATCGCCTGCGCGAGGGATTGCCCCTCTCGGATGCTGGCGCGCAACTGCGCAACCACTTGGCGTTCGCGTTCTGTTTCGGCTTGTTCGACGAGTGCGCCAAGCGCACCTTCAATCGTCAGTCCGGCACCGATTAGTGTGGCGAGTTGGCGGGTGATGCCGGCGAGTTGGTCGGTAGACAGTGAATCCGTCCGCCGGACGAAACTGCCGAGACCGGACTTATGTGATGCGTCATTCGCTGCTTCGATGAGGGCGACATCAAGCGGAAATAATCCCTGCTCACGCAACGTTGCACGCGCCAGACGCGGGCTATCAGACTCGATGACGCCACGCTGTTCACGTCCGTCAATATCGTAGGCAAGAAACTTAAAGCCCGGCATGCTGGCGCAAAAAGCGTTGGTTAATCACATCAGTCACGCGTGACACGAATGACTTCTTCGAGAGACGTGACTCCGGATTCCACCCAGCGCGTGCCGTCTTCACGCAGCGTCTTCATACCGGCATGACTTGCGGCAATGGCGATCTCGGCCTCGGACTTGCCATCATGAATCAGCGTGCGGATGTATTCATTGACTGTGAGCAATTCATAGATGCCAGTGCGACCGCGGAATTTGGTCTTGTCTTCCTGATTGACCTTACGCACCAGACGTTGCGCCAAGACGCCACTTAAGGTTGAGGCCAGCAGGTAGGGCTCGATGCCCATGTCAACCAAACGTGTGACCGCACCCGCTGCGGAGTTGGTGTGCAACGTCGCCAACACAAGGTGCCCGGTGAGGGAGGCCTGAACGGCGATTTCGGCGGTTTCCAAATCACGAATCTCGCCGATCATGATCACGTCCGGATCTTGGCGCAGGATTGCGCGCAGCGCTCGCGCAAACGTCATACCGATACGTGCATTCACCTGTGTTTGGCCGACGCCGTCGAGGTCGTATTCGATCGGGTCTTCAACCGTCATCATGTTGCGGCTTGAGGCGTCCAATCGCGACAAGGCGGCATAAAGTGTCGTGGTTTTGCCTGAACCGGTGGGCCCAGTGACCAGAATGATGCCGTGAGGTTGTTCGATCAGTTTGTCGAGCTGTGCCAGCGTTTCGGCTGACATACCAAGGCCGTCGAGCGACAACCGACCCGCCTGTTTGTCGAGCAGGCGCAGCACCACGCGCTCGCCGTGACCGGTAGGCAGTGTGGAAACACGCACATCTACCGGGCGACCGGCGATTTTGAGGGTGATACGGCCATCCTGCGGGAGACGTTTCTCAGCAATATCGAGTTCGGCCATCACCTTGACGCGTGACACCAGTGCCGAGTGTAACGCGCGGCGGGGTTCAACAATGTCACGTAGTGTGCCGTCGACACGAAAGCGCACGAGTGACCGACGCTCGAATATTTCAAGGTGAATGTCCGATGCGTTTTCGCGCACAGCCTGCGTGAGCAGCGCATTGATGAGTTTGACAATTGGCGCATCATTTTCGGTCTCAAGTAGATCGGTGATTTCCGGGAGCGACTCAGTGAGTGCCGCCAGATCCGCCTCTGACTCGATGTTTGACGCAATGTTGCTAACCGAGTCTGTGGCATCGTCATCTGCTTCATCGCCGCCACCGAATGCATACGCCCGTGCAAGTCGCGTCTGAAATTCTTCAGCCGAAAGTAGAACGTGCTTGACGGTCTTGCCGGTCAAGCGCCGAACTTCGGCCAACGTTGAGGATTCCGGGTTGGGTGCCAGCCATACCTCGATCTCATTGTTGCCATCGGGTTTGACCAATATGCGTGCAGTGATTACGCCGCGCGCCTTGGCAAAATGGTAGGGCAGCAGGCGTACCGCAGCGCGGTCTGCGACCTCGATGACTTCACGCTGTTTGGCGTCGTTGGCACCCATGCTACTTTTTCTCAATCGCTTTCGGTTCGGTCG
>JBIIYQ010000221.1:0-3483 GCA_044346745.1 Usitatibacteraceae bacterium | reverse complement strand
GGCAACGGCATCATGCATCAGATCAATCTGGAGAAGATGTCACCCGTCATCCAATCACAAAACGGTGTGGCGTTCCCAGATACTTGCGTAGGAACTGACAGCCATACGCCGCACGTGGATGCGCTCGGTGTCATCGCGGTTGGCGTCGGTGGACTCGAAGCGGAAAACGTGATGCTCGGCCGCGCCTCGTGGATGCGCCTGCCCGAAATTGTTGGTGTACATCTCACCGGCAAGCGCCAACCCGGCATTACGGCGACCGATATCGTTCTCGCGCTCACCGAGTTCTTGCGAAAATCCAAAGTCGTCGGCTCCTATCTTGAGTTCTACGGCGACGGTGCCGCCTCACTCACGCTGGGTGACCGCGCAACAATTTCCAATATGGCACCCGAATACGGCGCAACGGCAGCGATGTTTGCCATTGACCAGCAAACGATTGATTACCTTAAGTTGACCGGACGTGATGACCAGCAAGTGAGGTTGGTCGAAACCTATGCACGCGTCGCAGGGCTGTGGTCGGGAAGTGATCAGAACACGTTGAAGGATGTGGTTTACGAACGTGTGTTGTCTTTTGATCTTTCCAGCGTGGTGCGAACGATGGCAGGCCCTTCGAATCCACACGCGCGCGTCTCGACCACCGACCTTGCCAGCAAAGGCATCGCCGCGCCATGGACAGAAACTGCTGGAGAAATGCCAGACGGTGCCGTCATCATCGCCGCGATTACCAGTTGTACCAATACCAGCAACCCACGCAACGTCATCGCCGCAGGCTTACTCGCGCGCAATGCCAACCGCGCCCGTCTCACCCGCAAGCCGTGGGTGAAATCTTCGCTGGCACCCGGCTCCAAAACGGTCGCGCTGTACCTTGAGGAAGCCGGATTGATATCTGAGCTAAAGTCGCTCGGCTTCGGCATCGTCGCGTTTGCTTGTACGACGTGTAACGGCATGTCGGGTGCACTCGATCCCGTGATTCAAAAAGAAATCATCGACCGCGATTTATATGCAACGGCGGTATTGTCCGGCAACCGAAATTTCGACGGACGTATTCACCCCTACGCCAAACAAGCGTTCCTCGCTTCACCGCCGCTCGTGGTCGCGTATGCGATTGCCGGCACAATTCGTTTTGATATTGAGCGCGATAGCTTTGGTACTGACGGAAATGGTAAGGCGATCACACTCAAAGACTTGTGGCCGTCGGATGAGGAAATTGATGCCATCGTTGCGCGCGCGGTGAAGCCTGAGCAATTTCGCAAGGTCTACATTCCGATGTTTGAAGGTCGCGTGAGCAACGCGATGCAAGTAAAACCACTCTACGATTGGCGTCCACAGAGCACCTACATTCGCCGCCCGCCGTATTGGGACACCACTGGAGAAGGTACGGACGAAAATTCGGGCGGCGAACGCAAGCTGAAGGGTATGCGCCCTCTCGCCGTGTTAGGTGACAACATCACCACCGACCATCTCTCGCCGTCGAACGCGATCTTGGCTAACAGTGCCGCGGGTGAGTACCTGGCCAAGATGGGATTGCCTGAGGAAGACTTCAATTCGTATGCAACGCATCGAGGCGACCACCTCACAGCACAACGTGCGACGTTTGCCAACCCAACCTTGATGAACGAAATGGTCGTTGTGGATGGAAAGGTAAGGAAAGGATCCTTGGCGCGTATCGAGCCAGAAGGCAAGGTCACGCGTATGTGGGAGGCGATCGAGACCTATATGCAGCGCAAACAACCGCTCATCATTATTGCGGGGGCTGACTACGGCCAGGGCTCGTCACGCGATTGGGCGGCAAAGGGCGTCCGGTTGGCGGGTGTCGAGGCCATCGTTGCAGAAGGCTTCGAACGCATACATCGCACCAACCTCATCGGCATGGGTGTATTGCCGCTGGAATTTTTGCCGGGCACGAATCGCCTCACACTCAAACTCGACGGCACGGAAGTCTATGATGTTGTCGGTGAACGGACACCGCGTGCCACGCTGACATTGGTCATCACACGCAAGAGCGGTGAACGTGTCGACGTGCCGGTAACCTGCCGCCTTGATACGGCCGAAGAAGTCTCAGTCTATGAAGCAGGCGGCGTGTTGCAACGGTTTGCCAAGGATTTCTTGGCGTCAGCGAAAGCGGCATAACGATGTCGAACGTTCCTCAAATCAAGGTGCCGTGCGTGTACATGCGCGGCGGCACATCAAAAGGTGCCTTCTTCAAGCTTTCCGATTTGCCTGCGTCGGCGCAAGTGCCAGGCGCAGCACGTGATGCATTTCTGCGGCGCGTGATTGGCAGCCCCGATCCTTATGGCAAACAAATTGATGGCTTGGGTAACGGCACGTCGAGCACCAGCAAGACAGTGATCTTGTCGAAGAGCACACGTCCCGACCACGACGTCGATTACTTGTTTGGCCAAGTTGCCATCGATAAACCATTTGTCGATTGGAGTGGAAATTGTGGAAACCTCAGCGCGGCTGTTGGGCCTTTTGCGGTGGCGAATGGCTTGGTAGACCCCTCGCGCATTCCACAAAACGGCACCGCGATTGTTCGTATCTGGCAGGCCAATATTCAGAAGACCATCATCTCGCACGTGCCAATCACCAACGGCGAAGTGCAAGAGACCGGCGACTTCGAACTCGATGGCGTGACCTTTCCCGCCGCCGAAGTACAACTCGAGTTTATGGACCCGGCCGCAGAAGAGGAAGGTGCAGGTGACACAAAAGCGGGCGCCATGTTCCCGACCGGTAACGTCATCGACACACTTGAAGTACCCGGCGTGGGCTCGCTACGCGCCACGATGATCAATGCGGGCATTCCCACAATCTTCGTTGAAGCCGAAGCGATTGGTTACAAGGGCACTGAATTGCAGGACCACATCAACGGCGACCCGAAGGCGCTTGCGAGGTTCGAAACCATTCGGGCACACGGCGCGATTCGCATGGGTTTGATCAAACATTTGGACGAAGCCGTCAAACGTCAACACACACCAAAGATTGCGTACGTTGCGAAAGCGGCTGACTACACCGCGTCGAGCGGCAAACAAATTGCCGCGAGCGAGATCGATTTGCTCGTGCGCGCGATGTCGATGGGCAAGCTGCATCACGCGATGATGGGAACAGCCGCCGTTGCGATTGGCACCGCCGCCGCAATCCCCGGCACATTGGTCAATCTGGCCGCAGGTGGCGGGGCACTAAGCGCTGTTCGATTCGGGCATCCGTCCGGCACACTGCGCGTCGGCGCGGAGGCGGCGCAAGTCGATGGAGAGTGGGTCGTCAAAAAAGCGGTGATGAGCCGCAGCGCACGTGTGCTGATGGAAGGCGTTCTGCGCGTTCCCGGCGACGCATTCTAGAAAACAAAACTCGCCGATTGACGGGCGTTTTCAGGCCTTTTCGCTAATTCAAGTACGAGTCCCTACACGCGGTAGGCGGTTAAATGCTACCTCCTTTGGCGTGTAATAGCCGAGCGATTTTCGTGGCCGGTTGTTGTATTTGTTTTGCAAG
>JBIIYQ010000220.1:0-3513 GCA_044346745.1 Usitatibacteraceae bacterium | reverse complement strand
TGGCGCATTCACGTGGCACTGTTTTCAACATGACACCGCCGACACAGGGCGTGGTGTCGCTGATAATTCTGGGCATTCTGGATGCCATCGGTATCGACGGCATGGACCCGCTGGGTGCCGACTACGTGCATCACTGCGTTGAGGCGACCAAACAGGCGTTCGCCGTGCGTGACCGGCACGTGACCGACCCGGCCTACATGACACGCCCCGCCCAGTCGCTGCTTGAAGCGTCCGTGCTAAAGGCCATGGCCGATAGGGTGGATGCGCACCGTGCCGCACCGTGGGGCAAAGGTAAAGGCCCCGGCGACACGGTGTGGATGGGGGTGATTGATGGCAACGGCGTGATGGTGTCGTTTATTCAAAGCATCTACCACGAGTTCGGCGCGGGTATTGTGCTGCCGGGTTCGGGTATCAACTGGCAAAACCGCGGTACCAGCTTCGCCTTGAATGAAGCGGCGTTGAATGTGTTGCGACCGGGACGTAAGCCGTTCCATACGCTGAACCCTGCGATGGCGCGTCTCAATGATGGAAGCTCGATGGTCTACGGCACCATGGGTGGTGACGGGCAACCACAAACCCAATGTGCGGTGTTCACCCGTCAGGTTATCGGCGGCATGCATCCGCAAGCCGCGATCAACGCCCCTCGCTGGCTGCTCGGGCGCACTTGGGGCCAGCCGAGTGAAACCCTGAAGCTCGAAGCGCGGTTCGCCGACTCTGTCGTGGCTGATCTCGCCGCGCGTGGTCACGATGTCGAAGTGCTGGGGGACTGGGATGAATCGATGGGCCACGCTGGCAGCATCGTGAGACATGCCAACGGCGTGCTCGAAGGCGGCGCGGATCCACGCAGCGACGGCGGGGTGGCGGCAGTCTGATATTCAAAGTCCTTATTGCACGGGCGTTTCCAGGCAAAACCGTCTGAAAATGCCCGTTAATAAACGAGTTTGAAGCTTAAGGGGCGGTGCGACGCTGAGGCCAAAGCGCCCTATAGGAACGATAGCGATAGAATCAACGCCTTCGTTTTCAAACAATAAGGCGTTAATGCATGCGTAACGTGACGGTAGCCGCAACTCAGATGGCGTGTGATTGGAATGTCGAGGGCAATATTGCGCGCGCCGAACGCTTGGTGCGTGAGGCTGCCGCCAAAGGTGCCCAGATCATCCTCATCCAAGAGTTGTTTGAGCGGTGTTACTTCTGCCAAAAACAAGTTCCGGCTTATTTGGAATTTGCCACGCCAACGACCCAGAACCCCGCAGTACGGCATTTCCAGGCGCTTGCCGCAGAGTTGGGCGTCGTCCTACCCATTAGTTTTTACGAGAGTGCCAACAACGCCCTCTATAACAGTGTGGCCATCATCGACGCCGACGGGGGCAATCTCGGTGTTTATCGAAAAAGCCATATCCCGGATGGGCCGGGCTACTCGGAAAAGTATTACTTCTCGCCGGGCGATACCGGTTTTCGGGTGTGGAATACGCGATTCGCCAAAATCGGCGTCGCGATCTGCTGGGACCAATGGTTTCCGGAATGTGCGCGCAGTATGGCGCTACAGGGTGCGGAGTTGCTGTTCTACCCGACCGCAATCGGCAGCGAGCCGCATGACGCCACGATTGACTCAAGCGCACACTGGCAGCGTACCCAGCAAGGCCACGCAGCCGCTAACGTCGTGCCGGTAATCGCGTCGAACCGTGTTGGTCGTGAGACCGAGCAGGAATCCGCCATCACCTTTTACGGCGCGTCGTTCATCATGGACGAGTCGGGAGATATCGTGGCCGAGGCCGACGCATCCTCTGAAACTGTACTTACCCATACGTTTGATCTCGACGCGATTGCCACCAAACGTCGCGCGTGGGGGGTGTTTCGCGATCGGCGTCCCGAACTCTATGGAGCCGTGGTCACAAAAGATGGTGTGACCGCGCCAAGCGGAAGTTAGGGCGGCTGTGAGTCTTGTTCCATCACGTTCAACGCCGCGGGCGGATGGCTTTCGTATGCCTGCAGAGTGGGAGCCGCACACACAAACATGGATGGTGTGGCCGGAGCGCCCTGACAATTGGCGGCTTGGGGCAAAGCCCGCACAAGCGGCATTTGCGACCGTTGCACGCGCCATCGCCGCATTCGAGCCGGTGGTGGTGTGTGCGAGTGCTGAACAGATGGCCAGCGCCTCCGCCGCGCTTCTAGCCAATCCCACCAAATATCCGATTCGTGTGGTCGAAATCGGCAATGACGATGCGTGGTGCCGGGACACCGGGCCGACCTTCGTTGTTAATGGTGCCGAGGTGCGTGGTATTGATTGGACGTTCAACGCGTGGGGCGGGCAGAACGGCGGTCTATACACGAGTTGGGATCTTGACGACGCGGTCGCTGGAAAGATCCTGGCGATTGAAAAACTCTCGCGTTACCGTACCGAGGGTTTTGTGATGGAAGGCGGGGCGATCCATGTTGACGGCGAAGGCACGCTGCTGGTTACCGAGGCGTGTTTACTCAATGCCAATCGCAACCCACATCTTGGGCGTACGCAGATAGAGGCAATGTTGCGCGAACATCTTGCCGTCGAAAAAATCATCTGGCTTCCGCGCGGCATTGTGAATGACGAAACGGATGAGCACGTCGACAATATGTGTTGCTTCTGTGCGCCGGGTGAGGTGCTGCTGGCGTGGACCGATGACCAAAATGATCCGCAATATGCGTTTTCGGTGGCCGCCCTCAATGTCCTCGAAACATCGGTTGACGCAAAGTCGAGGGCACTCAAGGTTCACAAACTGCCGCTGCCAGCGGTCATGCACGCCACTGCCGAGGAGCGCGCAACCGTTGCCGATGGTAGCGCCGTCGCAAGGATCACCGACGACCGTCTGGCCGGGTCGTACATCAATTTCTATCTGTGCAACGGTGGGGTAATCGTACCGAAATTTGACGACCCAAATGACGATGTCGCGGCACGAATTTTGGCCGAGCGATTCCCCGATCGGCGGGTCGTGCAAGTACCCGGCCGCGAAATCTTGTTAGGCGGCGGGAACATACACTGCATAACACAGCAGCAGCCTGCGGTACAAGAAACAGCCAATGAAAAACATCCTTGTCCTGTTTGACCAAGAATGGGATACCCCCCATTGGGCAAAACTATCGGCAGAATCCGGCGCCGGTTATCGGTTCTTTCACGAAGGATTCGATCTGTTCCGTTTCCCGTCGAATGCCAATCTCCTGATCTTCGATATCTTCAAGTTCATCGATACGCTAGTCGCTAAGTACGGCCGACTCAAGCTTGATGCGATTGTGTCAAGCCACGAGCAGTTTGGCGCACTGACGGCAGGCTTGTTGGCCGAGCGTTTAGGCCTCCCGGCGATGTCCACTGCGGCGGTACTGAACGCGCAACACAAAGCAGTCGCCAGGCAGCTCATCGGCCGACTAGTTCCCACTGCCAACGTGCCCTCCGCCACCTTTCCCTACGCCGTCAAACATCCTTCAGAAATTGCTTTGCCGTTTCCTTTCTATGCAAAACCGGTCAAAGCGGCTTACTCGGTA
>JBIIYQ010000093.1:0-11547 GCA_044346745.1 Usitatibacteraceae bacterium | reverse complement strand
ACAACCGGCCACGAAAATCGCTCGGCTATTACACGCCAAAGGAGGTAGCATTTAACCGCCTACCGCGTGTAGGGACTCGTACTTGAATTAGCGTTTTTGCTTGGAAACATTCGTGAATAAACGACTTTCAAATTCAATATTTGCAGCCGGGCAAACATCCCGACGGGGCAGAGGTTCCCATCAGGATGTTTCTACAACATTCATCTGCCGCATCTGCCAAACCTAACACCACGCCACCAAGCATGGCGACTACCGTGTCAGCAGATGGTTACAGCGTAATCAAATGAGTCAGATGGTTTCAGCAATCGTCGTGAGCGGCTTCAGCGCAAGGCGCACGGAGCAGAGCTCATTTGGAAAACTCGGCAATGGATATGACATCCATGAGGACTCCCGCATTTGCCAAACTCGCCGCGCAACGCCGCGAACAAGTCGCGCAACAGATTGATGAGCCATGTTAGTCGGCTTGCTTGCGCAGGAAGGCTGGTATGTCGTACGTATCCATCCCCGAACTAGCGAGCGCCGACACCGTCACATCACGACGACGACGTGTCACCGCAGGCGTGTCGAGTTCTGCGTAGTTAATCGCACCAGCCGGTGTAGATTGATGCGTGCCCACATTTGACCCCATCGCGTCATCCGTTCCCGTGCGTGCCATCATTGGTGCAGAGTAGACCACCTGTGGTTGCGGCTTGGCGATACGACCACCCAGACCTGTTGCCACGATTGTCACCCGCAGTGCATCCTCCAAGGATTCATCAAACACTTGGCCAAAGATCACGGTGGCATCTTCTGCGGTGAAGCTGCGGATAGTGTTCATCACTTCATGCACTTCCTTCAACTTCAAGGATTTGGATGCCGTGATGTTGACCAACACACCGCGCGCGCCGGTGAGATTCACGTCCTCGAGCAGCGGCGAAGCCGCTGCACGTTCAGCCGCCACTTGTGCACGGTCTGCGCCGGTAGCCATCGCAGAACCCATCATCGCCACACCATTCTCCGACATCACCGTACGCACGTCAGCGAAGTCAACGTTGACCAAGCCCGGGCAGTTGATGATTTCCGCGATACCGGCTACCGCGCCATGTAACACGTCGTTCGCCGCACGGAAGCCGTCTTCAAAAGTCGCGTCTTCACCCAAAACTTCCATCAGCCGATCATTCGGAATGATGATGAGGGAGTCGACGTTCTGTTTGAGCGCTTCAATGCCCAACTGCGCCGCCTTCATGCGTTTACCTTCAAACGCAAACGGCTTGGTGACAACAGCGACAGTCAACACACCAATTTCACGCGCCACTTCCGCAACGATCGGTGCGGCACCGGTTCCCGTGCCGCCGCCCATACCGGCGGTGATAAAGAGCATGTCAGCACCCTGGATCATCTCCGCGATACGTTCACGATCTTCAATCGCAGCGGCGCGACCGATTTCCGGGTTAGCCCCTGCACCCAAACCGCGCGTTACCGCGCTACCCAACTGTAGGATGGTTCGCGACTGGTTGCGCTTCAGTGCCTGCGCATCTGTGTTGGCACAAATAAATTCTACGCCCGCGACCCCGTTTGAGATCATGTGATCGACCGCATTACCCCCGCAGCCGCCCACGCCGATCACTTTAATGATCGCTTCTGGTTCCGTGTTATCTAAAATTTCTATCATGGTAGTGCTCTCCTCTGCTTGGTGGAACAACTCAAAAAAATACAGCGCTAAAAATTGCCTTTGAACCAACTGGCCATGCGTTCAAAAATCGATTTGAAATTGCTGCCTTGCAGCCGAACATGATCATCACGTTTGCGCTGCTCAACACCGGTCAACAACAGACCGACCGCCGTGGAAAACCTGGGATTGCGCACCACTTCGGCGAGCCCGCCCGAATAGCTCGGCACACCAAGTCGCACCGGCATGTGAAACACTTCTTCACCGAGTTCGACCATACCGGCCATCCCCGCGCTACCGCCGGTCAGGACAATGCCGCTCGACAATAATTCTTCAAAGCCGCTGGTGCGTAACTCGCGTTGAATGAGCGCGTAAAGCTCTTCCACTCGCGGCTCGATAACTTCCGCCAGTGTTTGGCGGGACATTTGACGTGGGCCACGATCCCCCACGCCAGGCACTTCGATCACATCATTCACACTTGCGATTTGGCGTAGCGCGCAGCCATATGCCATCTTGATATCTTCCGCATCTTTGGTCGGTGTACGTAGCGCCATGGCGATGTCGTTGGTGATCTGATCACCGGCGATTGGGATGACCGCCGTATGCCGAATTGCCCCACCGGTAAAGACCGCGATGTCGGTGGTGCCGCCGCCGATATCAACCAAACACACACCGAGATCTTTTTCATCCAGCGACAACACGGCGATGGCAGAAGCGAGAGGCTGCAAGACGAGGTCGCGCGGCTCCAAACCACAACGCCGTACACACTTCATGATGTTCTGCGCCGCGCTAACGGCACCCGTGACTATGTGCACTTTTACTTCGAGGCGCACACCGCTCATGCCGACAGGTTCACGCACATCCTCCTGGCCGTCGATGATGAATTCCTGCGTGAGGATGTGCAGGATTTGCTGGTCCATCGGGATGTTGACGGCACGCGCCGTCTCAACCACACGGTCGACGTCGAACTGCGAGACTTCTCGGTCTTTGATTGCCACCATGCCGTGCGAGTTAAAGCTCTTGATGTGTGAGCCCGCAATGCCGGTGATCACATCCTTAATCTTGACGTCCGCCATCAACTCGGCTTCTTCTAGCGCGCGCTGAATGCCCGCGACGGTGGCCTCAATGTTCACCACAACACCTTTTTTTAATCCGCGCGATGGTTGCTGGCCAATGCCCAGCACCTCGAGTGTGCCTTCGGCAGTTAACTCAGCCACAATCGCGACGATCTTCGATGTGCCGATGTCGAGTCCTACAATCAGGTTCTTGGTTTCGCGGTTCACGTTTATTCCGATCTTTCAGATTCAGCTGATTCAGTAAAGCGGCAACTCAATCCGACGGTTTGTTTGTGCCGGTTTCGCTATTTTTTTGCTTGCTGCAAGATTGTTCGCATTGCGGATGGTGAGGCCGGATTGATAGCGCATATCAACCACAGCCTCAGCGACTCGCAGCGCCGGTAATTCAGGGTAAGTTCGAATAAATCGTGCGATCCGTTCGTCCACGTCGGTACGCCCCAACTCAATAGTAATTCCGTTATCGAGCATGATCTGCCAAGCGCGGCGTGGCGTCATGACGACCAACTTCGGTGCACGATCAATCGTCTTCAGCGGCGTAAGCAGAGCGGCATAACGCGTGAGCACCTCGGCAGATGTTCCTTCTGGCCCAGCAAGTTTTGGTAGTTGGTCGCGCCGTTCATCAGCGATGGTCGCGGTAAACAGATCACCAAAACTGTTAACTAGGGTCGACGTCTCGACGGCCTGTGATTCATCTTGTGTCGCCACCACCCAATGCGCAACCAGTTTGTGTTCCTCGATGGCAACGACCATGGTTGAAGGAAACTGGCGGCGGATCGTGGCTTCACGTACCCATGGCACCTGTTTCACAATCGAAGCCAAGTCAACCAAGTTCAGATGCAACATCGACGCACCACGTGTAGTGAGCGCGCTCGCAACACGTTTCAATGCCTCGTCATCGACTTCTGCGAGTGTGTTATTCGTGGCGCTGACAAACACCACCCGTTCAATCCGCAGGCTCTTGCTAATGTGTGGCAAAGCACCAAGTGCCAACCCCGTCAGCGCTGCTGCGATCATCATCGCGGCGAGTGCCGCACCGATCACCACAAGACGCTGCTGATGGAACGGCGCGTCGACCAGTGGTGCCGGGCGAACGCTAACGCGGCCCGCCATACGCGGTGCGCCCGCCCTGCTGCGCCGAGCGGAAGGCGGTGAGGTGCGACCCAATGCACGATCAGCGGCCATTATTGGTGGCACTTTGCGAGCGATAGGATACGAACACATAGATCGGCATAACTCACCCCTACGGCGCGTGCGGCTATCGGCACCAGAGAGTGCCCCGTCATGCCTGGAGATGTGTTCATCTCTAGGAACGAATAGCGACCGTCCGGACGCAGTATCAAATCGGCGCGCCCCCAGCCAGTACAGCCGAGTACCCGAAACGCGCGCAGCGCCATGTTACGAATTTCATCCTCTAACGCAGGCCGGACACCGGCAGGGCAGTGGTAGCGCACGTCATCCGTGAAGTATTTGTTCGCGTAGTCGTACTTTCCTTCCGGTGCCTCGATACGAATGAGCGGTAACGCGTCATCACCCACAATCGTTGCAGTCAATTCCTGCCCCGCGATGAATTCCTCGGCTATCACCAGCGGATCAAGTTTGTGCGCCAGCGTAAAGGCGGCCGGTAACTCGTTGGCAGTTTTTACCTTGGTGACACCAATCGATGAGCCCTCGCGTGCGGGTTTGACGATCAACGGCAGACCCAAGTCGTCAAGCACGTGGGTCAGATCGCTATCAGGCGAGAGGACGTGATAACGCGGCGTCGGAATACCGGCGGCTTGCCACACAAGTTTGGTGCGCCATTTGTCCATCGCCACTGCACTCGCCATGACCCCGGAACCGGTATAGGGGATTTTGAGTGTCTCAAGTACGCCTTGCACCGTTCCATCCTCACCAAAACGACCGTGCAAGGCAATGAAAACCCGATCAAATTTCTCCCTAGGCAAGTCGAAAATCGAATGCACTGCTGGATCAAATGCGTGTGCATCAACACCCTTCTCCCTCAAGGCTGCGAGCACGCCGTTGCCGGAGAGCAACGAAATCTCGCGCTCGCTGCCGGGGCCGCCCATCAGTACTGCGACTTTTCCGAGTTGCTTCATACCTGTGCCAACACTCTCTTCAAAATGGTTTGGGGAAGGGGGAAGGGAGAAGCGTGCGCAGCGCATTTGTTTCGCGCAGACACTCAAACGCAAACGTCGGCTCTCCATAAGCGTTTGGAGACACTTTTTTCTGAAAACGCCCGTCAATAATGGTGTTTCTATTCATCATTTATTCCAATTACGTTAACCGCACCCTCAAACATCATTCTTCCCCCTTCTCCCTTCCCCCTTCACCTCTCTCCAACAATTCGGACTTCCTGAATCAGTTCGACGCCCGTCTTTTCGCGCACGGTGTCTCGCATGTGGTAAATCAAACTCTCAATGTCCTTTGCGCTTGCGCCGCCGAGATTGACAATGAAATTTGCGTGCTTTAGCGACACCTGCGCCCCACCGATGGTGTATCCCTTGAGCCCACATGATTCGATCAATCGCGCCGCGTGATCGCCGGGGGGATTACGAAACGTTGAACCGGCATTGGGCTTGTCGATTGGCTGCGAGGCCATCCGTTTGGCCAGCAACTCTTTGATACGCGCCTGGGCAACTTCAGCGTTACCCGGCCGGAATAGAAACCGTGCCGATACAAAAAATTCTTCCGCCGTTGCCGTCTTGGCTTCGACATGGCGATACGCGATGTCAAAGTCAGCAGGTACGCGTGTATGCAAATTCCCCTTGCGATCAACTGTCACGCAGTCAACAATCTGCTCCCATGTCTCTGTTCCATAACAGCCTGCGTTCATTGCAAGCGCACCACCAACCGTACCCGGCACGCCCGCAAGCCACTCCGCACCTTCGAGGTTGTTCTTGGCGGCGAATTTGGCAACATGCGGTGATGCCGCACCGGCACCGGCCACGACCACATTTGGTTCCGCATCGAGCGCGATGCCACCCAATCGCGGCGTGGTCAAGATGACGGTGCCCTGAAATCCCGCATCGCGCACCAACAAGTTGCTGCCAAGCCCAACCATCAAGATTGGTTCATCGACGGCGACAGTCGGCAGAAACGCGCGCAGGTCATCCAAATCGCGCGGCTGAAAGAATTGCGCGGCCTGCCCACCCGCGCGCCATGAGACATGACGAGACATCGGCTCTTGCGCTGTGACGGCGTCACGCGAAGTTGATGCAGGGGTGACTTGCGTGGTCGACATGGTCGCCATCATTCGCCTCCTCCCACACCCGCAAGCGCCGGCGCAACGCCACTGACCGATCCGGCACCCATGGTGATCACCACGTCTCCTGCCTTAACTCGGGCACGAATCGCCTCGGGAATCTCCGCAGGTGTTGCAACAAAGTGCGGCTCAACCTTGCCCGCCACACGCATGGCGCGCATGAGTGCACGACCATCTGCGGCCACAATCGGCGCTTCACCGGCCGGATAAACATCGGCCAGCACCACTTCATCTGCGGTCGACATCACCTTCACAAAGTCTTCAAACAGGTCGCGGGTTCGTGTGTAACGATGGGGCTGGAATGCAAGCAGTAATCGACGGCCGGAAAATGCGCCCCGCGCTGCAGCGAGCACGGCCGCCATCTCGGCAGGATGGTGGCCGTAGTCATCAATCAAGGTAAACGTACCGCTGTTTTCACCGCCGCAGGCAATCTCGCCATATCGCTGGAAACGTCGGCCAACCCCACCAAAGCCTGCGAGCGCACGCGCGATCACGACATCTTCGACACCAATCTCGCGCGCAATCGCAATTGCCGCAAGTGCATTCAACACGTTGTGAGTGCCCGCCAGATTCAAATCACACTCGAGCACCTTCTTGTCGCCGTTTTTGGCAAATGAGGAAGTGGCTGTGAAATGCATCCGGCCGTTCGCTGCACGCACGTTGACGGCCCGAAGATCTGCGCCCTCGTTGAAGCCATAGGTGCGAACCGGTTTTGTCAAACGTGGCACGACTTCGCGAACAGTTGGATCATCGACACAAACCACGGCGAGCCCGTAAAAGGGCAGGTGCCCTAGGAACTCCACAAACGCAGACTTCAATTTTGCGAAGTCGTGTTCGTAAGTATCCATGTGATCTTGGTCGATGTTGGTCACCACTGCCATGATCGGCTGGAGATACAAAAACGACGCGTCGGATTCGTCTGCCTCAGCAACTAAAAATTCGCCGGTACCAAGCTTAGCGTTAGTACCTATCGAATTCAGTCGCCCACCGATGACGACTGTCGGATCAAGCCCAGCTTCTGCCAACACGTGTGAGATGAGCGAGGTGGTCGTCGTCTTGCCGTGGGTACCGGCAATGGCGATGCCCTGCTTAAAGCGCATTAACTCGGCCAGCATCATGGCGCGCGGCACCACCGGCACCTGCGCGGCTTTCGCCGCAATCACTTCAGGATTGTCTGCCTTCACCGCACTGGATGTGACGACCACATCAGCGCCAGCGATGTTGCCCGCAGCGTGCCCTGTCACCACTGTCGCACCCAATGACTTGAGGCGTTTAACGGTCGCGCTATCGGATAAATCAGAACCGCTCACCGAGTAGCCCAAGTTCAGCAGCACCTCGGCGATACCTGACATGCCGGAGCCGCCAATGCCAATAAAGTGGAGATGTTTGACTTTATGTTTCATGCCAAACCTTTCCCGCTACGGCATTGGTGGCGGCGCGCAGCATGCGCGCAGAGCCGCCCCCAGCAATCGTCTTGCGATTGCGATCCACACACACGATAAAGTGGAGATGTTTGACTTTATGTTTCATGCCAAACCTTTCCCGCGACGGCATCGGTGGCGGCGCGCAGCATGCGCGCAGAGCCGCCCCCAGCAATTGTCTTGCGGTTGCGATCCACACACGCGATAAAGTGGAGATGTTTGACTTTATGTTTCATGCCAACGCTCCACACACATCCGCACACGCGCGTGTTGCTTCGGGTTTGCCGAGCGATCGCGCAGTTGCCGCCATTTCAATCGCCTTCTCGCGGGTAAACGAGAGGATTTTTTTCGCCAAACCTTCGGCGGATTCAGTTTTCTGATCTACCAAAATGCCTGCCCCGGCGTCGGCCAGAAACTTGGCATTTGCGAGTTGCTCTTCGGCAACAAACCACGGGAGCGGAATCAAGATACTGGCAACACCTGCAGCGGCAAGCTCGGCAACCGTGATTGCGCCCGCTCGACAGATGATGACATCACACCATGTGTACATTGCCGCCATTTCGTCGATGAAAGGCTTCACCTCCGCCTGTACCTTTGCGAATTGATAAGCCTCCACCAACTCTGCGTAGTTCTTCTCGCCTGACTGGTGAACAATCTCTGGGCGTTGTTCCGGCTTGATCGTCGCGATTGCGGCAACAATCAAGTCATTCATCGTTTTCGCGCCGAGGCTGCCACCAACGACCAGCAGACGCAGCGGGCCGCTGCGCCCCGCAGACCGTTCGCTCGGGATCGCTAACTTCGTGATGTCTTCGCGCACCGGCGTACCGAGCCATTCGACACTATTCGGCTTTGGCAACAGTTTCGCGATGCGATTATGCGGCACTTGGTCAAATGACTTGGGGAAGCCCACCAGCACACGGTCGGCAATCAGCGCAAGCACCCGATTGGTGAGCCCGGCGTGTGCACCCGGCTCGTGCACCACCAACGGCTTACCCAATAACACCGCCATCATGCCGCCGGGAAAGGCGATGTATCCACCCATCGAGATGACCACATCCGGCTTGACGCGGCGCAACACGGCCAGCGACTGCCAAAACGCGCGCAACAACACAAACGGCAATGTGAGCCATGCAGCTTTGCCCTTGCCACGCACACCGCTCATCGCGACCACTTCAATTGGGTAGCCAACTTCGCCCACGAGTTTGTGTTCCATGCCGTTGGGCGTGGCGAGCCACACGATACGAAAACCTCGCGTTTCAAGTACCTGTGCAATTGCTATTCCAGGATAAATGTGGCCACCGGTGCCCGCCGCCATGATGAGTGCTGTCTTCATACTTTCAGCACTCCCTTGCGCGCAGAGACCGACGTCGCGCGATTCTCAAAATCTATTCTCAGCAGCACCGCAACCGCGACACAATTCATCAACACGCCGGTGCCACCGAATGACAAGAACGGTAACGTCAATCCCTTAGTCGGCAACAGGCCCATGTTCACACCCATATTGATAAAGGCTTGAACCGAGAGCCAAACACCGATGCCTTGCGCGACCAGCGCCGCGAAGTAGCGTTCACGCATCATCGCTTCACGACCGACCATAAACGTGCGATAGATAAACGTGACAAACAGCGCCAGTACTACCGCGATACCGATAAAGCCCAACTCCTCACCAATTACCGCCAACAAGAAATCGGTGTGCGCCTCCGGCAGGTAGAAGAGTTTTTCCACTGACGCGCCGAGTCCGACTCCGAGCCACTCTCCGCGGCCGAACGCAATCAAAGAGTGCGAAAGCTGGTAACCCTTGCCGAACGGATCTGCCCACGGATCCATAAAGCCAAGAATGCGCTGAAGGCGATACGGTGAGGAGACGATCAGCACAACAAACGCACCCGCCAGCAACACCAACAACGCGGCAAACACGCGCCAGTTAAGTCCCCCCAAGAACAAGATCGACATGGCAATCGATGTAATGACCACCAATGCGCCAAAGTCGGGCTGTCGCAACAAGAGGGCCGCCATAAAGACCATCACCGAAAACATTGGCAAAAAGCTCTTCTTAAAGTCATCCATAAACGCAGCCTTTCGCACCGTGTAATCAGCGGCATAAATGACGGTCAACAGCTTCATCACTTCCGAGGGCTGCATGGTCATGAAGCCCAAGTTGATCCAGCGCCGCGAGCCGTTCACCACATTGCCAATACCCGGAATCAGAACGAGTACCAGCAAGAGACCACCCGCCATGAATAGAAACGGCGCGGCACGCTGCCACAGTGCCATCGGAATTTGGAAAACCACAATTGCCGCCGTCACCCCGACAAACAAGTAAACGGCGTGCCGCATCATGAAGTAGGTTCCTCGATAACCGGTTGCTTTCATGGTTTCAGCTGTCATGATCGACGCCGAATAAACCATGACAAAGCCGATTGACAACAGCAGCAAGACGCTCCAAAACAATACGAGATCTACCGGAGCGCGTGACGCTGCTTGACCCGGCCTAGCATCAGGTTGAAGCAATCCCGTCTTAATCGCGCTAAGCATCAGGATGCTCCTCGGTCATCGCGACGGTTCGCGCTAAGGATGCGACCGAGGCGGCGAACACGTCACCGCGATGCTTGTAGTTATTAAACATGTCGAAGCTCGCACAAGCTGGCGATAACAGCACGGTGTCACCCGCCACAGCATTGGCAAACGCCAAGCGCACTGCGGCGTCCATGTCAGCCGCATGCAGACAGGGTACTTGTGAAGACACAATCGCGGACTCGATTTTTCGCGCGTCTTTACCGATCAAGACAACCGCTCTTGCATGTTTGTGGATGGGCTCCACGAGCGGTGCAAAGTCTTGTTCTTTCCCCTCACCGCCGACAATCAAGATTGTGGGCGACGTCATGCCGGCCAACGCGGCCACGGTGGAGCCAACGTTGGTGCCTTTGGAATCATCCAAAAATGTGACACCTTTGATCACCGATACGAGCGCACTCCGATGCGGCAGACCGGCGAACGACTTCAATCCCTCCGCAGCTTTAATCAGATCGACGCCGATCGCATCACACAGCGCAAAGGCGGCCAGCGCATTGGCCGCGTTATGCAAACCCGCGACCGGCAAATCCGCGATTGGCATCAGCTGTGTCGAACCACGCACCATCCTGCCGTCCACCAGCCCGAAGTTTTTCTTCTTAGTTGGCTGATCCAAGCCAAAACTCGCACATTCACAAAGTGCGTCCTTCATCGACATCGAAACGGTGTCGTCACGATTGACTATCTGGTGGGTCGCGTGCAAAAAGATGCGCTTCTTAGCAGCGGCGTATGCAGCCATGGAATCGTAACGATCCAAGTGGTCCTGCGAAAGGTTCAGCATGGTCGCCGCATCAAGATGTAACGACGCTGTTGTCTCCAATTGAAACGAAGACAACTCGATTACGTACACGTCAGGCTGCCCGGAACTCTCGCCCGCCGCAAGCGCGTCCAACACCGGCGGGCCGATATTGCCGGCGGCGACTGTCCTGAGACCGGCGGCAGCACACATCGCGCTCGTCATCGCGGTCACGGTCGACTTCCCATTTGATCCAGTAATGCCAATCACTTTTGGTTTCGATCCCGTTACTTCGTTTTGTTTCCACGCAAAAAGCTCGATGTCCCCAACGAACTTTTTCCCCGCCGCGACGGCCCTTTTGATGGCCGGGTCACTCGCGGGCCCCGCAACGGCCACGCCCGGGCTTGCAACAACGAGTTCGGCGTCGCTAAAGAGGCGGTCTGTCCACGGTCCGGTGACGAGCTCGCAACCAAGACTTCTGATGTCGTCGGCTCCGGGAGGTCGGTCTCGGCTGTCGGCGACTCGCAAACGAGCACCCATTCTTCGGAGGTGGACGACGACGGAGAGTCCGGTGTCACCCGCGCCAAGAATAAGTACGCTTTTGTCATGCCAGTTCACTCCTATAGCCTCGCTTTACACCTGACAACTCAGAATCCAAACTCGTTTATTCACGGACATCTTCAGCCACTTTTGCCCGAAACTGCCCATCAATTGGGCACCTCAAATAAATCATGAACCGCTTTTGAATCGCCACCTCATGCATGTCGTCCCGGCGCAGGCCGGGACCCAAGTTCGTTCCAACCAAGACGCATGCAAATTGGGTCCCGGCCTGC
>JBIIYQ010000092.1:0-11645 GCA_044346745.1 Usitatibacteraceae bacterium | reverse complement strand
ATTTATCCGTCGCACACTGGCAACCGTTGAGGGTGCAGCCGACACACTTCGTTTTGGAATTGTTCGGGAAATGATCACTCGCGTATTTGCGCGCGAGTTTTAGCGCCGCCTCGTTGGCTTCTGCACCCGAATTGGCGAAAAACACCCGCTCGGCAAAAGTGTGTTCGATCAACTTCTGCGCCAACCGAATCGCCGGCTCATTGGTCATCACATTCGCAACATGCCAGAGTTTATCGGCTTGATTCTTTAGCGCAGCGACCACTTGTGGGTGGGTATGCCCCACTGCCGAAACAGCAATGCCACCGGCAAAGTCGACATACTCCCGACCCGCTTGATCCCAAAGGCGCGAGCCGTGTCCGCGCACGGGAATAAATCCGGCCGGTGCATAGTTGGGCACCATCACTTTGTCAAAATCAGCGCGGGTGGTGGTCATGATGAACTCCAATCGAAATAGGCGTTAAAGAATCGTTGACGCGGCTTGCTGCGGAGAATGCTGAACGTAGATGACATTTTACGGAGCAGCGCCACTTGCAGGGTATCGCAAAAGCGACCAAGACTTGTATTAGACCGAAGCGGGCGCATTTCAACCGTCTCCCGTCGTATTGGCCTGATCCGCCGCTGCGCTGGCCGCAAGCGCATTTAATCGGCGGCCGCGCTCATCACGCGGCGTCAGCTGAAAATGTGCACGATAGGCGCTGGAAAAGTGTGGGCCCGAGGAAAAACCGCACGACAGTCCGATTTGGAGAATCGATTGACTGGTTTCGCGCAGCAGCTGTCGGGCGCGGGCGAGCCGCATTTCTAGGTAATAACGCGACGGCAGGCTATCCAGATGCTGCTTAAACAAGCGTTCCAACTGTCGCCGCGAGACGCCCACGAGTCGCGCAATCTCCTCTGTTGGCAGCGGCTCCTCAAAATTTGCCTCCATCAGCGATACCGCTTCGGTCAGTTTGGGCTGACCGCCGCCAATACGGGCCGATAACGGTACGCGCTGACGCTCGTCGGGTGCGCGGGCGCGCTCGATACCAAGCTGATCCAGCACCTCGGCGGTGACATCCGCCCCGAGATGGCTGGTGACCAAGGCCAACATGAGGTCTTGCGCGGCTTGCCCACCTGCGGCGGTAAATCGATTGCGGTCAATTTCAAACACATGCGACGACACCACCACGTCGGGGAATCGTTCGGCGAACAGCGCCGTGTAGGGCCAGTGAATCGTCGCGCGGAAGCCATCGAGCAGTCCGGCGCGTGCCAGCATCCAGGCACCGGTGCCGATGCCCCCAAGCGCCACACCAGCGGCGTCCGCGGCACGCAGGCGGGTGATGATGTTGTCATGCCCGACCTCGGCCAACGGTGCGTCGCCGACCACAAATAGCATGTCGAGCCGCGACAGGACATCCGGCGTTGCGTTGGACAAAAGCGCAATTTGGCTGGCGCTTTGCACTTCCTGTTTTGGTATCCCACCGGCTGCGCCTTCACCGAGGACATGTACGGAAAGAGTTGCCTCGCCTGATACATCGTTGACGGCTTCAATAATGCCGAGCGCACTGCCGAGTGCCGCGAGCGAAAAGCGCGGCAACAGGATGAAACCGATATGGCGAAAATTCGGGCGCGGCATTAACGGCAGACGAGATGGGAAGCTACCAAAGAAGAGCGAACGGAACGGCCAATGCGAATTCAACAAAACACCAATAACGACGGGCTTCTCCAAGCATTTATGTCTCGAAATGCCCGTCAATACTAGAGTTTGCTAAATTCTATGCGATCAAGGAGTCACCGAAATGACACGCCATTAAAGCGGCACGCTCGAGGATTTTCCTACAAGTTATGGCTCGCAAACCCAGATTCGCGGTTTTTCTGGCGTCCGCGCTACTTCAAACTGCCCGACAAAAACTGTTGAAGTCTTTCGCTGGTTGGTTTGCTCAGCACGACGCGCGGATCGCCCTGCTCCTCAATGCAGCCTTTGTGCAGAAACACCACCCGGTTTGACACTTCGCGCGCGAAGCCCATCTCGTGGGTGACGACCACCATGGTGCGACCTTCTCCGGCAAGATCACGCATCACACGCAACACCTCACCGACCAGTTCAGGATCGAGCGCTGATGTCGGCTCATCAAACAACATCACGTCAGGTTCCATCGCCAGCGCGCGGGCGATTGCGACACGTTGCGCTTCGCCGCCGGAAAGATGCGCGGGGTAGAAATCTTTGCGATGCCAAACACCGACACGGTTCAAGTAACGTTCAGCGCGTTCAAGTGCTTCTTGTTTGGATAATCCCAGCACCTGCATTGGGGCTTCGATAACATTCTCGGTTACCGTCATGTGTGACCACAGATTGAAATGCTGGAACACCATCGACAGTCGTGCACGGAATCGCTCCAACGCTTTCGGGTCCGCCGCAGTCAGCGTGCCATCACGGTCGCGCTTTAACGCGAGACTTTCACCGTTCAAGGCAATGGTTCCTTCATGTGGCTGCTCGAGCAAATTCATACAACGCAACCACGTGCTTTTGCCCGAGCCGGATGAACCGATAATGCTGATCACGTCCCCGGCATTTGCGGCCATCGAAACACCCTTCAGCACCTCGTTGTTGCCGAAGCGTTTGACGATGCCGTCTACGCGTAGTTTTTCTTGTGCGCTCATATTGAAAATGAATGGAGGGAGGCCTGATTGTGTTCAGTTCTAAGCCAGACTAGGCGCGAATACAAAAAGTTCGACGCAGCATATGCCTGATATGTAAGGAGAACTTTTTGTGTGAGTAACAAACCGTTTTTGGCAAACGCGAAGCGACGAAATGGACGCAAGACGGCCTCCCTAACGTGCGCTGAGCAAGTTACCAGTACGAAACGGCGTCTTCCCGGCAACCTTGCCTACCCGCATTCCAGCGTGGATGAAGCGTGTTGATTGACGCGCATACAACACGCCATCGGTCGCGGCGCGGATGGTGGTGGTCACACCAGAAAGCGGGTCGATCACCTCGGCCACTGCATCCCCCTCGGCAATGGTCTCTCCGAGTTCGCGCAAATAAACCAACACACCGGAGACCGCGCTTTCGAGCGGGTCCGAACCTGCCAGTGGTGTCGCCTCGCCCAGCAGCGGCGGAAGCGTAGGCGCAGTGCCGTCAATAAAACCTTGCTGTGTCAGGTACGCCAGGATGCCCGCACAATCCGCAACGGCATTGTCGCGTGTCACGTCACATTCCCCGCGCAACTCAACGGTAACGGAGACACAGGAAAGCGGGATAGGATGATTCGGGAAACGTTCGGCCAACAACCACCACAGCCGTGAGCAAGCCTCATCAAACGGATACTCTCCCGATTCAGTCTCTAGCAACGTTGCCACCGCGCCCAAATATCGCGCTAGCGGCTCCACTTTAGGCCACAGCGGGCTACCGGTATAAAGGTGCATGAGCGCTTCGTTGTCACAATGCAGGTCGAGCACCACGTCGGCATCGGCTGCCAGTGAATACAAACATTGCCTGAGACTTGCCAATTCGGTTTTGACTTTGATGGCGCGTAACGCCGTCTGAATTTCGCGCCGAATGAGCACCACGTTTGCCGTTGCATCCTGCGTGAGCTTACCGTCGATGGCGGCCACAACAGAATCCAACACATCCGGGTAGTGCCGATTAAAGTTTTCTGCCGAGCGCAGCTCAAACCGACCAATGTGACTTTGGTTGACCCACTGCGACAACCCGATTGGGTTGGCCACCGGCACCAATACAACTTCGCACTTGAGTTTGTCGGCTTTGTGTAGCTTGGTCAGTTCCTCGCGTAAGTGATGCGCGACCAACAGGCCGGGCGGCTCATCAGCGTGTAGCGCGGCTTGGATATAGACCTTGCGCCCGTGGGAAGGTGAACCGTAATGAAAACTCAACACTTCGCGCGAAGTGCCGATCACAGGTGAAAGAAGTTGATGACGCTTGGTTTGCATAAAGTGCGTTCGTAGTAATGGTCGTGTAGAAACTAGATTCAGCAAAAAAGGGGAGGCCGATATTGACCGTCCACCGACTAGCCGGTTGCGCTTGCCATCGTGCCGGCTGTTCTTGGCCGCAGATGTCCAAGCCAACGACGTTCGGCAAGATGAAACAGGCCAACGAGCGAAAATGTCAGCAGCATGTACAACACTCCCGCCGTCAAAAATGCTTCAAACGGGAGATAGGTGCGCGAGTTCATTTCGCGTGCCGCACCCGTTAGGTCCATCACCGTCACCACACTCGCGAGTGACGTGCCGTGCAACATCATGATGACCTCGTTCGAATAGGCAGGCAGGCCGCGCCGCATCGCGGATGGCAGCAAGATGCGTGTCAAGACCTTGAACTTACTCATGCCAAGACTGTTGGCAGCTTCGACTTCACCATAGGGAATCGCACGAATCGCACCGGCAATGATCTCTGCGGTATAGGCGGCGGTGTTCAGCGTAAACGCCAGCACGGCACAAAACCAAGCCGAGGACAGCAGCGGCCAAAGCGCACTTTCACGTACTGCTTCAAACTGCGCGACGCCGTAGTAGATCAGGAACAATTGCACCAGCATCGGCGTGCCGCGAATGACATAGGTATAGAGCCATACCGGTCGCGAAATCCACACATTGTTGCTGGCACGTGCGATCCCCAACGGCATCGCGAGCAACAAACCCGCCACCAGTGAAACAGCGAGCAGTTGCAGCGTGGTGCCGATGCCTGATGCGTACATCGGCAGGGATTCGATGATGGCGTCGAAGTTCATATCAAGCGGCCCGACGCAAGCCAACGGTGACGCGTTTTTCCAATGCACCTAACGCGATCAGCGAGATTGATGTGATGGCCAGGTAAATTGCTGCTGCGGCCAGATAAAACGTAAACGGCTCACGCGTTGCACCCGCCGCGAGCCCGGCGCTATGCATCATGTCAGTCAAGCCAATGACGGAAACGATTGCAGTCGACTTCACCAACACCAGCCAATTGTTCGTAAAGCCGGGAATGGCAAACCGTACCATTTGCGGAAACGTAATTCGCAAGAACACACGCATCGGCGACATACCAAACGCCAGCCCGGCTTCGCGTTGGCCGGCAGGGATCGCCATCAAGGCACCACGGAAAGTCTCAGTCAGGTACGCACCGAAGATGAATCCGATGGTCGCCACACCGGCGACAAACGGATTGATGTCCACATAGCCGTCGTAACCCAGCGCAGCAGCGGCGGCATTAATGCCGATCTGGCCGCCGAAAAAGATAAGCAGCATCAGCACGAGGTCGGGCACTCCGCGCACCACCGTGGTGTAGCTTGTGGCGAGCCAACGAATGACCGGGATACGCGATAACTTTGCGGCGGCACCGAGCAACCCCAGCAACACGGCGATGACCAGCGACGCACCTGCAACACCAAGCGTCGTCAGCGTGCCGTCCAGCAGCGTGGGGAGAAACCCGTGCAACATGCGACGTTACTTCTTCGCCGCCGTGTTGGTGGCCGCTGCCGCCGCAGTTGCAGCCGGAGCGCCATAGACATCAAAATCGAAATACACGTCCTGGATTTTTTTGTATACGCCGTTGGCACGAATCGCCACGATCGCCTTGTTGAAATCCTCACGCAAGGCGTTATCGCCCTTGCGCAATGCAATACCGGCACCTACGCCAAAGTACTTCGGATCATCGTATACGGGGCCAACAAAGTTGAAGTTTTTCCCTTGAGGTGTTTTTAGAAAGCCCACCTGCGCTGCGATCATGTCCAGCACTGCGGCATCAACACGACCTGAAGCGAGGTCAAGGAACACTTCGTCTTGTTTGGTGTATCGAACGATATCCGCGCTTTTAAAGTTGTCACCGACAAATCGGTCGTGTGTGGTCGAGCGCTGTACCCCAACACGTTTTCCCTTCAAGCCAGCGGGAGTGATTTCGAGTGTCGACCCTTTTTTCACGACAAACTGCGCGGGCGTCTTGTAGTACTTGTCGGTGAAATCAACGGCTTTTTTACGTTCATCGGTTATCGACATCGACGCGATCACAGCGTCGATCTTGCGACTGTTTAAGGCGGGGATCATACCGTCGAAGGACAATTGCACCATGACACACTCGACCTTCATCTGAGCGCACAACGCGTTGGCGATATCGATGTCAAAACCTTTCAACATGCCACTTTTGTCGATTTCGCTGAACGGGGGGTAGGCACCTTCAACGCCGAGCCGCACTTTCTTCGCCTGCGCATTCGCGGGAGCCGCGATACCGCCAAAGACGACGATCGAGGCGGCGACGATAAGGCCACGCAACAAAACATTCATTTCACATTCTCCAATGTTGATGCCGCCGCGGGTTTTTGGTTGGGCGACCTTGACGAGCTGCTATTTTCGCCTGCTTTCTCCGCGCCTGCCTGCACCACTGGCACATATAACGGTTTTGCCATCTTCACCGGGACGATATCCAACCCCATTCGCAAAATGCTGTAGTCCTCACCGCCCAGCTTGGAGGTGAAATAGCCGACTGTGGACGCTGTCTTGAACAGCCGAAACTCAAAGCCGATGTCTTCGGCCTCAGCAGGTGTTGTGGCCTGACTTCTGCCCGTACGACCAGCCGAAAACGCGATGCCGCGGGTTTCAGCCGCCGGGCTATCGAGCAATTCACTCATGGCGAACAGAATTGTGTTGTCTCCCAACATGTCCGGATAAAAGCGAACCCGGTCGTTGTATGGCTTGAAGTCTGCCGCAGTGTGGTCGAGTTTTTTTCCAGCAAGCTTGACGGCCGACGGTGAAACCACCCCACTGCGCAGATCCACCCGATCTCCACGATCTAACCAAGTCAGCGTTGCGCCCGAGACGCGCAGGGGTTTCGCGCTGACGTGGTCGGCGCCACGAAGATCAACAAGCAATACGCCGCGTCCGCCGATTGCTTCAACATCGTTGCCACGAATAATGGCGGCGCTATTTTCTTCAACACCCAGACCGAGCTTGATATCCTGCTGCGCCATAACGGCGACCATTCGACCGATGCGGCCGCGCTTCAAAAAATGCTGATCAACAAACACGCCCCGCCCGGCAAATCCCAGCCCGCGATCAATCTCGCTGCCCCACTTGGCACCGCGCTGCATGACTGTCAGGATCGCCGGTGGTTCACGGAACATGGTTTCCGACATGATCGCCGCACCTGCACTTGATCCCGCAACAACACCACCGCGCCTAAACAAACGCCAAATCGCCTCAAGCATCGGTGCAGGCTTGCCGTCAGCCGAATACAAGGCTGCGGTGATTCGCTCTTGCGCGCCGCCCGAAAAATAGACACCATTCGCGCCGTCGATCGCCGCAATCCACTTGGCGTCCGAGACAACGGCGCGGACCTCAAATCCCTTCAACTTATCCGATAGCGGAATCATTTCCGCTTTTGCACCGTGCTTTTGCAACGACTCGATGAGACTTTTTGCCGACTGTTCAGGCTCGCCAGAGGCGGTGGGAAACACCATCCATTTGGCGCCGGGGCCACCACTTAAACTGACAATTCGTCCCCAGACATCGGCGTTATCTGCCTTCAGTGCGCCGCCAATGGCAACGGCGATCCCGGCTTGGACAGCCTTGGAAGCTTCGCTAGCCCAGACCAGCGTCGGCAGGCTAAAGCCAACAAACGCCCAAGCCACGACGGACGCCACAAGAACGCGGCGGCGGGAATTCAGGGCTTCGCGGTGTGATGACAAGCGGAAAAGATTCTTCACTTCAACCCGATGGGAAATGTGGCGACGCAAGATATTGACACATCGCCGTGTTTGGCCATACGCCTGCCAACCACAAAATCCCGCAAGTTGTAACCGAAAGTCGCATTGTTGTAAGCGGTTGGCCGAGCGTTCCGGCAGCCTTTGTCTTTTTCGGAGCAGCCAAGTTGGTCAGATTTATGAAATTGGCCACAACCCGTTTTCAACTTTGCGACGCCAAGTTGTCATCAAGCGACGGGCACCCCATCTGGGGCTTTCTTTCCCCTTGCCGATGACTAGACTGCATTGGTCAAAAAAGGAAAGGTCGGAATCAGCCGACAGATAACTAATTTCCCAGCAACCCCAACCCGCTCCCATTCTTCGCGAACCCCAGATTAACCATACATGTCCATTACGGAGTCCACTCACATGAAACAACCGTATTTTGTTTTGAAGCCATGCGCCCTCGCGGTTGCAGCGGCCCTCGTATCGATCCACGCTGCAGCCCAAGCACCTGCGGCGGCACCAGTGTCTGCCGCACCAGCGGTCAAGGCGGAAAAAATTGAGGTCACGGGTTCGTCGATTAAACGTATCGAAGGCGAGTCAGCACTTCCGGTTCAAGTCATAACGCGCGAAGATATCGACAAGAGCGGCTCGACGACCGCAGCAGAATTGTTGACGAAGATCTCCGCAAGTGCTGCAGCCCTGACAGACGGGGCAAGTTTCTCAGACATCGCCGGCCAGCGTGGCTTCAACGGTGCGAATCTGCGTGGTATCGGGGTGTCTTCCACGCTTATTTTATTAAACGGTCGTCGCATGGCCAATTTCGCCTCGCCGGGCGGTGCCAGTGGTGTCGACCTCAATGCAATTCCAACGGCAGCGATCGAACGCGTCGAAATCTTGAAAGACGGTGCTTCCGCTGTTTACGGGACTGACGCGATTTCAGGCGTCATTAACTTCATCACGCGCCGCGACTACCAAGGCGTCGATATTTCCGCATATGCCTACACCACCAAAGACGGCGGCGCAGCGAAGCAGATCTACACGGTCTCCGGCGGTTTTGGCGATCTGAACAAGGACAAGTACAACGTGTTTGCGGTACTCGACATTTCAGACGCTGAAACGTTGCGTTCCACCCAGCGCCCGGGCCTCGGCGGCAGCTTCATCCCAGAGATCAACCTCGACGTTGGTTCAAGCAATACCAACCCGGCAAACTTCCGCCGCTTAAATGCATCTGGTAGCCCAACTGGCTCACGCTTTAACCCAAGCGTGCCTCAATGTAACCCGCCCGCAACTATCTATTCGCCCAATAGTTTTGTCGGTGCACGTGCGTGTTTCTATGACTACATGCAAGACACCGAGATCTTTCCTGCATCCTCCCGCAAGAACGCGATCGTGCGCGGCCAGTATGCAATTGCCGCTGACCACACACTTTTTGGCGAGTATTCGCGTGGTGAAACTCAAACCACCTACCGCATCAGCCCTCTAACAGTCACCAATCTGAACTACCCCGCTAACGGTCGTTTTTACCCGACCGCCACCGCAACCCTCGCAGGGACAACCGGCGCGCTGCGTTTGAACTGGCGTTTGTCCGATGCCGGTGGCCGGACTAACGAAGTCGAAGCAATTTCTGAGCGTCTCGTGGTTGGCTCAAAGGGCTTGTTTGCGGGATGGGATTACGACACCGCGTTTAACTACAGCACAAGCGAAGTTAATGACCGCTATGTCAATGGCTACGTGTTAAACGGTGCATTCAATACCGCATTTGCCACCGGCAATATCAACCCGTTTGGCCCGCAGGATGCTGCAGGCCAAGCGCTAATCGACGCAACGAAGATTTCGGACAATGCACGCGCCTCCAAAGGTACCACCAAGTCCTTCGACCTGAAGGGTTCACGTCCGGTCTTCAGCCTAGCTGGTGGCGACGCGGCTCTTGCACTGGGCTTGGAATCACGCCGCGAAAACATGGGTTTCACGCCGTCCGCGCTGCTGGCTTCCGGCGAGATTCGCGGCGAAGGCACGGCGACCCCGTTCAGCGGCAACCGGACGTTGAACGCTGCTTACGCCGAACTGGTCATGCCGTTTACCAAGACGTTGGAAGTCCAGTTGGCACTCCGGCACGACCGCTACAACGATGTCGGCTCGACCACCAATCCTAAGGTTGGTATTCGCTGGAATCCAACAAAATCCACTTTGTTCCGTGCGTCCTACGGTACCGGCTTCCGCGCGCCTTCGCTCGCCGACTTGTACTCACCAACCCGCATCGGTCAAACCAATGGCATCTACAACGATCCACTCGGCTGTATCCGTGTCGGCTCGATTAACAACACTACCAACCCTGACTACTGCGGCCTGCAGCCGGATAAGCTGCGTGGCGGATCGAAGAATCTGAAGCCTGAAGAATCCAAGCAGTACTCTGTTGGTTTTGTGTTCGAGCCAGCACGTATGCTTTCGGCCTCGGTTGACTACTGGAAGATCGAAAAGACCGAGACCATTGCTTCACCTGAAGGCGTCTACTTCTCCGACCCCGTCTTCTACGCGCCGTTCATCACACGCGCTGCGGCAGATCCGACGTTGCCCGGCATTCCAGGTCGCATCACGCAGATCGATTCACGTTTGCGCAACCTCGGCACGCTGAAAACCAGCGGCGTCGATATCGGATTTGATCTACGCTTACCAGCGACTTCGTTTGGTAAGTTCAGCCTTGGTCTGAGCGGAACCTACGTCAAGGAATACAAAGTACAGGATGGTCCTGGCCGTCCGTTTGTGGAAGGTGTCGGCAAATTCGCCAACGACCAAGTGGTGCAGAAGTGGCGTCATACTGCGACCTTCAACTACGACTTTGGCGCGTTTGGTGCAACCCTTCAACAAACCTTCTATCAAGGTTACGACGACCAGAACCGCAATCCAGATGGCTCAATTCGTAAAGTTGAAGCCTATAAGCTGTGGGATCTTTCAACATCCTATCGTGGCGTGAAAAATCTTGTCATGCGCGCTGGCTTGAAAAATGCCTTGGACACAAAACCTCCGCGCTCTAACCAGATTTATAGCTTCCTCGCCGGCTACGATCCAAACTACACCGATCCGCGTGGTCGCGGCTTTTACGCCTCCCTCGCATACTCGTTCAAATAAGCAGCAACTCGGCAGGTGCCCACAGAGGTGCCGCCGAAAAAGCTTGGTAGCCTCTAAACAGAAGCAAAACCCCCGTCAGTCGCAAGATTGGCGGGGGTTTTGTTTATCGGCAACGGCGGCGTTCGCTAACGGCTGGCAAAGCAACGACACTGCTGCCGCGTGGGGCGCGAGTGTGACTCGCTCACCAACCGAGCCCACAATCTTCAGGCCTCCACAACTGCAGCGATTGAGACCTTCATACCTGGGTCGCGAACTGGCAGTTTCACGCCTTGGCGAGCTGGTGGATTGGAAGGAAAACGTTTGAGCCACTCCTCGTTCATCCCCACGAAGTCATCTTCGACTGCGAGCACGATTGTTACGCTGACAATCTTTTCCAGCGAGCTGCCTGCTTCTTCAAGGATCGCCTGTATGTTGTTTAAACATTGCTGGGTCTGGTCTTGAATAGACGTGCCGGCAAAACTTCCGTTGGCGGGATCGGTTGGCGCTGCACCCGAGACAAACACAAGGCCAACCGCCTTCACGGCTTACCCTTACGTCGCTGGGGGTTCGGCGGCTTTGGGTGTGAATATGAATTGACGGGCCATTGTCTTTCCTACGGTCGCGTCAATGATGGTTGTTTTCCGAATCGAACAAACTGCTCGCTTCAATCGAACACATTCACAAACTACAAAGGCACCTATCCACGGGCTTTTTCAGCCAATTTCACCCCAAAATGCGCGTCAATAATAGACTTTGTCAAATGGAAGGACGGTTTCAGGAAATTAGTGCAACACCTGCTCAACTATGGCTGCCCACGCCTCGTTTGGTGTTTTCCAGCCCAGGCACTCTCGCGGTCGATTGTTGAGTTTCTCAGCAATCTCATCGAGCTGC
>JBIIYQ010000017.1:0-37408 GCA_044346745.1 Usitatibacteraceae bacterium | reverse complement strand
GGCTCTTCACTAACTGAAGAACAGCCTGTCGGCTCCATAGTGCAAAGCGCATGCGCAACTGTTCGGGGCGTTTCTCGCGCATGCGCAACTGTTCGGGGCGTTTCTCGCAAATGATCTGCTGGATCGTCTGCTCTTGGGCCTCGTCGAGCTTGCGCTGCATCCCCCGCTTACGGCCACGAACCTTGGGGGCAAGTGCGCCCAGCCCGCCAAGCTTGTAGGCATCAATGATCCGACACACCGAGCGCAATCCCATTCCAGTCATCGCGCTGATTGGGCGACGATTCAGGCTACGCCGATGCAAACGAATAACTTGTTTGCGTTTCTCGTGTTGAGCATCGGGCGAACGTTTCCGCGCATCTCCTTTGTCTTTATTCCTGCAGATTCGGCTGGGGAAATTAGACAAATTTCACTAGTTATCGATTGCCGCATCTATAAAAACCTCGAAATTGATGTCATTCCAGCGAACAATGGAGTTATTAGAAGTACCCTGTTCATGCGGGCGCTCTCAAGTTCCAACCCCCACGCGCAAGCCTCGCTCAAGAAAGTATCTGACCCCGCCGATGTTGTTTCTGTTGTGGTGAGGTGCTGTATCAGGCGACGCAACGCCGAGGAATAGGCGGTGTATCCCCGCCTTATCCGCCCAACCAATCCGCTGTGCATGAAGCAAAATTTGTCTATTGCCACTGCTAATGTCTTGCAGTACCGACCGCAAAGTGTTTTCTAGTAAGTGCATTGACCTCGCGCACCAAGGGCACGCTGTGGCAGGACAACGAGTTCACGAATCCAACCAAGCGCAAGATTGAGCCAACACAAAGTGTTGCCAAAGGATGGGCGAAAAAGGTTGTCTGTGGCGGTTTTGTAATGAATACGCGTACAGGCGCGGTAGGGGGCTGTTTACAGCATGGCGCTAGCCGTTGGTTTGTCGATACAAACAGTTCTGCAGATTGAAAAAAGCATGTTCCACAAGGTGCTGCTGGCCCCGTTACTAGTAATTCAGTGTGCGACAGCAATTGCGGCGACCGTTTGGAGGGTGCGGCATGAGTTGAACAGAATAAGCCGCCGCCGCGCGCCTGAACATTTACTAACCTAGCATTAACACACAAGCGGAGTCATGATGAGAGCCCAAACACCACTTTCCACAACCTCGGTTGCCCACGGCGTCGATAGTGAGACAGCCAACGAATCCGAACTCGACCTCTATTTCTGCGACGTATCCCCGGTGGAACACGCATCTTTGTTAGCGAACGTTGACGCCAACATTGATCCCGAAGCGATGTCGTTGTTGTTGCAAGGGGCGTGGCACACTCAGGCAGTTGCAGCGTCGCTGGTCACACCAACTACACACTAATCGGCGAGCAGATTAGCCGACTGGCTGGTTGGCGGCGGGTTGCCGCTTTATACGCCGCGTGGATGGCGCGGGAGTGTTACCCAGAATTTTGCGCCGCACCCGGTCACGCCTTCGGCACGTACACCGCCGCCGTGCCTTGTGACCACGCGTTTGACGGTGGCGAGCCCGATCCCGCTACCAGGAAAATCGTTTTCAGCATGGAGCCGGCGGAACGGCGAAAACAGACGTTCAACATATTTTTGATCAAAGCCGGCACCGTTGTCTTCGACCACAAAGCCGTCGTAGTTATCCGGCAGCTCGGTATTCGCGCGCAGCGAGATTCGCGCCAATTCTGTTTTCGATGAATACTTCCATGCGTTGCCGAGCAGGTTCTCCAGCACCACGCGGATTAATCCCGGGTCGGCGGTGACCTCGACACCCGGTTCAATCTCCCACTCAACCCGTCGCATGCTATTCGCTGCGAGCTGGTCGACAATGGCGACGGCGATTTCGCTGATATTCACTGGGGTTAATTCGATATCCGCCTGTGTGACTCTCGCTAGCATGAGCAGGTCGTCAATGATGCCGTTCATCCGCTTTGCGCTTTGCAATACCCGATCAAGATGGCGTTTGGCTTCCGGCGATAGTTCATGGCCATGACGCTCGTTGAGCAGCTGGGCAAATCCGTCGATGGCGCGTAGTGGTGAACGCAGGTCGTGTGAGACGCTGTAGGAAAACGCCTTTAACTCCGCATTTGCTTCCTGTAGCTCTTCGGTGCGTTGGGTGACTTTGTCCTCAAGGGTGGCGGCGAGTGACTGAAGACCGGCCAGCGCTTCGAACTCGGCTGTACGATCGGTAATGGTCACCAACGCGCCGCGACCACCGAGCGACGCCGCCTCAAGTGGCATCGCATTTGCCGTGATGTCACGCTTGGTACCGTCGGGCCGGATGATGACAAGGTGCTGGCCGATGAGCGGCCGACCGGTGCTGATGGCAATGGCTGAGGGCCACTCTGCTCTTGTCAGCACCGCGCCGTTTGCGCTAAGGATTCGCCAGTCCGGATTAAGAGGTACGTCGCCGCGCAGCTCTGACTGGCTGATGCCCAGAATTACTTCAGCCGATTGGTTGCAGAAAGCGACTTCTAGATCGTTCTGTTGAACCACAACCCCTTCAGCCATGGTCGCGACGATAGCGCTAAAGCGCGCCTCGCTGTCGCGCAGCGTTGATTCTGCTTGAACCCTCTCGGTGATATCAACAGTAGTGGTTAGCTGGCAGTCTGTTTGGTTGGCAACTACGCGCGCGCAGGAGACCAATACTTGCAGGACTTCACCCGAAGGTACACGAACAGCGGTCGGATAGTCGAACACTGGCCGGTTCGCCGCCAGTTCGGCGTTTACGTGGGCGGCGGCATCATCTGACCAGAGGATTGTGAAGAATGGTGAAGTTCCACTGTGGAGGGCCGCTTCCCGTGATGTCTCGTACATTCGCTCCCAGCTTTCGTTTACATCTAAGAGCTCGAGCGTCGGATATCTGCTCAATGAGGTGGCGACCGGGGAGTGCCGGAAGGCGCCCGAGAAAAGTGCGCTCGTCTCAAGCTGTGCTTCCGTGCGCTTTTTTGTTTCGTTGGCGAGGGCCTCTACGTACCTGCCAAGTTGGTTGATCTCACGGATTCGCGAGGGCTGCCAGGGGGCGGTGTTGCCTCGCGACAGCTGGCCGGCAAATCGAATCACTTGATCAACACGCAACATCGTGCGGCGCGAAAGCCACATGCCGGCAATCACAGCGGCGATCATCGAGGCGACGATCGCGGAAACGATTGCGCCAATCGTCAACTTGAACGAGCCGTCGGTGACAGCTTCGCGCTCGGCCACTAGCACTGACCAACCCACCCCGGGTACTGATTTAGCCCTGCCGGTGTAGGATTCACCGTCGACCGTAAACCGGTCGCTGGCTTTTTTGGACACACCAGTGGTGCGAGAGCCAGCCGGATCGGCAAAATCGACCTTGGTCGGCGCGCCCAGCCTTTGCAGGTCGCCGGCGGCGATAATTGCTCCAGCGGCGTCCACGATCACCACACGGTAACTTGCTGCCGCAACCGCCCTGCCGATGAAGGCTTCGACCCCCTCCAAGGATAATTCGGCCAAGATCAAAATTTCGCCCGCTTTTTGCGTCCTCAGCATGGCCAACTTCCCCGTCTGGGGCGACATGTATACATCGGACCAGGCCGACTGACGCGCCGTGATCGCCGCGTTGAGCTGGCTCGTGATCGATGCCGGGAGATTGCCCAGTACGGTAGGCGCGCCGGGCACTGCGGCCAAGTTCGAAACAAGTGGGGCACCCGTCGGTCCGAGCAGCACCATACGGGCGATTTCTGGTCGGCTTGCGAGTTTAGGGTTTACGATCGCTACCTTTTCCCCCGCCACCCCTGCCAATTCTTGCGTGGATCGCTCGGCATCGATGGCGAGCGCGGTAGAGATGAATCCGAGGTATTGCTCGATGATGTTCGCCAACATGGTCGCCTGCTCATTCTGGCGGCGTTCGATACTCTGTCTGAGAGCGGGTGCACTAAAGACGGCATAGGTGCCGGAGAAGATGCCCACGGGAAGTACGGTCACCGCAGCGAACAGGAGAGCAAATATCCAAGCAAGGCGGATTTGGTCAGGCTTGATCAATGGACGGCTGAAGATTAGTTGGAGACGAGTGAAGCTTAGCCGGAATCGGCTTTGCCGGCTAGCGGTGATCGAAAGCTTGCCGCAATCGCGACGCCGTTTGAAGACAGTCTTGACTATAGCGGCCCGGCAAGTCGTGACGGGCGTTGTTGGGGTGGCGGTTGGTCGTTAATTGTGTTAACAATTGTCACGACAACAAAACTAATGTTAATGACCGGTCTAAACTTAGCCATGCTCGTTGATACCAACCAAACTGCGGTGACGCGGCTACTAAATGTGTCCGAAGCGGTCGACAGCGCACGGCTGGTGATGTGTTTGCGTGCTGTGGTCGACAATCTTCCCGACCCGGTATGGTTAAAGGACGTGCACGGCGCTTACCTGCTGGCCAACCGGCATGTCGAGCGCCTCTACGGGTTGTCGCAAGGACAGATCGTTGGTCACCACGCGTCGGATGTGCTTAGTGCTGCTGAGGCCGTGGTTGCGGAAGAGATGGATCGTCGTGCGCTCGAGAGTTCGTCGCCGGTGGTGTTCCAGCGGACGAAGATGAACGATGGCGGCGCTCTGACCTTCGAGATTACCAAGACCGCGATTCGAGACCCAGCCGGTCGGCTGATTGGTGTCCTAGGTTACGCCAAAGACATCACCGCTTGTAGGGCCCGTGAAGACGCCCTTGCGACCTCGCTGCGAGAGCAGCAACTACTTTTTGAACAGACTTCGGTCGGTATTGTGTTCGTCCGCGACCAACGCGTAGTGCGGGTGAATGCCGCGTTCTGCCAGATGTTCGGCGTTACCCAACATTCGCTGCTCCATCGCACCCTAGCGACCGTGTCGACGTCTCAATTGGTGTGGCCCCAGTGGCGGGTCGTGCGCAAGCTTGGTGAGGGCACAGCACCTGCGATCGCGAAAGAGGAAGTGTTTGTCAAACCCGATGGCACACGCTTGACCTGTTCCATTTACGCACGCGCCGTTAACGACGGCGACGAGACGCAGGGCATGGTCTATGCGTTGATCGACGTTTCCCCACAACGCGTGTTGGAAACCAAGCTGGCCGCAGCTGAGGGGCTGCTTGACGCGGTGATCGAACACCTGCCGTCCGTTGTTGCGGTGCGCGAGGCTGAAACAGGCACGTATGTCCACTTCAGCCGTTCGGCGGAAAACATGGTGGGACGGCAACGCGAGGAAGTGGTGGGGAAGACGCCGTTTGAGATCTATCCACCAGCGGATGCGGAAGAGGTGGTTGCGGTCGACCGGCTGGTCATGCAAACGCGTCAGCGGTTCTCAACCATGGCCACGCTGGTGAACCAGCTCACCGGCAAGATTGGCTTTGTGCAGCGCACCACCATCCCAATTCTCGATAGCAATGACCAGATTCGTTATGTGATGAATTTCGGTGAAGACATCACCGAGCGCATCACCACTGATCGCGCACTAAGAGAATCCGAAGCGCGTTTTCGTCAGTTTGCCGCCAACGTCGATCAAGCGCTCTTCAGCACCGACCCCGAGCGAAGCGTCTGGCATTTCCAAAATAGTGTGATCGAAGAAATTTTGGATGTCACCCGTTCTCAACTCGCGGCCCAGCCAAATTTGCCCATTCTGTCGATTGTTGAGCAAGACCGAGAAATCTTTCTCGAGGCGCAACGCCTGGAAGCGCTGCTGCAGCGGGTGGACGTCGAGTTTCGGTTGATCAATCCTTCCCGTGGGATGCGGTGGGTTCGGATGCGCACTTTGTCTAGCCGGAGTGAAAGCGGTGACATTACGGTGTTTGGGACGATGGAAGATGTGACCGAACGCAAGCATTTGGAACAGGATCGTGTACAACGACTTATTCAGCAACGCAATAAGCTGGTCAAAGAAGTGCACCATCGTATCAAGAATAACCTGCACGGCATCGTTGGGCTGCTGCACCATTCGGCGCGAGCCAAGCCCGGAATCACCGATGAGTTGAAGGAAGTTGCGGGGCAAATCTCGGCGATCGCCCAAGTGCATGGTTTACAGACCAGTGATCTGGCCGCGATAAACATAGTTGAGCTAGTCAGATCGGTCGTGCTGGCACTGTCGCGCGCGATTGGCTACGAATTCAAAACCGATATTGATCCCAATTTGCGGGACTGGGCCATTCAAGAAGCAGAAGGGGTGGCGTGTGCTCTGGTCATTAACGAGCTTGCCGCCAATGCGGCCTCACACGGCAAAGGCGAATGCGGTCTTCGGCTCTACAGCAACGCTCCCGATAGTGTGGTTGTTGAAGTCTGGAACTCGGGCTTACTGCCAGACGATTTTGAGAACGTTAACTCAAAAAACCGTGCGTCCGGTCTGGGGCTGATCCGCGCTTTGGTACCGAGGAAGGGTGGGGCGCTTAATTTGGGCGAAAGCGATGGCATCGTGCGTGCAACTCTCACCCTCTATCCGCCGGCAATTTACCGGGTGGGAGACGCCGACGCCGGCTGGGAAGCCTAGTCGGCGAGCCAGAGCCTACGCATCCGTCATCCCGAGCGGGCTAGGTTGTTTCTGACCTTAGGTTGCTATCGTCCCCACCGCGAACTCGCTGCTCCACCCACGCCGCTGTTTGGTTGAGTAGTTTGCCGATGCTTTCAAAGTCATCATGTAGCGCGGGGTCTGTCCAGCCGTTGGCCGCGTGACGTGCGAGGTTGGCTGCAAGCAACACATTTTTGACGGCGGCGTGATTTGCGTGGTGGTGGTCAGCCAGTCGAAGCAGCAGGCTTGGCAGTCGCCACTCTTTCAACAGTTCGAGATTCAGGTCATCCAACGCAATGCCCAAGACCGTCCGCTGGATGTCTAGGCTACGCATAGAGGGATTGGCGGCGCGCATTCTCTGCATGCAGATCGACAGACTGGGTGCAAAACACCATGTCAGCATTTCGGCGAGGTCGTGCAACAGCGCGGCTTCCTGAATAACAGCAACATCTAAATCATGTCGGTAAGCCGCCCAGTCGGTGGCGTAGTTGGACGCATTGATCGCCCGCCCGATCACTCGCAAGAGCTGCAATCTCGCTTCTGGATAGTCGTGCAGCCGGTCCTCGAACGATTCGAGATCGGCGAAGTCGCGGAAGAACGATGTGATTCCCATCATCACAATCGCCGCTTCCACCGTTTCAAGCTCTCCAGCCAAGGGTGCCAGACTGCGGCGGCGCATGGCTTTCCCAGCCCAAATCAGCGTCTTTAGCGTCATCAGCGGGTCGCGCCGGACCTCGGCGGCAATATCGCGCGCCGCGACACTGTCTTGCTCAACCGACAATGCCTTGATGGCCGAGATCGTTCGCGCCAGTACCGGAATAGGCTGACTGCTGTATCGGCGGGTCCAAGCGGGGAGGCTTTCTAAGGGGTTAGCAATGAATTCCATGAGAACAATCTGGACAATCGTGAGCGGATATCGGCACTTCTGGAAGTTTCTTGAATGCCGACAGGTAAGTGTTGCTGCGAATGGGCTTGATTTTGCTGACCCATGGCCGAAACCAAGCTAAGCCCGCCCTGCATGTCCAGTTGTTCTGCGAATGCATGCCTCGTTGAAGCGGCTACCGCGAAGACTTATGCCGCGCCAGCACAGCCGAAAAGTGTGTGCGAGCTGCCATCGAGCGCCCGCTAGGCGAACGGCTCCTTGGATGATCAAGGAGAAGAGTACGGACAAGCTCGCCTGTGTGCTGCCGAAATGGTTTAGTCATATCTTGTCGCGAGTTCAGCGCGCCCGCTACCGCTTTCGGTGCAAAAGTAAACACGCGGTCTAGTTTAGCTCGACACGCGGGATGGTTGTGCCAAGGAGCTAACGCAATCCGAGAGAGGAATTGCGCGGATGCCTCGCAGCCGGGCGTTGCTGGTGAGGAAGCGTGCTGGCATTCGGTGACTGCAAGCGTCGACGGTGCGCGCGACCGTGTTTGGCCAACTTTCCGATGATTTATTGAAGAAATGCATGGCGCGGTCGAAAACATTACGACAGCCGTCTACACCAGACGACAACTCTCGAATGCTACTGCAAATACCGTCCACCTTGATTCGCCCTATTCCAGTCCATGCCAGATAGTCTCTTATCACTTTCAGCTGCGCACGACCCCGACCAAGCGGGTAGGCATTTGTCTAACCACAGACGAGAGTTGGTTGTGTTGTTGGTCGATGACGAGCCGCTATCGCGGCTAATGACACGCGTAGCATTGGAAGACAATGGTATGAAAATCTTCGAAGCGGCGGACGGTGCCGCCGCCCTAGAGCAGTTTGCTCATCATGTGCCTGATATCGTGCTGCTCGATGCACTGATGCCTGGAGTGGATGGGTTTGAGACCTGTAAGGCGATTCGCGCGACCTCGGCTGGGCGACACATACCAATTCTGATGTTGACTGGGTTAGACGACGAAAAGTCAGTTGCAAGCGCATATGAAGCCGGTGCCAGCGACTTTTTTGTAAAGTCCACCCAGTGGACTCTGCTGGTACAACGCTGTCGCTACTTGTTGCGTGCAGCAAGATTGCGTGCGGACCTGGTGCGCAGCGAGGCGCGGGTATCGAAGGCGCAGCGTATCGCCCGCCTCGGCATCTGGGAATGGGATGTCGCCGCTGCACTCGTGTATGCTTCCGACGAATGTTGTGCACTGTTGGACATTAACCACGACGGTGGCGGCGTTACACCAGCGCTCGCTTGGGGAAGTGTCCACCCGACCGACAAGGCGCGCGTCAAGATGCACTTTGATCGATTGATTGGCGGCGAACGTGCGGCTAGGTTTGATTGTGAAATCTTGCGAGCGAACGGTTCGACACGTGTCATTCATATCGACACCGAAGTCGAGTTCGATCACGCCGGAACGCCGCTCCGAATACACGGCATCACTCAGGACATCACCGAACGATGTGCCGCAGAGTCGCAAATTCGGCACTTGGCGAACTATGATTCATTGACCGGTTTGCCAAACCGCCGTTTTTTCCGCGAACAGCTTTCCGCCGCTGTGGATCGGGCAAAACAAACTGATCAGAATGTTGCGGTGCTGTTTCTTGACTTGGATAACTTTAAGCGTATCAACGACACGCTCGGTCACCATGTTGGTGATGCGCTGCTCCGTGAGTGTGCTGATAGGTTGACGGGTTGTTTGCGCCTTAGTGACGCCGTCTCGAGAGAGCCGACGCCAGATCATCATGGAGAAACACCAGACAGCGTCGCACGGTTGGGGGGCGATGAGTTTACGGTGTTGCTGGCAAATCTTGACCACTTTTCCCATGCAGATGTTGTCGCCAATCGAATTTTGGAAGCGCTGCAAAAACCGTTTGTATTGTCAGGCCACGAGTGTTACGTAAGTTGCTCGATCGGAGTGTCGGTGTATCCCCGTGATGGTGAGGATGTCGACTCGATCTTGCGTACAGCCGACATGGCAATGTATGCCGTAAAGGAAAGTGGTCGAAACGGATTGAGATCCTACACACCAAAACTCGATTCGTTTGCCCGCCGCCGCTTAGACGTTTCCAATGCCCTTCACCGCGCCATCGAACGGGATGAGCTGCGACTCCACTTCCAACCACAGATAGACACCATGAATGGCCGGGTTATTGCCGCCGAAGCTCTGATGCGTTGGCAACGAGGCGACCGTCTAGTTCCGCCGGATGAATTCATTCCGATTGCTTGTGAGACGGGAATGATTCTAGCGCTTGGGGACTGGGCGATACGGGAAGCCTGTCGACAAATTGCGCAGTGGCGGCGGGAGGGAAGGCCGGTGTTTCCGATCGCCGTGAATATCTCTGCGAACGCGTTCCAGACGCCAAAGTTCGTGCAGAAAGTCGAGGGCGTTGCCCGTTCGTACGGCGTTGAACCCGAGCTGCTTGAGCTGGAGATTACTGAGACCCTACTGATGCAGGATCTAAAGGAAGCATTGCCTGCCCTAGAGATGTTGAGCGATCTCGGTGTGAGGCTATCAGTCGATGACTTCGGGACCGGCTATTCGTCTCTGTCATATTTACGCAAGCTGCCGATCGATACGCTGAAGATTGACCGCTCCTTTGTCCGCGAGCTGGCGGAAGGCTCGGACGACGAGGCAATTGTCTCGGCAATCGCCGCACTCGCTCGCGCGCTGAATCTGCGAGTGATTGCCGAGGGCGTCGAGACTGGGGCGCAGGCGAATCTGCTCAAGGTCCATGGCTGCTTTCTGATGCAGGGCTACTGGTTCTCCAGACCGCTTGAGATCGGGGCTTTTAATGACTTCGCAATGGCGAAGACACTGCCGCAAACCGTTGCACCGATGAATCAAGTTTTACCTGTGCGACGCAAGCGCTCGTAGCAGCTTGAGACGAACCTAATCCCTAGATGGTTGTGAGTGAAAAACATGAATCCAGTACCCACTACTGATAACCAAAACCCGGCAGATCGCCGCGGACCTGCCGCACCGCATCCCGTCGTAACGGCACCGCGCCCGGCGATTCAACTGCCGCCAGCGCAGTTGGCAAAGGAAACGATTCGCCGGCTCGCCCGGGATAAGTTGCCGCCCACGCCGGAGAATTTTTCCCGCGTGTACTATGAGATTAGCGGAAATGCACTGATCGAGAAAAAGGATACCGCACACGTCGATGGCGCACAGGCGGCAAAAGCGGCCCTTAGCCTTTCGAGTGCGTTGCCATTTGCCGAAGAGACGCGCCATTGCATTGATCAGGCAATTCGCCGTGGCGCGTGGCACAGTATCGACCAGATTATCGCCGAGGCGCAGGCAGTCCCGGCAAAACGCCTAACCCCGAACAAACAAGAGGCGCTCGATGAATTGAGTGGGACATGGACGGAGACTTCGGTACTGGCGCTAACGACCAGCTGTCCGCTTTACCGGAAAACACCAGAGCTTAAGCGTTCCGCCGCCAACTTAATGCACACGATTAGGCATGTGAAATCGAGTGAAGAGCACGGGGAGTTGCGCGAGCAACTCAAAGCGTTTTCCGGAGATTTGGTCGCGCTGCAAAGTCAAGAGGACCGTGCAAACGTCCAACTCAAGTCGTTGATGTCCGCCATTGTAAAAAATGTGGGAGGCCTGAGCGCCGAGCATTCCTGGCTCAATGGTCAGATGAATCGAATCGACGCCGCGTTGACGTCCAACTCTGACCTAGCGACATTACGCAACATTGAATCGACGCTGCGCGATGCCGGACGCCGGCAGGCGAACCTTAAGCAGCACCTAGATGAAGCCAAACTTGCCCTGCGCGATATGATTCGTGTGTTTATGGAACGCTTGAATTCGATGGCCATCTCGACCGGGGAATTTAACAACCGTATCGATCACTATGTGATCGCCATCGAATCAGCCGAAGATCTTTCTTCGGTTGCAGGAGTGGTGCAGCATTTGCTGAACGATACGCGCAGCGTCCATGAAGAAATGTCCAACGCACAGAATGAGCTTGCCAGTGCGCAAAAAACGGCAGCGAAGTACGAGGCACGCACGGCAGAATTGGAGCGTGAGTTGGCCAAAGTGAGCGAAGAGGTGCGTACGGATAACTTGACTCGCGCACTTAACCGCAACGGTTTGGAGTCGGCGTTTTATGCTGAATCGGACAAAGCATTGAGCGATGGTTCCTCGTTGTGCCTTGCGCTGCTTGATATCGATAACTTCAAGTTGCTCAACGAGAGGCACGGCCATGAGGCCGGAGATGACGCTTTGGTGCATCTGAGTAAGGTCATCCGAGAGGCGTTACGGCCCACAGATGTGCTGGCTAGACTTGGAGGTGAGGAATTTGTCATTCTCATGCCAGACACGCCGCTGGATGTTGCGGTCGGCATGGCGGAGAAGCTACAACGCCAACTCACCCGTCAGTTCTTCTTGCGCGGCCTTGAGAAATTATTCGTCACTTTCAGCGCAGGGGTGACTCGGGTGAGCGGCGAAGAGCAGCATCAAGCAGTGATTGATCGCGCGGAACAGGCGCTTAATCACGCCAAACGACTTGGGAAGAATCGAGTCTGCGCAAGCTAGATGTGGTGAAGTCGCGCATCCTAACCGAAACAGCCGCGCGGCAGTCACTATGTTGTTGAACGATTGAATGCGGCGAGACTATCGAAGAGTTTTGCGTCGGCGCTCGCAGTGGAAGGTTGCGACGATAGGCGTTGGCACCGGAGTGGTACTCCGCATCGAAGTCTCGCGGATCAGCTGAGATTGGAAACAATGTGATCGGCGTCTTTTGTTGCATGTGATTGGGTTCTCAATATACGCACCTTTCCGATGCCGCTCACGCGCGGCTTCTGCAAATCCATCAAGATCACTTTTCTAGGTGCAATCGCTCCTCCGGCATAGGTCGGATGACGCCGCTTGTGGATGACGCCGCTTGCTTAACGCGCCCATACCGCGCGCCCATACCGTCGGATATGGATTGAGTTTCGACGCACGACTGGGGCGAGCTGGCAACCGGCAAGGCTAGCGCCACTGGATCGGTTTCGGCAAGAGCTACCAAATCTAGAATGGGTCGGCTAGATCGGAATTGACGCGAGAAGACAGATTCGAGTCAAGTAACGGCGAAGCGGCGATTTTTTTCCACAGTCGTGTTTGCCAAGCGAGTGTTCGCACCACACAAAAATGTTAACTTTTGTCAAATGTCAGACCAAGTTTGTAGCTGGTCGGAATGCCCATCAGCGTAATGTGCGTCAACGTGCACACCTGAAGTTTTTTTTTCGCGTGGGACACTCAACGGTGTGTTCTGCGAGCAATTCACCGTCGGTACGTCGTTACCCTAAGTCCAGCCCTTGGCGCGTGGGACGGCGCGACGCCAGCGTGCGAGTTTCGCCTGTGCCTCGTCAAGGGAGATGGAAGGTAGCCAGCGCTGTTCCGCCGCGTCGCCATTATTCGTACGCTCGGTGCCTGCCCAGAGACCGGTCGCCAGCCCCGCGAGGCGCGCAGCGCCGAAGGCGGTGGTCTCTTGCGTACCGGCTCTGACGACTGGAATGCCAACCAAGTCAGTCTGCATCTGCATGAGCAGACTGTTAGCGGTACCGCCGCCGTCGACCCACAACTCTGCTGGGGAAATCCCCGAGGCGTCTCTCATCGCTGACAACAACTCCGCGCACTGGAACGCAATCGCTTCTAGCGTAGCGCGTGCGATGTGCGCACGGGTGGTGCCGCGGGTAAGCCCTAACAGCGTACCGCGCGCGGACGGATCCCAATCTGGGGTGCCCAACCCACTGAAGGCTGGTACGAATACCACGCCGTCGGATGAGGGCACACTGGCAGCGAGCGCCTCGATCTCTACGGCAGAGTTGATGATGCCGAGTCCGTCCCGCAGCCACTGCACCGCGGCACCAGCAATAAAAACGCTCCCCTCTAGAGCGTAGTCAGTTGTCGTATTCGGCGCTGTGCCAGTCCGCCAAGCCACGGTCGAAATTAGCCCCTTAGAAGCGGGTGCCGGCTTTGCCCCAGTGTTCATCAGCATAAAACACCCAGTGCCATAGGTATTCTTGACCAGCCCTGGCGAGAGGCAGCCTTGGCCAAACAAGGCAGATTGCTGATCACCAATCATGCTGCAAATAGGGATACCGCGCGGTAGGCCATCACATGACGTTTCACCGATGAGGCCACTCGAACTGACAATTTTGGGTAGTAAGCCGCGAGGAATGCCCATGAGCCGGAGTAACTCGTCATCCCAGTCCAATGTATAGATATTGAAGAGCATGGTGCGCGATGCATTTGAAACATCCGTGGAATGAACTTTGCCTGCGGTGAGGTTGTATACCAGCCAGGAGTCGATGGTGCCGAACGCCAATTCGCCGCGCGACGCGCTTTGCTTGGCGCCCCTAACGTTCTGGAGCAGCCAACGAATTTTTGTCGCGGAGAAATAAGGGTCAATTAGCAAGCCCGTTTTCGACCGGATCGAATCTTCATGACCTCCCTTTATGAGTTCTTCGCAATACGCTGCAGTGCGTCGATCCTGCCACACGATGGCCGGTGCAACGGGCTGACCGGTCAGTCTGTTCCAAAGTACGGTCGTTTCGCGCTGGTTGGTGATACCGATAGCACCAATAGGGGCAGCGGAATTGACTTGTTTCGCGCGCCATAGAGCGATCGCCTCTGCGGCAACTTCGCGTTGGCTGGCCCAGATCTCTACAGCGTTGTGTTCGACCCAGCCCGCATTCGGGAAATACTGCTTGAATTCGCGCTGGGTGCTGGCAAGTGTTGCTCCAGACTCGTCAAATATGATGGCGCGTGAACTGGTGGTTCCTTGGTCTAGCGAGAGAATGGCAGCGGTCATGTTGGCGGGGCAAGAGAAGTGGTGTTTCGGTAGGAACTGATACAGTTGGGGTACTGCAATCGACCACGTATGCGATAAAATGCCGCCAAGTCTGACTTACGCATAAAGTTAACGGCGGATGGGAGCCAAAAAGCGGAGAAGTGCAGCAGACCTTTTATTCACGCACAATCGAATATTGCAAGCAAGGGGTTGGATTTATGGGTTTACTCGACGATCTTAAGAAAGAAGCCGAGTCGTTGAAGTATCAAGAAGCTCAACGCTCACAATCGCTTAAAGCGAATGCGGTGCAAGTAGATCAGGCACTTCGTTCAGTGTTCAAGTATCTGCATGAGTTATTCCGCCAACTCAACGTGGTGAAGCCTGCTTGCGAGCGCGCCTATAACTTGCTAACCGTTGGCAAAATCGACGGTTTATCACAAAATGATTACCGTATTGACTACCGAACCTCGCAGCGCAACGCCACCGAGCGGTTCGAAGAGCTGACTGTAACGTTTCGTCGTTCCAAGCCAGGCACCTTTACCATCAAACGAGAGGCGGAGGGCATCGAACGTTTTCGCGATTTGTTGTGGCAAAACAATATGCGGTTTACTTCGGAAGCGGTGCGCAATGATCGACGCGTCATCACGCATGAATTCTTCACAATCAACAACGAAGTCATCTGCGGCGCGGATATTGTGGGTGACTTCGAACAAGGCGTAGTACGCTTCAAGCTTAAGAACGTAGAGGATTTCGGCCCAACGTTGTACACGTTGGAGCCATCTGCAATCAACGATAAGTCGCTGGAAGATCTGGCCAAGTTGTTTATCGGCCAGTCCGACACCGATTTCGAAATTTACAATCGCAAAGTTACTTTTGGCAGCGGCAACTTTTCGAAATCTAGCGCGAAGCAAGTTCAATACCAACCTGATCCGTCGCCGGGCGAGGATGAGGAAACCAACAAGAAACGTGGCTTATTCGGCTTGTTCAAGAAATAACGAAACAGTTCAGCCGTATCTCATTATACAAACGCCGCCCGATTGGGCGGCGTTTTTTGTGTCATTAGGGAGCCGCATTAAGTGCGGTTTTGCAGAGCCGCGATACGAGCTTCGATCGGGGGATGGCTTGAAAACAATGCCATCACGCCGACCTTATCCGAAATGCCAGAGGCAGCCATCGATTTGGGTAACTCGCCCGGTTCTAGGCCGCCGAGGCGACGCAAAGCATTGACCATCGGCGTTGGCGTACCGACGTACCTCGCGGCACCCGCATCGGCGCGAAACTCTCGTTGACGAGAGAACCAAGCGACAATAATCGACGCGAGCACGCCAAGTATCAGTTGGCAAACGATGTCGGTGACGTAATAGCCGACACCGGGGGCGTCGCTCTTGTTGCCCAACACCATCCGATCCACGACATAGCCAACCACCTTGGCGAGAAAAACGACGAAGGTATTGACCACGCCCTGAATCAACGTCAGGGTGACCATGTCGCCGTTGGCGATGTGGGCAACTTCGTGCGCAAGTACCGCCTCCACTTCTTCCTTGGTCATCGATTCGAGCAGACCGGTCGAAACGGCGACGAGCGCGGAATTCTTGAATGCTCCGGTCGCAAACGCGTTAGCTTCGCCTTGGTAGATGGCTACTTCTGGCATACCGATATTGGCCTTGTTAGCTAGGCGCTGCACGCTGGCAACCAGCCACCGTTCAGTGTCGTTTTGTGGAGTGTCGATGACTTGCGCGCCAGTCGACCATTTCGCCATCGGTTTTGAGATCAACAGCGAGATAAACGAGCCCGTAAACCCGACAATCGCCGAGAACGCCAACAACATCGGCAAGTTTAAGCCGTTGGCAGTCAGGAATTTGTTGACGCCGAGCGCACTCGTGACAATTGTCAGCACGAGCATGATGGCGATATTGGTCAGTAGGAAGAGAAATACACGTTTCATACGTTAAACCCCAGAGTGGAAAACTTGAGTGGCACAATTTTATCGGCTTTTGTCCGTCGAATACCGTTCTTGAGCGCAGCAGATTGGGGGAACCGCCAATATTTCAAGGGCTTAGCATTCCCTTGAGTTCACGACGGCTGGATTCGTTCCCGCTACTGCATAAACTGCCAACAATTTTAGTCAGTTTGATCGGGTAATGGTTCCGGCCTATGCACAAGCTAAACTTCGGGCATGCAAGATTTTTGGGTGGATTCTGGCTTTAGCCAGCTGACAGTGAATGATCGCGGCTGGCTGCGTGTGACGCCGCAATATCTACGCTCGGTCTTGATGCGACCGGAACTTGCACCGATCACAGAATCCGGTCCCAACGAGCGCACCTTACACGCGGAATTGGAGGTGAATCCGCTGCGCGTTGTTGCTGCCGAGGAGCTTGGCGCGATTGAAGACGCAGACACGCGGCAGAACTACATGTATTTCCTGCGCCTACGCAAACTCTTGACCGACGCGGTCACGTTGGAACGGTTTTACCTGCGAGCGTTTCAGGCTGGTGCGATCGATTTCCCGCCGGTGTTTATCGACATGGCAGCACAAGCGATTGTGCGTGGGATCCTCGGCGACCAAGATGCGGACGTATACGCGGCCCGAGTCGGCGAGCTGTTCTTTCGCCGTCAACGTGTGTCGACTGAAAACGGTCGGGTACTAAGTGCTGACGCTGAGACGATTCAGGTGTTTGCCGAATCTGGCGGATTCGGTAGCGTGGGGCGACTGTTTGCGCAGCAAGGTACGCCGATGCGAACCATGAATATGGATGTTTTATCGCATGAGAACGCCCAACTTTACTGGTTTTCCGAGAATCGATATCGCTATGTCGTTGATCTTTCGCATGCCAGTGCCGGACTGGACGCATTGGCCGTGCTCATCAGGCGTTGGATCGAGCACTTTTTTGGCGTTAAGGTGAGCGTCACCGCACTACCAAAGATTGAAGACGATGCCTGGCGCTGGCACATTGGGCTCGACGTCGAATCAACAGCGATCCTTAACGACCTGTACGAGGGGCGGGAGGTGGAACAGTCTCGACTGGCCCGCCTTGTCGGGCTATTCCGCGTCGATTTCCTCGATGCAGCAGACATGCGCACTGACATACAAGGCAAACCGGTGTATCTTGGCATGGCAATCAATGAAGAACATGTACTGAAGCTGAAGCCACAGAATTTACTAGTCAACCTTCCCTTTGCCGTGCGAAGCTAGCCGTGGATAAATTTCTGTTCCATATTGTTTTCCCATGACGGGTCTTAAACCGAGAGATGAAGATATGAAATCAGCTAAAGACCACCCTGCGGTCCAAATGTTGCGGAGCGAAATCGAACTTATGGTTTCCGACCGCGACGCGTTGTTGCGTGTTGCCGGTGCGGCGGCCAAGTTTGTTGAGAAGGTCAACATCGCCAAATTGCCCGTATCGGCGATTCCTCTCGCCGAGGCGCTGTCCTCGGGCGTGAATGCGCTGTCGGAGGAGAGTCTGAAGGAAGCGTTGGCGGCCATAAAGCGGCGTTAGTGCGAGCGGCGCTAGTGCGGCTTTGCAAGTTCATTCATTCGGTGCCTGGAGCGTGTAGGTGGAAACGATGACCGCGTCCAATCTCCACCCGGCAGACATGGTGGTGCCACCGACGTTCCAGCGCCGCAATAATTCTTTTACGCGTTGGTTGGGTCGCGGCATGATGCGTGTTTCAGGCTGGAAGTTTGAAGGCCAGTTACCAGATGTTCGCAAGGTATTGGTCAGCGTGGCACCGCACACCAGCAACTGGGATTTTGTGGTCGGCGTGATGGCACTGTTTGCGCTCGATCTTCGAATATCGTTTTTGGGGAAACACACGCTCTTCCACGGGATGTTTGGTCGCTGGATGCGTTCGATCGGCGGCATCCCCGTCGACCGATCCAAGCCGAACGGTGTGGTGGGTGATTGTGCCGATGCACTCTCGGCCGCAGACCGCATTGTTTTTGCCATGGCGCCGGAGGGCACCCGCCGCCTCGACAAAGGGTTCAAGACGGGATTTATCCATATCGCGCATTCGGCGCAGGTGCCGATCTGTCTGGCCTACTTCGATTTCAAGCGTAAGGTGATTGGCTTTGGGCCGCTTTTTCAGCCAAGTGGCGACGCTCTGGCGGATATCGCCAAGATCACCGACTACTATCGCCCCATCTGCGGTCGCTACCAGAAGCATTGGCAACGTCAAGCATAGAGGAATACGGTTGTAGATGGCCTACCCTGAGGATATGCGGAAAATCAGCCTTGTGCAAAACTATGGTGCGGTGCACTATTCGACGACTCTCAATAACTTATTGATTCGACTGTGTAGATTGGTTGGCACGGTGTTTGCAAAGAGCAAGCAGGTAGCGCGATGCGTAATTGTTGTCAATTTCTCCTCTGCGAGCGGTTTGGCCGACGTCCCAAAGGTCGCCGAGCTTTTTCTTTTTTGGCATGGTCGCGGTAGACTGGCGGATGCGTTCTAAATCAAACGAAATCACGAGGAGATCATATGGTTCGTTCCAATCGTAACTTGTCTGTCAGCCGATGGCTCGGCGCGCTGGTAGTAGGCTTGGTGTCATCGTTTGCACTTTCGGCATCCGCGCTGGATAGCGTGAAGTTCATGATTCCAGCAAATCCCGGCGGGGGCTGGGATACAACCGGTCGCACCCTTGCACAAGCCATGACCAAAGCGGGTGCGGTCAAAAATGTGCAGTTCGACAATAAAGGTGGTGCCGGCGGCACAATTGGCTTAGCCCAGTTCGTAAACACCTCGAAGGGTGATGGCAACGCCATCATGGTCGGCGGCATGGTCATGGTCGGCGGCATCATTCTGAACAAATCCGCCGTAAACCTGAGCATGGTCACGCCGCTCGCGCGTTTGACTGGCGAGTATGAAGTGATCGTTGTACCGGCTGCGTCTCCAATCAAAACCATGAAAGATTTGGTGGCTAAGTTCAAGGCTGACCCGGGTTCCGTATCTTGGGGTGGTGGTAGCGCAGGTGGTACCGACCACATCCTCGCCGGCATGATTGCCCAGGCAGTTGGCGTGGATCCCGCCAAGGTGAACTACATTCCATACGCCGGTGGCGGCGAGGCGCAGGCCGCGATTTTGGGTAACCACGTAACAGCAGGTGTTTCTGGTTACAGCGAGTTTGCCGCACAGATCAAAGCTGGAAAATTCCGTGCGCTGGCCATTTCTGCTGACAAGAAGATTCCAGGCATTGATGTCGCGACATTGAAGGATCAAGGCATCGACGTTGAGTTGTTCAACTGGCGTGGTGTGTTCGGCGCGCCTGGCATTACCGATGCGCAGAAAAAAGCGTTGCTGGCTGCCCTCGACACCACGGTGAAGTCAGCTGGCTGGAAAGAAGCGCTCGCCAAACAAGAATGGACTGACATCTATATGGCTGGTGATGGCTTTGCAAAGTACATCGACGAAGAAAACAAACGCATCGGCGACATCCTCGGCAAACTTGCGCTGAAGAAGTAACCGGCGAATGGGACTCGCGGTGGAGCGCGGATTAAGCGCTGCCCGCGAGTCATTCGGCCAACAGGACCAGAGGGAGAGGCGATGACAACAACAAATACGCCGATGGCAAACACATCAACCAAACATTCCGGTCAGGTGGTGCTCAGCATCGCCGTGGTTTTGCTGGGCACCGCACTTGCCTACGGCACCAACCAGCTGCCAGAGGCGAGCGGTTACGCCAAAGTTGGACCGCGATTGATGTCAGCGATCGTGTCTGGCGGATTAATTGTGTTGGGTGTGCTGCTGCTCAAAGAGGCGCTCACCGGCGGGTTTCGCGGCGTTGATGAGACTGAGCATTTAGAGACGCCGACTAACTGGCCGGCGTTTCTGTGGATTTCCGCGGGCCTTATTTTGAACGGATTGCTGATTGTGCCCGCTGGTTTTGTCATTGCCGGCACGCTGCTGTTTGTATTGGCCGCGCGCGGATTCGAGAGCACAGCCTATGTTCGAAATGCCATTGTCGGGCTGGTGATCGCCGGGATTACCTACGCGTTTTTCACATACGGGCTCGGCCTCGGGCTACCTGCCGGCATTCTGCCGTTCTAGATTGTTTTGCAGTCACACACGCAACAATAGCGGTTCCTCGCACGAGCCTGCGTAGAACATAAAGGGGTAATGATGGAAGTGTTGAATTCCCTCGCGCAAGGATTCTCCCTCGCGCTCACCATGCAGAACCTGATGTGGTGTTTTGTCGGGGTTACGCTTGGGACAGCGGTCGGTGTGCTGCCGGGGATTGGTCCCGCTGTCACCGTCGCGCTGCTGCTGCCAGTCACCACCAAGATTGACCCATCTGGCGCACTCATCATGTTCGCCGGCATCTATTACGGCGCCATGTACGGTGGCTCGACGACTTCCATTTTGCTCAACACGCCGGGTGAGTCCGCCACCATCGTTACCGCCATGGAGGGTAACCAAATGGCCAAACGCGGGCGGGCTGGGGCGGCGTTGGGCACATCCGCCATCGGTTCGTTTGTTGCAGGCACACTCACTGTCGTCGCGCTCACGTTTGTATCACCGCTGGTCGTTGACGTTGCCATTCAGTTCGGACCGCCAGAGTTTTTTGCACTCATGGTGTTGGCCTTTACCACCGTTTCTGCGGTACTCGGTGGATCAGTGCTACGGGGCTTGACCTCTTTGTTTATCGGACTCGCCATCGGCTTGGTGGGCATCGATTCACAATCGGGCACAGCTCGTTTTGCCTTCGACGTACCGCAATTGCTTGACGGCATCGAAGTGGTCACCGTGGCCGTGGGGTTGTTCGCCGTCGGAGAAGCGTTGTGGACTGCGTCAAAGGACTACAAGACCGTTGAGGAGATGAACGCGATGCACGGCTCGATCTGGATGACGGCCGAAGATTGGAAACGCTCGTGGGGGCCGTGGTTGCGTGGTACCGCGATCGGCTTCCCGTTTGGTGCGATGCCTGCCGGCGGTGCCGAGATCCCAACGTTCCTGTCTTATGCGATGGAAAAGAAGTTATCCAAATACCCGGAGGAGTTCGGCAAAGGCGCCATTGAGGGGGTTGCCGGCCCCGAAGCGGCCAACAACGCCTCTTCCACCGGCACCATGACGACGCTGTTGGCGCTTGGCTTGCCTACCTCTGCAACGGCCGCAATTTTGTTGGCTGCCTTTCAACAGTATGGTCTTCAGCCCGGCCCGTTGTTGTTTGTCAATTCTGCAGACCTCGTTTGGGCGCTGATTGCCTCGATGTACATTGGCAACGTGATGTTGTTGGTACTCAATCTGCCGCTGGTGGGCATTTGGGTGAAATTGCTCAAAATCCCGAAGCCCATGCTCTATTCCGGCATCCTGATTTTTGCCACGCTCGGTGTGTTTGGTATGCGCCAATCCGCGTTCGACATATTCCTCCTGTACGCGATTGGTCTTCTCGGCTTTCTCATGCGGCGCTACGATTTCCCCACCGCGCCAGTCATCATTGGCATGATCTTGGGCCCACTTGCGGAGGCGCAGCTACGACGCTCACTGTCGATCAGTCAGGGCGACTGGATGATCTTTCTGCAAAAGCCATTGTCCGCAACCCTGCTGGCGATCACCGCCGCGATGTTGATCGGGCCGTGGGCTTGGAAGAAGTTTAAGCAGGCCTAATAACGGCGGGCATTTTGGAGAATTTTTGCTTGAAAACGCCCGTCAATAAACGACTTTAGCCAAAGAGTATTGGTGCCAAGAAGGCGAAGAAAAAGCCGGTGACAAACATCACCACCGAAAATACATAGATCGCAACCGACCATTTGCGCGCACGTGTACACGCCGCTGCAAGTGTGGGATCGGCGGGGCAGGGGAGCGACTTCGCCCGCCATTGCATGACACCTGCGGCAAACAGCATTACACCGGCAATCGCAAACAGCGGTACCTTGTGTTCTGACAACCACACGATCTGTGGGAACGTAGTCACGAGTCCCGCCATTGCCGCCCCCGCACCGACCGACACCAACAATGCCGGCAACGCGCAACAAATCAACGTGCTGCCGCTCGTGAAGAGCGATAGAAACGAAGCAGCCGCGTTTTGTTTCAGCGCGGGATCCAGCGATGATTCACCGGACATTACTTGCTCGCTTTGATCTTTTGGGTCAGTGCGTCGAAGGTTTCTTCGCTGCGGGCGATGGACTTCACCACATAACCTGCGTCGGTAATCTCGGCTTTGATGGTCGCGTCCGAGATGTCCTGGCCGTCCTTAAGTGCGACGACCGCGACTTTCTTCTCCAGGCTGACAAATACCTTGTCGGTGGCGGCCTGTGCCTTCATTTTTTTCTCGACACCTTGAGCGCAAAACGCGCAGACCAAGCCGTCGAGCCCGATTTGAATGGTTTTGGGGGTGGCGAATGCCGGTGTTGCAAATGCGGCGGCCAATGTGACAGAGGCAAGCAAAGTCTTGAAGTTTTTCATTTGGATTTCCTTTTTCGAGATTTTTGTAATCATTGATTAGTAGTTAACCATAAACATCATTTGGGGCTTGCGGCGTTCGGTGACGCCGATTTCCACCCAAATGTTTTTCTTGAAGAGACGCACAAACGCGCCGCCTTCGGTTTTGTCGGTCATGCCGCGGTACTTTTTGACCTGCGCAATAAACCAAACCGCCAGATCTTCGTAGTCGTGTGCGACTGGTGAGAAGCCAATCTGGCCGACGTCGAGCCGATCGTAGAAAAGTGGCGTTTGCTGGACGTCAACTTTGAGGCTTGAATAAAACTGCCTGGTCTCATAGTCGCCTTGCAACACAAATCGCCGCGCGGATTCGCTATATCGAGCCGTTTGCGAGACGCTGTGTCCCGGGTGCATTACACCCATCGCCCCTTGCTTGACTGAATCCGCCCAGCCAAAACCTGCCGACGCAAAGATGTTGGCCTGCGCATTCGGCATGTTCCAACGCTTGAGCAAGAAATTGAATTGTGCGTACTTCGCATCCATTTCGTGTTGTTTGTTTTCGGAGGTCATTTTCACGTCGGCAATACCCAGCGACCACCAAACCTTCGGTGCGTAATACACCTCGGTGGAGACCATCGTGTCATCACGTTCATGCATCATCGTCACCGCCTCCGCGAAGGCAATTGGTTTTGCAGCAACGTTCGGCGATAGCGCCAGAAGACCCATACCGATAACTGATGCGGCCGCGCATACAACGGCATTTCGAGAAAAAAGCGTAGACATAACAATTCCTGAGTGGCTGATGAGATGCCGCGCCAGAAAGAGCGCGGACGGGCGACACAATCGCGACGGCGATGTCAGCGCGACATCAAATGCGCAGGATTGCGTTTCTCAGGAATGGTGGGCTGGTGGCGACCCGCTCGATTGCGGGTGGTGCGGTGCTGCGAGCGGCCTCAACCAAGGTAACGCCGGGGATGGCGAGTACCGCAGTAAAGCTGATGTAGTCCGCCACAAACGGCTTGGCGAGGTTTTGGTGGCCGCTCTCGCAGTGTTGCTTACATAGTGCTGAATCGGCATTCGGCTCGTCAGCAGGGCAATCACAATCGCGTCCACTGTCGACGGCATGGTGGCTCATGGATGCCGTGTCGGATGAAGACATTTTCATTGGCGAGCAGGCATGCATCGCCACCGCCAGCTGGCTGGCGCTCAGTAGCAACACGGTCAACGCCGCGGTAAACCGCTTGCCCTGCAATTGAAAAAGACGCTTCATATAAAAAGTGAGTACAAAAACCCGAAAAAGTTCAGACCTGTGAGCGGTCGAGTGTCAAAATACTGTCATCAAGCGCTTTCGGTGGCACAAAACAGCTACCGATTTGTCGCATAAACAGCCGGAGTGCCGCAAATGGATGTCAAGTTTGACCGATTTTATCGGTTTGCCGAGTTTTCGGAGATTTTGCAGTGGTATGCCGCAACCTACCCTCAAATCCTCTCCATCGAATCAATCGGCAAAAGTTTCGAAGGGCGCGACATTTGGGTGCTGACCGCAACCAACATCAAGACCGGTCCCGCGACTGACAAACCCGCCTACTGGGTCGACGGCAACATCCACGCGAGTGAATTGGCGGCGACCACCGCGTCGTTGTACTTCATCAATACGCTCGTAACCCAATACGGCAAACGCGACGACATCACCCGCTGCCTTGACACCCGTGCGTTCTACATTTGTCCGCGGATGAATCCGGATGGCGCCGAGTGGGCGATGCGAGATTCACCAAAGATCATTCGTTCCTCGACGCGTCCTTATCCTTACGACGAAGAGCCGGTGGACGGACTCGATATCGAAGACATCGACGGTGATGGCCGCATCCTGTCGATGCGTATTCCGGACGCAAACGGCAATTGGAAGTGCCACCCGACAGAGACGCGGTTGATGATCCCGCGTGAGCCGACCGAATACGGCGGCCAGTACTACCGCATGTTGCCGGAAGGCCGTATGAATGATTACGACGGCTTCACGGTGAAGGTCAACAAGGATAAACAGGGGCTCGACCTTAACCGCAACTTCCCCGCAGGTTGGCGGCAGGAGTTTGAACAATTTGGTGCCGGCCCGTACCCAACGTCCGAGCCCGAAGTGCGTTCCGTCGTGCACTTTATGGCGCATCACCCAAATATCACGGGCGGTCTGACGTTCCATACGTGGAGCGGTGTCTTGCTGCGGCCATCCGGTACTTCCCCAGATGAAGATATGCCAGCCGAGGATTTGTGGGAGTACAAACGCCAAGGTGCCAAGGGTACCGAAATGACAGGTTATCCCGCGATCAGCACGTATCACGAGTTTCGTTATCACCCCAAGGAAGTGATCACCGGGACGTTCAACTGGATTTACGACCACCTCGGCATCTATGAGTGGACGGTCGAAATCTGGTGCCCAATGCGCGAAGCCGGCATCACCGATTACAAATACATCGACTGGTTCCGTTCACACCCGGTCGAAGATGATCTGAAAATGTTGGCCTGGGCTGATCGTGAGTTAAAGGGGCGTGGGTACGTAGATTGGTACAAGTTTGATCACCCGCAGCTAGGCGAGGTGGAAATCGGCGGTTGGGACAAGTTGCTTGCTTTCCGTAACCCCCCACCGCATAGGTTGGAAAAAGAAGTTGCAAAGTTTCCGGAGTGGATTTTGCACAACGCGATGATTTCGCCGAAGTTGGAGCTGGTGTCACTGACTGCCGACGCCGTTGCAGATGGTGCGTATCGAATCCAATTGGTGGTGCAAAACACCGGCTACCTGCCAAGCTACGTTTCCAAACGCGCCAAGGCGCGCAACCAATCACGCGGTGTGATTGCCGAGATCTCACTACCGGCCGGTGCGCAACTGGTGAACGGCAAAGTGCGCGACAACATGGGTGAGCTCGAAGGACGAGCCTACAAACACTCACTCATGAGTTTCTGGACCGACACCACACCGACGGCTGACCGTGCAATCACTGAGTGGATGGTGAAGGGCAACGCGGGTGATGAAGTGAACATCACGGCACGGCACGAAAAGGCGGGGGCCTTCCATACAAAGGTGGTGCTTAAATGAAGCTGACGCGACGCAAATTTTTGGGAGGCGGGCTTGCCGCTGCCGTGGCAACGTCGACCACACTGACAGGAGATTTGGCAATGGCGGCACCGGCAAAAACGACAACGAGTGCATCCATTGATGTGTCTGATGCCAGCGTCGCATCACTACAAGCGGCAATGCAGTCCGGGAAGACATCCAGCCAGGCACTGGTACGCGCCTATCTAGCACGCATCAAGGCGTTGGATAAAGGTGGTCCGCGTATCAACTCCGTGATTGAGGTCAATCCAGACGCGTTGACGATTGCTCGTACACTCGATGCCGAACGCAAGGCGGGCAAAGTGCGCGGCCCGATGCACGGCATCCCAGTGCTCATCAAGGATAACATCGCCACCTCCGACAAAATGCAGACCACGGCGGGTTCACTTGCGCTAGTGGGGTCAAAGCCGAATCGTGACGCGTTCATTGTGACGAAATTGCGCGACGCGGGTGCCGTCATCATCGGTAAAACCAACTTATCGGAATGGGCCAACTTTCGCTCGACACGTTCGACCTCCGGCTGGAGTTCTCGCGGTGGACTGACCAAAAACCCCCACGCGCTGGATCGCAACACCAGTGGTTCGAGCTCAGGCTCCGGTGCGGCGGCAGCCGCAGGGTTTGCCACTGTGACCATCGGCACGGAAACCGATGGCTCAATTGTCTCGCCGTCGAATGCCAACGGTATTGTTGGCTTCAAGCCAACACTCGGGCTGGTGAGCCGTAGCGGCATCATCCCGATCGCAGCCTCGCAAGATACCGCAGGCCCGATGACACGTACCGTGGCGGACGCAGCTGCATTGCTTACCGCCATTTCGGGCACCGACCCCAAAGATGGGGCGACCGCAGAAGCCAATACGAAGTTGCAGGACTACACAAAGTTCCTGGACAAGGACGGGCTCAAGGGCAAACGTATCGGTGTGGTACGTAACCAATTTGGCGGTCGTAATGATCTGGCATCAGCCGTGGTGGAAAAAGCGCTAGACGTCTTGCGTGCACAAGGCGCGGTGTTGGTAGACCTGCCACAGCTGCCGGGTGCCGGACGTTACGGTGCCACCGAGTTGGAAGTGTTGCAGTTTGAATTCAAGGCAGGGGTCGCCGACTACCTTGCCGAGTACGTACCGAATTCGCCGATCAAGTCGCTCGCCGATGTGATGGCATTCAACGAAAAGAATCGTGACAAGGTGATGCCGTATTTCCAACAAGAACTAATCGCCCAGTCGGTGGCAAAAGGTGGGCTCGATAGCAAAGAGTATCGCGACGCATTGGCCAACAACCTCAAGTTCTCGCGTGAAGAAGGCATCGACAAAGCGTTGAAGGACAACAAGCTCGATGGGTTGGTCGCGCCGAGTGGTAGCCCGTCGTGGCTCACGGACTTTATCCGTGGCGACTTTTCCGGCGGTGGCTTTTCACAGGCGGCAGCGGTTGCAGGTTATCCGCACATCACGGTGCCGGCTGGATTTGTTGAAGGATTGCCGGTCGGTATCTCGTTTGTCGGCGGGGCTTGGAGCGAGCCGACGTTATTCGCGATGGCTTACGCGTATGAACAGGCCAGCAACGCGCGGCGCATGCCGAAGTTTGCGAAGACCGTGAACCAGAAAGGTTAGGGCAGTTTGAAATGGGGGTTTTCAATCCCCCCAATTTCATTGCCGAACGGATCGATCACGGTCGCCGTCTTGATGTCGCCACCGACGTCACTGATCGGTACCTTGATCGCCGCGCCGAGCCCGACCAGTCTGGCAACCTCAGCCTCGATGTCATCCACACCCCAGTAGGTGCCGACGCCATCGACATCCGGTAGAAGGCCGAGTTCGTAGCCGCCGACGTTAAAGCCGATGTAATAAGGCTCATCGAAGTAGGGCGCGTGTCCCACTAACGCCGTAAACCAAGTTCTCGCTTTGTCGAGGTCGTCGACGTGATACGCAACGGTTCGTAGTCCCAGCAACATCGGTTTACCTCCCTAACGTTTCCAATCCGGGTGCGACTGACGCAACTCGCGCTGCTGTTCGATCAACGCCTGATAAAAGGAAAGGCGTTGTGATTCGATTTTCCCCACTTCCGCCGCGGCCAGCACCGCACAACCGGGCTCATCCATGTGCGCGCAGTCGTTGAACTTGCACTCACCGAAATAGGGGCGGAACTCGGGCATCGCGTAGGCAATGTCGTCTTCCTCAAGATGGAAGAGGCCGAACGATTGCATCCCGGGCGAATCGATGATGGCCGTATCTTTATCCAGCCAGTAGAGACGCGTGAAGGTGGTGGTGTGTTTGCCGGAGTTCAGCGCAATCGAAATCTCACCTTCTTTGGCGACGTCACGCATCACCAGATTGTTTACCGTGCGTGATTTTCCCATGCCGGATTCGCCGACAAACAAGGTCTTTTTGCCATCAAGTAAGGGGCGCAGCGGGCTGATATCGAACTTCGCCGAGATCGGCAGCACGTTGTAGCCGATTTTTTCGAGATGACGTAGTCCCGCATATGCCGCATCGAATTCCGGCAGATCTTTCTTGTTCAGCATGATGGTCACCGGAATGTTTGCGGCTTCACACGCAACCAAACAAAGATTCAAAAACGTCGGTGAAAACGGCGGGCTTGGTGCACAAATGATGACGGCGTGATCAATATTTGCGGCGAGAGTCTTTTCGCGCCAAACATCCTGTCGGAACAACACATTACGCCGTGACAAGACTTCATCGATACGAGCTGCCTTTGGGCCGGTCATGGAAATCATGACTTCGTCGCCACACGTCACGTCCTGTTTTTTGCCTTTACGTGATGCCACACATTCGCTGCGATCCGGCAGCATCACCAAATACTCTCGGCCAAAATCCCCCGTGACCAGCGCCTTGATTGGGCTCGTCAATTAATCAACGCCTCGATTTTGGCGGCGCAAATGAAGTCATTTAACGTAATCCCACCGGCATCGTGGGTGGAATAGGCCACCACACAACGGTTGTAGTGCACACCCATGTCGGGATGATGATCTTGCTGATGCGAAACCCAAGCGCTGGCGTTCACAAAGGCCATAGTCTCGTGGTAATTTTTGAACTGATAAGTCTTGCGAATTTCATTACCGACCCGTGACCAGCCGGCAAGACTTGCAAGGTGAGTGTTGATGGTTGTGTCGTCCAGCGCGACGGCCTGTCCGCCGGGAGCGCAATGCATGTTTACAAGATTCATGTAGTTGGTACCGTAGAAGTTGAAAACGTGTGCAAGTGGGCGATACGAATGGCCGCCGGTGGGTGGGAGTCATAAACTGCCGAGTGCAAAGGATCGGGCGTCAGTGTGGAAGCATTATCCCGATAAAGCTTTACCAGTGCCGAGATCAGGTCACGCGCATTGGTTTGTTCAGCCGCATAGGCATCAGCTTCAAATTCATGTTTACGCGACACCAGACTCGAGAGCGGCGTCATCCAGAAGGTAAAAACCGGCAGTACGGTGAAAAACAGTACCAGCGAAACTGCGACAGGGGCGGAAGCGCCACCCGCCAAGCCTGCCGCCGCCGCGGGTAATCCCAGCCCCTCGTAGAACCATGGTTTGTCGATTACCCAGCCCATCAGCGCCAGCATTACGAACGAACTCGCAAACATCGCCACCAAACGTTTGACGATATGGCGGCGCTTAAAGTGTCCCAGTTCGTGCGCCAACACCGCTTCAATTTCCTCGACGGTGAGACGCTGCATCAAGGTGTCAAAAAATACGATTTGTTTGGATTTGCCGAGCCCGGTGAAATACGCATTGCCGTGTGAAGATCGTTTCGAGCCGTCCATCACGAACAGCCCCTTGGCGTGGAAGCCGCACTTGGCCAGTAGTGCTTCGATGCGTGTTTTCAAACTCGCATCTTCGAGTGGCATAAATTTGTTAAACAGGGGGGCGATGAAGGTCGGGTAGACGGCAATCATCAACAATGAAAAGCCCGTCCATACCAGCCACACATACAACCACCACAGGCTGCCCATCTTTTCCATTAGCCACAGCGTGGCGAGCAACAGCGGCCCGCCGATGACAACCGCCAGCGCCCAGCCCTTCACGGCGTCGGTGATGTAGGTGCGGAGAGTGGTTTTGTTAAAGCCGTGGCGCGCTTCAATGACAAACGTGCGATAGACATCAAACGGCATGCTAAGTAAACCGGTCACAATTGCCACCGCCGCGACAAAGGCGAGGCCGTTGGCATACACGTTGCCAAACATGCCGTCGGTGGATAGATAGAGCCACGCCAGCCCGCCGCCCAGCGTAAGGCCAAGCAGCACCACGACGTTAACCGCTTCTTCCACCAGGCCAAAACGCTGTTTGTCGAGGGTGTAATCCGCCGCTTTTTGGTGGGCCTCCAAGGTAATCACATCGGTGAACTCTGCTGGCACGGCGGGGCGGTGCTGAGCCACGTGGCGCATGTGGCGCAAGCTTAGCCAAACGCTGAAGGCGAGGCTGATCGCGGTGGCGGCTAAAAAGATAAGAGTAAAGGTGGATGCGCTTGCTGCGGACATAGATGGGCTTCGTGAGAAACTACGTTTTAGACAACCGCCTATTTTACGTTCCCATGGCACAAGACCAAAACAATCTTATCTGGCTCGATATGGAGATGACCGGCCTCAAACCCGAGACCGACGTCATCATCGAAATCGCAATGGTCGTCACCGACGCCCAACTCAATATCGTTGCCGAGGCGCCGGTGCTGGTGGTGCATCAGCCCGATAGCGTGCTTGACGCGATGGATTCGTGGAATAAATCCACCCACCGCAAATCGGGCTTGATCGACAAAGTCAAAGCCTCCACCTTGTCGGAGGTGTTTGTGGAGCGCCAAATGATCGAGTTCCTGCGGGAACACGTGCCAGCCAGCACCTCACCGATGTGTGGTAATTCTATCTGCCAGGATCGTCGCTTTATGGCCAAGTGGATGCCGCAACTCGAAGCGTATTTCCACTACCGCAATCTTGATGTCTCCACACTCAAAGAACTCGCCAAACGTTGGAAGCCGACCATCATGTCGGGCTTGACCAAACACGGCAAACACGAGGCGTTGGCGGATATTTACGAGTCGATTGAAGAACTCAAATACTACCGGCAGTACTTTCTCAATCTGAATCCGTAACGTCGCCCCCTCTGGCAGTGGCCATTTTGACGGTCGTCCACTGGTGGGTCATTTCTGCCGCCTGAAGACTACCGGCTGGTATACTTCTCCCATGGACAAAGTTGTTACAAAGACTGTATTGAAGGCACCTTCAACCGAGCTGTTTTTCTGGCTCTCCAAGCCGGTGCAGGAACGCATCTCAGCTGTTGAAATACTGCGACTCCGAGCCCACGCTAATCATCCCGATGCTATCCAGCGACTTCAAAGAGTTTTTAGCGTTACTAAACTCAAGCGAGGTTGAATATCTCGTTGTCGGCGGCTATGCGCTCGCAGCGCATGGGCACCCGCGTTATACCGGCGATATCGATATTTGGCTTAACCCGACGACGGCCAATATTGAAAACCTAATGAAGGCACTCGCGGCGTTTGGATTGGGCAGCTGGGTATCGTGTCCGACGATCTGATGAAACCAGAGTCTGTCATTCAACTGGGATATCCGCCACACCGCATTGATCTGCTTTCGTCAATCGATGGTGTCGAATTCACAGATTGCTTTCAACGGCGCGTCGTCATTGCGCTGGATGGAATCAGTATGCCCGTGATCTCGGTGGCGGACTTTCGTGTCAATAAACGCGCGACGGGGAGGCCCAAAGACCTGGCGGATATTGCGGCGCTGGATCCGGCTGTTCCGCAAGTGTGAGGTATGCTTAATGGTGGCCCATTGATCCGCAAATCATCCAACGGGTTGAGGCGTTACGCGGAGCTGCCGCACTGCTGTACAGCGGCACCGCCATCGGTGGTGTCGTCAATGTTGCCGACAACCAAATCCCCGCGTCGCCAATCGTCGGTCCCAGAGGTGCGTTCGAGGTAAGGGGCCGGCGGCGCGGACGTTGAACGTCAGGTCGCCACGCTGCTGGAAGTCGGTAATGGCGTATTTGCGATTCACGCCGACGGCTTCACCCGTTCAACAGATGAATATCGTGTCCCATCTGCGGCGATGGTGCGTTCACCAGTGGTCAATGCACCCGCGCAGCACGGGATTGCCAACTATATGAGCTTTGGTGCACACCTCAAGTTGTGGGCGTTTTATCAGCAGAAGCGCGATTACTTTTTGCAACTGATGGCGGCCTCAAAACTTGCGTGGCAGCGGTGTCGCGGCACCTATTTTGTCTCGGTCGCCTACGGGCATCTGCCGGAGTACCGTGACATGGGTGACGCGGCGTTTGCCGTCTGGTTGACCAAAAACATCGGTGTGGCCTGTATCCCCACCTCGGCGCCTTATCACGATCAAACCGACGACCATGTGGTGCGCTTTTGTTTTGCAAAGTCGCAGGACACCCTAGCGTTAGCCGCCGAAAGACTGCTCAAGCTGTAAGCGGCGGCTGCGAACCTGAGCGAGAAAATTTATAAGCGTCCATCGCCAGCGCCGCTCCCTCGAACCCGTCAAACACACGTTCTGCGAGCACCGCGTTTTCGTCGCCTCCAGCAGCTCCCCACGCCACGAAGAGTGGCAAGAGATGCTCGGGGATTGGGTGCGGCGCGCAAACCCTGCGGCGAGGTTTCGCGGTACGCACACAGCGCGTCAAGGTTGTGTGCTGCCAGTTGGTCGTGCACCCAATCCTGAAATTCCACGGCGTAGGCCAGCCGCCCGGTTTGCTCTCGCGACATCATCCAATCGCGCAGATTGTGTGTCAGATGTCCCGAACCGATCATTACGGATGCCAGCGTCGGTCAGTCGTGCTGCCGCCGTCGCCGCAAGTTTCGGGTCACCGGGGCACGGTATTGAATTTTGTAGAGCGCGTCTGCGAAACCAACGAAGTCATAGATCATCGGCGGATTCGCGCTACCGGATAGGGTGGGAACGGCCGTTTCCCAATGCGCGGTGACGATCAGTATGGCGGTTGGGGTGGCAATGGAATTCGCCAAGCCGATCCACGCGTCACCGACCGCGCCAGCGTTGAGTGCGTGCATGGGTGAACCATGCGAAAGAAAGATGGTGGGCTGCATGAGGAGGCTTGGTGGTTTTAGTTGCGAAACTCGGGTTTACGCTTATCCATATTCGCCATCATCACTTCTTGCAGGTCGGCGGACATCAGTAACCCTGCGTTCCAAGATGCGATGTAGTTGAGCCCGTCGGCCACGCTGTGGTCACGCGCGTAGTTGAGCATTTCCTTGGTGCCGCGAATCGCCAAGGGAGATTTTGCAGCGATTGATGTGGCGATCTCCATCACGCCCGCTTGCAGTTGATCCAATGAGGCATAGGCTCGGTTGATGAGACCAACACGCGCCGCTTCAGCCGCGTCGATGGATTGGGCAGTGTAGGCCAGTTCGCGCACGACTGCTGGGCTGATGATTTTTGGCAGTCGCTGCAACGTGCCGACATCGGCGGTCATGCCGATATCGATCTCCTTGATTGAGAACACCGCGTCCGCTGCGGCGTAGCGCATGTCGCAACACGACACCAAATCGATTGCACCGCCGATACACGCGCCGTGAATTGACGCGATGACCGGCTTGCGGCAACGCTCAATGGAGGTCAGGGTATCTTGCAAGTCGAGAATGACGAGACGCAGATTCTCGCGAGTGCGCGCATCGCAAGGATCTTCAATCTGCTTGCCCAGCGACATCATCATGCCCAAATCGATTCCGGCACAAAAGTTGGTGCCCGCGCCGTCGATGATGGCGACCCGCGCGTCTGCCGTGGCGTCCACCCAGCGCATCGCTTTGCGAATCTCCTGCCACATTGCGGCATTCATGGCGTTCGCCTTTTCGGGGCGGTTCAATGTGACCCGCGCGACGTGATCGGACAGTGAGCATTTAAGGGTGGTGAATGTGGGCGTGATCGGTGGGGTGGTCGTCATGGTGGCGGGGCCATTGTTGCGGAAGAGGGAGATGATAGTGGAAGCGGCGGGCGATACCCGGCAACTATCTCAGCTTGATTGGTCTTAAATCATTTTGTTATAATTGCAACTAAGATGCATTAATCCGATCTCCAGCGCTCCGTCTGTCTGTGGTGGTGTCTGCCGCCGACCGAAATATTCAGGAAATCCATGTCTATGAAACGCCAAATCGCCCCAAGGAAACTCAAACTTGCTTGGCTGGTATCGCTGTCGGTAGTGACACTCCAGGCCAATGCACAAGCCACCCCACAGGATGAAAAAAAGAAAAAGATTGAGGAGATCGTGGTGGTCGGCAACCCGTTGGGCGCGACCGACGCGCGCGACGTCGTCTCGCCGGTCTCGTCTTTGAGTGGTGATGAGCTGTTGATGAAACGCGGCAACACCTTGGGCGAAACGCTGAATGGAATGCCCGGTGTTTCGGCGAGCTGGTTCGGTCCCAATGCCGGCCGACCGGTCATCCGCGGATTGGATGGTGATCGGGTGCGGGTATTGACCAACCTCGGTTCATCGTTTGACGCATCGAGCTTGTCCTTTGACCATAACCCGTCGATCGATCCCTTGATCATTGAACGTGTCGAGGTGCTGCGCGGACCGGCGGCGCTACTGTATGGCGGCACCGCGATCGGCGGGGTGGTCAATGTGATTGATAACCGGATTCCGGCCGCCCCCATAGTCGGACCGAAAGGTGCCTTTGAGGTGCGCGGCGGTGGCGCTGACCGCGAGCGTTCGGTCGCGACATTGTTGGAAGCCGGCAATGGCGTGTTCGCGATTCATGCAGATGGGTTTACCCGTTCGACACAGGACTACCGTGTGCCGACTTCCACACAAGTACGCACGCCGGTGGTGAATTCTTCCGCCGATGCCAGCGGTGGGGCGCTGGGTGCATCGGTGCAGTTTATGAGCGGCAAGGGCAGCATGGGACTTTCCCACTCAAACTACCAATCAAACTACGGTACGGTCGCGGAAGCCGATGTACGCATTGACATGAAACAAACCCGCACCGCCGCGGAGTTGACGCTGCGGGACCTAGGTGGAACATTAGTCGATGGTGCTTTCATCAAGGCGAGCAAGAGCGATTACAAACACATCGAATTCGAAGGGCCCGACGCCGGAACGACGTTCAAGAATGTCGGGCGCGATTTCCGCGCGGAAATCAAACACGCCAAATTCGGGCCATTGCAAGGTGTGCTTGGTTTTCAGAGCGAGCAGTTCGAGTTCTCCGCGCTCGGGGAAGAAGCGTTTATTCCGAAAACCAAAACTACCACCCGCGGGCTGTTTTTGTACGAAGAGTTGTCCAGTGGTCCGATCAAGTACGCGTTTGGAGCGCGTGCCGAACGCAGCGAAGTCAACGCCGAGGGCGCTGCGGGTGGTGCACCAGCACGGTTTGGTGCCGCGGATTCGCGACGCTTTACGCTCACCAGCGGCTCGGCCGGGGTGACCTACCGCTTGTCGCCGCAGACCAATCTGAATGCCAACATTGCCTTGAACGAACGCGCGCCAACTTATTACGAGTTGTTCGCGGACGGCCCCCACGTTGCCACGGCGGCCTATGAGGTCGGCGACCGCAACATCGGCAAAGAGCGCGCGACTTCGGTCGATGTCGGACTGAATTGGCGCGACTCCGTATCGCAGGGTGCGACAAACGTATCGGTAGGATTGTTCATGCAGTCCTTCAGTCGGTTTTTGGTGTTGCGGCGTACCGGCGTGGATCGGGACGCGGAAGGCAATCGTGCGGTCACAGACTGCGGCGACGGTACATCGGCGGAATCGGGGTGTGCGGCCGGGATCCTGCCGGAGTACCGTTATCAAGGCACCTCGGCAAGGCTGTCCGGGATCGAGTTTCAGGGCGCTTGGCGGGCCATGGAGAGCGGCGGCTGGACGTGGGACATCAAGACCAAACTTGACTACGTGCGCGCCACCGATCGAACCAACAACGAACCTCTGCCGCGTATTGCGCCGCTGCGTTTCGGCATCGGTTCTGTGCTGGCGAGTGGCGGGCTCCGTCTGGCAGCCGATGTCGAACGCGCCGCCAAACAAAGCCGAGTTGCGCCAACCGAATTAGGTGGTGCGGTGGCGGGCTACACGCTGATCAGCGCCTCCGTGATGTACAACTTGGCGCTCGGCGCCGGCAAGTCGGCGACGTTTTTTGTGCGCGGCGCCAATCTTGGGGATCAACGGGCATTTAATGCCGCATCGATCGATACCATTCGCTACCTCGCGCCGCTTCCGGGTCGCAGCATCAAGGCCGGGGTGCGGGTGGATTTTTAGCGGGGCATTAACTGCGCGGTGGGGGCGGCGGGGCGTGACTGCTAAAATTGCAGCATGCCTATCGTTACGTTTCCCAATTCGCCGTACAAGTTAAACCAGCCGTTTGCACCTGCCGGGGACCAGCCACAAGCAATTGATAAGCTGGTCGAGGGGATTCACGACGGCCTCGCGTTTCAGACGTTGCTGGGCGTGACCGGATCGGGAAAGACCTTCACGATGGCCAACGTCATCGCCAGATTGGGACGCCCAGCGCTGATCATGGCGCCAAACAAGACGCTCGCCGCGCAGCTCTACGCTGAGATGAAGGAGTTCTTTCCGGAAAACGCGGTCGAGTACTTTGTTTCGTACTACGACTACTACCAGCCTGAAGCCTACGTTCCGTCACGCGATCTGTTCATCGAGAAAGATTCTTCGATCAACGAACACATCGAACAGATGCGTCTGTCTGCGACCAAGTCGCTACTTGAGCGTCCCGATGCGGTGATCATTGCGACGGTGTCTTGTATCTACGGTATCGGCGATCCGTCCGACTACTACGACATGCGCATGATGGTGCGAACCGGCGACAAGGTGGCGCAGCACGACCTCATTCGACAATTGATCGCGATGCAGTACAGCCGGTCGGAGCTCGATTTCAAGCGCGGCACGTTTCGTGTCCGTGGCGACACACTCGATGTTCACCCGGCGGAGAGTAACGAACACGCGTTGCGCATTTCGATGTTCGACGACGAGATCGATGGGTTGTCGTTATTTGACCCGTTGACTGGCCACATCATCCAGACGGTGCCGCGTTACACCGTGTATGCCAAGAGCCATTACGTGACAACCCGCGCCAGCACGCTGGGTGCGATTGAAGGCATTAAGGCGGAGCTGCGTGAACGTATTGAGTATTACCAGGCTGAGGGCAAGTTGCTAGAGGCGCAGCGTATCCAGCAGCGCACGACGTTTGATTTAGAGATGTTGAACGAAATCGGCTTCTGCAAGGGTATCGAGAACTACTCCCGACACCTTACCGGAAGGCCTCCCGGCTCGCCTCCGCCCACACTGGTGGACTATCTGCCAAAAGATGCGTTGATGATCATAGACGAGAGCCACGTCACCATCCCGCAGGTCGGCGGCATGTACAAAGGGGATCGGGCCAGAAAAGAGAACCTGGTGGGTTATGGCTTCAGGCTGCCCTCCGCAATGGACAACCGGCCATTGCGCTTCGATGAGTTCGAAACGATGATGCGGCAAACGGTGTTTGTATCCGCCACACCTGCTGACTACGAGGAGGCACATACCTCTCAAGTCGTTGAGCAGCTCGTACGGCCGACTGGATTGGTCGATCCGACACTGTCCGTTCGCCCCGCATCAACGCAAGTCGATGACGTGCTGTCGGAAATCAATAAGCGGGTGTTGGTGGGTGAGCGTGTGTTGGTAACGACGCTGACCAAACGTATGGCCGAAGATTTGACGGACTTCCTGTCCGAGCATGGCATCAAGGTGCGTTATCTGCACTCGGACATTGACACGGTGGAACGTGTC
>JBIIYQ010000016.1:0-37733 GCA_044346745.1 Usitatibacteraceae bacterium | reverse complement strand
GGATCGATGGAAGACATTTCTGGAATACGTGGTGGCCAAAATCACGCGCCCACTGCCACCTTGGCTACCGTCAGCCCAACTTACAGCGGCAGGGTAACTGCCGGATTTAGGATAATTGCATAGCTGTGGCGTACGAATCGATCTCCAGCCGAATCAGGAACTAGATGGGTCGCTGGTCGCCCTTTGAGTCAGTCCCACCGCCGCCACAAACCGCTGCCACGGTCAATACATACAAGATTGGCGTAATGACCATTAAATCTATGCGTAACAATGAGGGGCCTAACAACTGTTGCTTGCCGAATACGGCACCGACCTGCAATTCGTAGAGATTGAATATCAACCAAACGAGCCCGGCGAGTGCTGCCGAATGGCGAAACCACTCTCGATTAAATGAACCGCGCAGCCGCAATGCTTGGATCGCGCGCCCGGCCAAAAAAATCCCGCCGACCACAAATCCAGCGTAGGGAAACAGCGCGATGAGCTTCGCCGGCCCAAAAACAATCCAACTCAGTATCTCCATGTTGGAGACCTCATGGCAATTGCGCGAGATACATGCGCTTTTCGATGCTTTCAGCCCGTCTCGCCAAATAGGGGAAGTTGCGATTTTTGTCAAAAAAGCGCGGTCGCGGCAGCATTGCCGCTAGGCGCGCCGCTTGCAAGGGGTTAAGCTGGGCCGCATTCGTCCCAAAGTAGTGACGAGCCGCAGCCTCCGCACCAAAAACGCCATCACCCCACTCAACAACATTCAAGTAAATTTCAAAAATACGCTGTTTGTCCATTAGCGCCTCCATCATGATGGTGATGGCGGCTTCCTGCGCTTTTCGGACCAACGAGCGCTCGCCGGAGAGAAACAAATTCTTGGCTAGCTGCTGGGAGATTGTCGATCCGCCGGCAACCACTTTTCCACGGCGCTCGTTTTTTTCCAGTGCCTGTTGAATTCCTTCCCAGTCAAATCCATCGTGGTCAACAAACTTATCGTCTTCCGACGTAAGCACGGCGCGCTTTAGGTTGTTGGAGATTTTGTCATATGAAACCCAAACGAATAACAGCTTCGCAGAAGACTTTGATTCGCGCATCGTGGACAGGCGGGCGTCCATAAAGGCCGTCATCTCGGGGTTGTGACTGCGCATCCAAATTAGCTGTGCAAACAAGTAGGCTTGAAAAATCGCGACTATCACAATGAAAACAACAACGATGCCGACGAGCCATTTTGCGAGCTGTTTGTACATGAAGACCTTCAAGCCAGGGCTTTAATCGATGCAATTACCGACCGGGTGTCTGGGCGAACGCCGCGCCAAACAAAAAACGCTTCTGCCGCTTGCTCGACCAACATACCGATACCATCCGCGACGTCAGCGCCAGCGTTTTGTGCCAGTTGGAGGAACGGCGTGACGCCTCTGGCGTAGTTCATGTCGTATGCTAACCCGCCTGGCGCGAAATACACGACTGGGAAGGGCAATTGCTGGGAAGTTAGGCTTGCTGACGTTGCGTTGATTACTACGTCGAACCGTTCTCGGTCAAGTTGGTCTAGTTCGATCGCGTAGATTGATGTGTTGTCGGCGTCATTGGAAAAATCCTGAACCACTTTAGTGGCCGAGGAATGAGTCCGATTCGCGACGGCCAGACAGGCGGGAGCCGTTTCGGCCAAAGCACCTATGACGCCTCGTGCCGCGCCACCAGCCCCAAGCAGCAGAATGCGCTGGCCGCTAAGCTCACGTCCAAGGTTATTGCGGAGGTCGTTAACCAGCCCAACGCCGTCGGTGTTGTCTGCGTAGACAACCGGCTGACTTTCGCTTCCGCCGAAACAAAGCGTATTGGCAGCACCAGCAACTTTAGCTCTACTGGAGTAGTCAGTCGAGTATGCAAAAGCATCAAGCTTAAAAGGTGCCGTAACGTTCATCCCTGAGCCCCCGTGCCGACGAAACCGCTCTGCGACTTCCACAAAGGCCCCGATCGAGGCTTCGATGGCGACGTAGCTGAGTCTGTGACCAACTTGACGGGCAAAGGCAGAATGAATTTCCGGCGACCTCGAGTGGCTAACCGGGTTACCAACTACCGCGTAATGATCTGTCACATAGCCTCCAAAGACAGTTTGTCAATCGAGCAGCAGTGGTTAGCTCCAAGAACCTCACGCCCCGAAAGGGGGCGCAACTTCGATGAACGCACCAAAACGGCACAAATATACATGTAATTTAAGGAAAATTCCGCCTCATCTAGATGGCGAAGGATGTACGCTGGTGGCATGTTTTGTGCTCATCTGCGTAGAATCCTAATACCGTACCTCAAGCGATAAAATTTGGAAATTAGTAACAGGTCTCAGATTGTCCGCACACCTTAAACAGGAGAGTCAAATGGTTGTCGCAGATGTAATGAAGTTGGTAAAGGAAAATGAAGTCAAGTTCGTTGATTTCCGTTTCACCGATACAAAGGGAAAAGAGCAACATGTGTCGGTGCCGATAAAGGCATTCGACGAGAACAAGTTTACCGAGGGTCATGCGTTCGATGGATCCTCGATTGCGGGTTGGAAAGGCATTGAGGCTTCTGACATGTTGCTAATTCCCGACCCAAGCACAGCCGTGCTTGATCCTTTTTTTGACGAGCCCACCCTGATTTTGATCTGCGACGTGATCGAGCCATCTACCGGCAAAGGATATGACCGAGATCCGCGCTCGCTTGCCCGACGTGGCGAGGCGTATCTAAAGGCAAGTGGCATTGGTGATGTTGCCTATTTTGGTCCGGAACCGGAGTTCTTCATTTTCGACTCCGTTGAGTGGAACATAGATATGTCGGGGAGCTCATGCAAGGTCTTTTCTGAAGAAGCCGCTTGGTCTACCGGCGAGAAGTTTGAGGGCGGCAATCTCGGACACCGCCCACTCGTCAAGGGCGGGTACTTCCCCGTGCCGCCGGTCGATCAATTACAAGATATTCGATCAGCGATGTGTACGGCGCTCGAAGACATGGGGGTTGAAGTTGAAGTACACCACCATGAAGTCGCCACCGCCGGTCAGTGCGAAATTGGAACCAAATTCGCTCCTCTGGTACAGCGCGCCGACTGGACCCAAGTGCTCAAGTATGTTGTATTAAATGTGGCGCACAGCTATGGCAAAACCGCGACTTTTATGCCAAAACCGATCGTCGGAGACAACGGTTCTGGAATGCACGTACACCAGTCGGTGTGGAAGGATGGAAAGAATCTCTTCGCCGGAAATGGCTACGCGGGCCTCTCAGAATTCGCCTTGTACTACATAGGCGGCATCATCAAACACGCACGAGCACTGAACGCGATCACCAACCCAGGCACTAACTCCTACAAACGGCTTGTACCTGGATTTGAAGCCCCGGTGAAACTCGCCTATTCGGCGCGCAATCGCTCGGCGTCGATCCGAGTACCGTATGTGCAATCCGATAAAGCTCGTCGTATTGAGGTTCGCTTCCCCGACCCAACGGCAAATCCATACCTCGCTTTCACCGCGATGATGATGGCAGGAATAGATGGCGTACAAAACAAAATCCATCCCGGCGACCCGTCAGACAAAAACCTCTATGATCTGCCGCCGGAAGAAGATGCCAAGATACCAACCGTATGTTCCTCCCTCGATCAAGCGCTTGAGCACCTCGATAAGGATCGTGAGTTCCTGACCCGTGGTGGCGTGTTCTCTAACGAAATGATCGACGCGTACATCGAATTAAAAATGGCGGATGTGACGCGCTTTCGCATGACTACCCACCCTGTCGAGTATGACATGTATTATTCGGCCTAAGCACGACACGCCTTGTCGCGCCTAAAGCAAGATAGGAAGGGCGGCTCCATAGCCGCCCTTTTTTACTAAAAACACGGAACGAACGCTACCTATAGTGGCCGCTCTACGGAATTTAGCTACCAGTTGGATTGAAAAAGTCGGACTTCAGTCGCAAACTGATCAGCCCGAAAATGACGTCCCCATCTTGGCAAAACTCGGTTCCTCCAATGAATCATGTACGTTTTTTTCTGCACGTCTTGTTAGTGTCCGCACCAATAGGCGCATTATCGGCGTTCGCGCAGGGGCTTATTGTGTATAAGCACGTCGATTCAGCGGGCAGAACAACGTACTCTAACCAATCAATAAAGGGGGCTGTGGCTGTCGAGTTGACACCCCTGTCGGTACTGCCCAAATCCAAGCAATCCGCCGCTGCCCCCGTCGCACGGATTAGGCCGACAGAAACGCAACCAAGGGTGGGCGTAACTCGTGAAGCAATGAGCCAGCAACCCGCTAACTTGCCATTCGGCACTGCGGATACCCCGTCCGTACAAATAGAAAAAAATTCATCTGTATCTCCCGTACCCTCACCAGCGATGGCTATGTCGCAGACAGACTTGACTACCGACGCCCGGTGCCCCACAAGTCAAGTATCAACTATCAACACAAGTCCAATCATCGGGGCGCAGCAGAGGCGAGAAGACGTCCGTCGCCGAATTGTCGAGGTGGAAATCGACGCCGAGACCCAGTTGCTAGCCGAAGCACAGGGTTATCTTCAACGCGAGCAAACAAAAAGTGTCGCGATGCGTTCACTCCGAGCGGCGGTTGTGTTTGGCGAGCAGGCGGACGGGAAGCAGCCGCTGAGAGACGATATCTTGGCAACAAAGAAGGTGGTGGAGCGACATTTTGAGCGAGTTCGAGAACTACAGGATCAGGTGCTGATGCATGAAGAGAACTTGGCAGAACTTCGGGTGCAACTGCGCACCGCCCCGCAACGTTCCGCGCTGAAAAATGACGCTTCCGTTCAGCCGACTGCATTTGTAACAACGGCCCAACTCGGGAGTGGTCGGGGAAACTAGAAATTTCAAACTCCTTTCGATTGGATTGTCCGATCGAAATTAAGCGCCGAAGATCGATGGGTCTTCGGCGTTTTTTTTGCGGCAATTGGCGTATCGTTCAAGTGGTCTTGCCGACTAATCACTGGCAAGAAACTTGCTAAGGAAAGAAAGAGCGTTTTGAAAAAACAAACTCGACAACACACCTGCGATGTCACGCCATTGAATAACTATCAAGGTCTCGATCTTATCGCAACGGCCGTGATGGTTGTTGATGAAAAACCACGGCTAATACATGCGAACGCTTCAGCCGAAAACTTGTTCGCGTTTAGTCGAAAGAATGCCATTGGTACGCCGTTGGCAAGAGTGATCCACGACAATAAGCAAGATGGCGGGGTGTTTGCGATGGTAGGACACGCGCTGAAATCGGACTCTGGCTTTAGTGAGTCAAGCCTTACCATCGTAACACCCGCTGGTCAAACCTTGCATTGTTCGTGTGTCGCCACGCCAATTGAAGCAGATCGAGTCGTACTTGAGTTCCAACCGCTCGACCAACACTTGAAGATTGCGCGGGAAGAAAAATTGTTAGAGCAGCAAAAACTGAATAGGGAGTTGATCCGCAATCTCGCTCACGAAATCAAGAATCCACTTGGAGGCATTCGAGGGGCGGCGCAGCTACTTGAACGCGAGCTTCCGGACGATACCTTCTCGGAGTACACACAAGTGATCGTAAAAGAAGCGGATCGATTGCGGTCCCTGATGGACCGTCTTCTGACACCCAACCGACTTCCAAAAATTGAGCCAGTGAACATTCATGAGGTACTGGAGCATGTGCGCTCACTCGTCCTCGCCGAGTTTCCGAAATCGCTACAGATAAACCGCGACTACGATACAAGCATGCCTGACCTGCTGGCGGATAGAGAACAATTAATTCAAGCCATGCTGAACATTGCGCGCAATGCCGCGCAAGCAACAGGCGGATTTGGAAAGATCCGTTTCCAAACCCGCATCGCCCGACAGGTCACAATCGTACGTGAGCGCTTTCGCTTGGCCATTGAAATACGAATATGTGACACTGGCCCCGGTGTGCCCGAGCACCTGCGGAACACCATCTTTTATCCACTCGTTACTGGACACCAAGGCGGCACCGGCGTCGGTTTATCGCTAGCGCAAAATTTCGTGAACCAGCATGCTGGCGTAATTGAGTTCGAGAGCACACCGGGTGACACACAGTTCATCGTGACGATTCCTGTTAGGAGCAAAGACCAACTGAGTGAGGTACGAGCCGTGGCATGAGCCAAAACGTATCGATAGTGGGGATAAGTCGTAACAAACAAAGGATTTGTAATGAAACCGGTCTGGATTATTGATGACGATAAGTCGATTCGTTGGGTGATCGAAAAGGCGCTAACGCGCGCGGGCATCGAGTACAAGTCATTCGCTGCGGCGCAGGAAGGTCTCCAAGCGCTCGATGATGATCCGCCGCAGGTCGTCATCTCTGACATCCGGATGCCCGGCACGTCAGGGCTTGATTTCCTGCAAAAGGTGAAGCTGAAGTTGCCGACGACGCCGGTCATTATCATGACTGCCTATTCGGATTTAGAAAGTGCCGTTGCTGCATTTCAAGGCGGCGCGTTTGAGTACTTGCCGAAGCCCTTTGACATCGATCATGCTGTTGAGTTGATACGTCGAGCGCTGGATGAGTCACGCCATGTCGGCGAGCAAGCGGATTCGGGCAGAGTGGAGTCCGCGCCTGAAATACTCGGCTCAGCACCGTCGATGCAGGAGGTGTTTCGGGCCGTCGGGCGGCTTTCACAATCGCACGCGACAGTACTCATCACCGGCGAATCTGGCAGCGGGAAAGAGCTGGTTGCGCATGCCTTACATCGTCATAGCCAGCGCGCGGCAAGACCGTTTATTGCAATCAATACCGCCGCAATTCCCAAGGATCTCCTAGAAAGTGAATTGTTCGGGCACGAGCGCGGTGCCTTTACCGGCGCAGCAACCACTAGGCGAGGCCGATTTGAGCAAGCAGAGGGTGGCACGCTCTTCTTGGACGAAATTGGTGACATGCCTGCGGAGTTGCAAACTCGACTACTAAGAGTCCTGTCTGACGGACAGTTTTATCGAGTTGGTGGTCACCTACCGCTGACAGCCAATGTACGTATCATCGCCGCGACCCACCAAGATCTAGAGCAGCGCGTAAGGCTCGGTTTGTTTCGCGAAGACCTATATCACCGGGTCAACGTCATTCGACTCCGGCTGCCAGCCCTGCGAGAGCGACGTGAAGATGTGCCGCTGCTTACAAAACATTTTTTGACAAAAAGTGCACAGGAACTCAGCATTGACGCCAAGCGGCTGTCAGACGCTGCAATGGCACACTTAACTAGGCTAGAGTTTCCCGGCAATGTTCGCCAGCTGCAAAACCTCTGTCACTGGATCACTGTGATGGCACCTGGGCAGCAAGTCGAAATTGCAGACTTACCCCCAGATGTGCGCGGCAATAACAACACATCTGTAACTGATGCAAGTTGGCAGCGGGCGTTGGAACGTGAAGCCACCGCGTCGCTTGCCCGCGGCGAACGCGACATTTTTAACGGCTTGAATCGCGCCTTCGAGACTGCGTTGATATTGAGTGCACTGCAACACACCACGGGCAAACGGATCGAAGCAGCAAGCCTGCTTGGGATCGGACGAAACACGCTTACGCGTAAGATCGCGGAGCTTAACCTCACCTTGGAAGGCGAAGAGGAGTAAGGGTTCTCGAAAAAAATCAATAGTACGTCGTCCCGCGACATGATTTCGTTGCTGGCGCAGCCGGTTTCGGCCAAGGCTAAGACGCGGGTTTGAGGGGTACCAGACTATCGCTCTAGTTTCATGAGGTACCAATTCAATTGGCGCAAACGCACCGCGTTTCCCAGGCATTCGGTTAGCCGAGAGTTCTACAAAAACACTACAGGTGAAAGACTGAACCGCTCCCCCAATGCTTTGGCCTGCCGTGCATTGAGTTTACGTTTCCCATTCAGCACTTCGCTAACGATGTCCTGCGAGCCAATCTCGCCAGCCAAGTCAGCTTGTTTCAAACCGTGCTCCGTCATCAGAGACCGCAGAACGTCAGCCAATGGCGCATCGTCGATGTGCACATTGTCTACTTCGTATTGCTCGATTAACGATCCCGATACGCTCAACAGCCCTGAAAGTTCGTGATTTTCGTCGCTGCCAATTTCGTCGATGAGTTTGTCTACAAGCGCCGACATCTTCCGATAATCACGTTCAGTTCGAATGACGCCAATTTGCGCTTCACGATTCAGCGCTGCCCACGCCTTCGCCAATTGGCTAAAGGACACCTCTGGCTGCTTAGACTTTCTTTGCGATAGGTTCATGTCTTTTTCCATTTGCCGTGATCGTACTCGGCGCGTGTGAGGACGTGCCGAACAAATACATTCTGCGTATTGAAGTGAATCGCGGCAACCAATCCGTAATTCTGACCCACGTCAAAGACGTAGTTGCCTTCAACATAGCCGGCGCGCTTAAACGTTTTACGCAAATCGTTGAAATCCGAAAATTGGGATTTCAAAAAAATGCGTTACCAACTCGCGAGCTCTGCTCTAGCGGCGGGGTGAGCTCCCCAAAAACCGACTAAGGCCACTTTCTTGATGACGTGCATTGCTAGATCCGTTAAGGGGAGCCGCAACTGGCTTCGTGCGCCAGCATGAGGCGATGGTTATTCGATTCATCGAAATTCTCATTACTGCCTCCTTTGAAGGATTGTGTTTTTTTCTAACAAAGTTTTCACAACGGTTTAGCCCAGCATCCTGTCCTCTCTGAATCGCGTCGGCGCGATGTGTTGCTTTGGAGAACTAGTCTGCGTAGCTGTCAGATTGAAACTAGACTGACGGTCATCAACATCACAACTTGAGGTGGTTTTGCCAACTGCTCGTTGAAAGCCGCATGGAACTTGGCGGCGACGCTGAGCATTTGCTCCGCGTACGTTCGCCAAGAACTCCCAATCCAAGTGTCGGCATTTGTCTCATGCTGGATCGCTACGCGATGGTTTTTTGTAGATTCTCGCCGCAAATTGGCAGAGGGTTGGCGTTAACTCACTGTAAACAAACAAGTATTTTTGCTATCTCGCCCATAGGGTTTGTAGATACTTGGTAGATAGGGGCCGATCAAATCGCGGCGCGCTGTCAAATTACTGCAACATCGGCGTCACATACTCTGCCAAGGTGCAGCCGTTATCGGCTGATTTTCCCTTTGGCTGATAAATAGGACACGACGAATATGCAGAAGATCTCAATTGCCGCTGCGGTCATCGCAGCAACTGTGTTGTCTGCTTGCGCAGACATGAAAATCACACCGAACCCGATGGTTCCGGATACCCGGATCGCCACGCCGGTTGTTGTAAACCCCGACGTTGCGCTGGCCGAAGCGGTTCGCGAGCAGCTCCGTAGCATGGGTGCGCGTGGCGTAACGGCCTCGGTTGCAAAGGGCGAAGTGACGCTAAAGGGTGAAGTCGAGACGGGCCAAGATTTGGCGCGCGTGGCAAAGGCGGTACAAGGAATTAAAGGCGTGACAGCCGTTTTCCCGGACGTCAACGTTAAACGCTAAGCGTCCCATTCGGCAAGCAAAAAGCCCGGTCATGCCGGGCTTTTTTGTATTCAGACTGGCGAGGTATGCCGTCTAGGTTTGCTGGCTGCGGAATAACTTGCGATACAGGCCGCCGCCAAACGTTGATCGTTGAATCGGAATCATGACGGCAGTAAGACCGATACTCAGCAACACGACGACAAAGGCGATGCCTTGAATCATCTCACCGCCGACCACGCCTTGCTGCAGCGGCAAACCTGCCAGAACTGCTGCTGCCAACCCTTTCGGCACCATGATGGCAGTCAATGCCACGTGCTCGGTCGAAACATCATGATCGCTTGTTAGGCCAGCCAATGCATGGCGAACGGCGTAAACCGCCACGACGATCACCGCACCAATCAACAGTACGTGTGTGTCTTTGAGCTGCATCGAAATTCCCAAGAAGACAAAGAAAAACGTCTTCAGCACAAAGATAAGCTCCTGAAGAAATCCCTGCTCCTGCGAGGAAAACGCGGCAAGCCGACCGGGACGTATCAACCCCGTCGCATCTGCAAATCGCCGACCATTAGCCAGGAATAAACCGAAACACAACGCTGCAATCGCGCCTGAAAAACCGAGCAACTCAGTCACGCCATAAACGATGAAACACATTGCGGCAGAAGCAAAGCTGCCGTGGGGAAGCTGTCGCGCCGCGCGTAGCAAAAATAGCCACGCCAGCCCAGCAAGCCCGCCCATCAACACTGCGACAACCATCGTTTCGCTAACCGCCAAGATGGTATCGGCGGCTGACACGCCGCCTTTTTTAGCAGCGTCCAGTAGTACAAATATGCCGACGATACACAGCACATCCGTGATGGCCGACTCAAGCACCAATACGGTTCGTGCCTTGCCTTGAACATTCAGACCCTGCACTAGCGGAATAACTACTGCCGAGGAAGTACCGCCCAAGATCATGCCCAGCATTAGCGCGGGCATCCATCCCAAACCCACAAGCAAAACACCGGCAGCGGTGACAATCGCAACCGTAGCAACGAATGTGGAGAGCGTGAGTTTGAGCGTCGCGGACATCGACGATTTCAGCGACGATAAGTCGAGATCCACACCGCCTTCAAACAGGATCACGACCAATGCCATCGTCGCGAGCGCACTACCTGCGGCACCGAATTGTGCGGGGTTCACCCAACCCAAGACGGGTCCCAACAAAATACCGCAGATCATCAACAGCAGTACATCGGGCACACCCGTGCGAGTGAAGATGCCCTTAAAGAAATACGCAGCAAAAATGAACAGACCAACAGCGAGGATAGTGGATGCCATGAAGGTCTAGGAATGTGGGTGGGAAAGGTGAGTCGTTTTAGACCGAGAGACCTGCCTCGTGCGCCATTTGGTCAGCATGATACGAGCTGCGAACCATCGGGCCACATGCCGCGTGTACAAAACCCATTTTGTAGGCTTCCGTTTCAAACATTTTGAATTCGTCCGGCGTCACGTAACGCAGGACAGGCAGATGATGGCCGGACGGTTGGAGATATTGGCCGATGGTGAGCATATCGACGTTGTGCGCGCGTAAGTCGCGCATCACCTCCAGTATCTCCTCGTTGGTCTCACCAAGACCGACCATCAAGCCACTCTTGGTCGGCAAGTTGGGGTGTTCGGCTTTGAAGTCCTTCAACAACTTCAACGAGTGCGCGTAGTCCGAACCCGGACGCGCTTGTTTGTACAAACGCGGCACCGTTTCGAGGTTGTGGTTCATCACATCCGGCGGCGCTTCACGCAAGATGCCGAGCGAACGATCGAGTCGGCCGCGAAAATCCGGCGTGAGAATTTCGATTTGTGTGGTCGGTGAGAGTGCACGGGTTTGGCGGATGCATTCCACAAAATGCCCGGCACCACCGTCACGCAGGTCATCACGATCCACGCTGGTGATCACCACATACTTGAGTTTGAGTTTGGCAATGGTCTCGGCCAAATGGCGAGGCTCGTCTTGATCCAGCGGCAGCGGGCGGCCGTGACCAACGTCACAAAACGGGCAGCGACGTGTACACAGATCACCCATGATCATGAACGTGGCGGTGCCTTTGCCGAAACACTCACCGATGTTCGGGCACGAGGCTTCTTCGCACACGCTGTGCAATTTGGCTTCGCGCAGAATTTCTTTGATCTCGTAGAAGCGGCTGCTGGATGAACCCGCCTTCACACGAATCCAGTCGGGCTTTTTCAGGCGTGGTGCGTCAGACACCACCTTGATGGGGATACGCGCGGTCTTCAGGCTCGACTTTTGTTTTTCGCCCGCTTTGATACCCACACCCACTTTATTTTCGACTTCAGCCATACAGATTCGCTTTCAAGTGCTTGAGCAATTTCTCGCTGATAACATCCATTTTATCTTGCACGCCCAGTTCGCTCATCTGGGTGGTGGCAAGGCCTTCGTATCCACAAGGGTTGATACGCGAAAACGGCGCAAGATCCATGTCGATGTTCAGCGATAGGCCGTGATAGGTTGCGTGATTGGCGACCCGCAAGCCAATGGCAGCGATCTTCGCGATCCCTACCGCAGTTTTGACATATACACCCGGCATGCCGGATTGCCGTTCAGCGGCAATGCCATATTCTGCGAGCAAATCGATGACCGATTGCTCGATCCGGTTCACAAGGCTTTTGACGCCGTAAGTGCGCTTGCCGCCCAGCGCGGCAATTCTTTGTGAGTGCATGTTGAGAAGCAAATACACAACAAGCTGACCGGGGCCGTGATACGTCACTTGCCCGCCACGGTCAATTTTTACAACTGGAACATCACCCGCATCGAGAATATGTTCCGCCTTGCCGGCCAACCCTTGGGTGAAAACCGGCGGGTGTTCCAGCAACCAAATTTCGTCCGCGGTTTCGTTTGTGGTTGCGCGGTTGTGCGCGCGCATGGCATCGAAGGTTTGCTGGTAATCAGCGATGCCGAGGTGTTTGATGAGTGGCTGGGTCAAGGTAGAGGAGGGGCCGAGGACTCTGTCGTCGTCTGAGCCGGCGACAACTCATAAGGCCATCAACACCGCAGGATGAGCGGTGAGCTCGCGGTAGATGTCGTCGAGTTGCGGTTTGGAAGTCGCGTTGATGGTCGCTGTGACCGAAATAAAATTACCGTTCTTTGACGGACGCATTTCGAGAGTAGCGATATCAAAGTCAGGCGCATGCTTGAGCACAATGGCGGCAACAGTTTGCGCAAAGCCCGCATTTGCGGGGTTCGCATCCTGCGACTTCATCCGTCCCATCGCTTTGATCGGAAACGCAGTGGGAAAAACCAACAAGGTATCTTTGGTCTCCGCGCCGTCCGCGCCAATGTGTTTAGATTGTGTCATTTTGGGCTTATCACCGTGCGGCTATTCAGCCGCACTCGCTATCCCCGCTGCGGGCGGCAGATCGCGTTTATAGTTTTGGAATAGTTCATACATCTTCTTGAACATCGGCCCGGGTTTGCCGGCAGCAACCCCATGGCCGACTGGCTTACCGTCGAGTGAAACAATCGGTACCACTTCTTTCGTTGAAGAGAGTATCCAAAGCTCATCGGCGGCGCGCACTTCCTTGCGCGACACACGACGCACTTCAAGTGGCATACCGGCCTTGCGCGCCAGTTCCATCATCAACACGTAGGTAATTCCAGCCAGAATGAGATTATCCATCGGTGGGCAGAGAATGACGCCGTTTTTGACGGCGGCGATATTTGAGGCAGACGACTCGGTAAGATAACCATCACGGAACATGATGGCCTCATCCGCGCCAGCCAAGCTCGATTCGTGTTTTAACAAGACCGCGCCCAGCAACGCGGTGGATTTGACATGACACTTCAGCCAGCGATTGTCATCGAGGGATGCCACTGAAATACCGTTCGCGTAGATCTCGGGCTTGGGCGTTGCCAGCGGATTCACCATCATAAACACCGTTGGGGTCAGGCCCTCGGGCGGTGGAAAGTCACGCTTTGCCACGCCGCGAGTCACTTGAATGTACACACCGACATTGCCACCGCCGTTACGCGCTATCAATTCGTTGATGGCCGCCTCCCATTTTTCAATTGCATAGGGATTGGCGAGGTACAGCTCATCCATCGAGCGCTGCAAGCGCAGCAAATGCTCTTTGGCGCGCAGGCCGCGACCATCATAGTAGGGAATGACTTCGTATACGCCGTCACCGAAAATGAAACCGCGATCCAACGGCGAAATTTTGGCGTTCTCAAGTGGCATGTATTCGCCATTGAGAAATACCGTTGGCAGACAGAGCGCTTGGGTCATCTTGGCACCTTCATGAAGTTTTGTTGCTTAACGAGCCATGATCGGTTAGCGATTCACAACTAACGGTTATTTGAACATCAGACGAATGGCGTCCCAGCCACGACCGAGAACGCCTGCCACTTTGACATCCTCAAGTGCGACAACCGGAATTTCGGCAAGCGGCTTGCCGTCGCGAACCAATTTCATTATCCCTGCTTTCTGGCCGGGTTGCAGTGGCGCCAGCAGCGGCTGCGTGGTGCTGAGTGTTGCGGTAATGCCGGTGAACTTGTCCTTTGGCAGCGTCAACCAAATGTCGCGATCAAAGCCGAGTTTGATGGTGTTTTGTGAACCCTTAAAAATTTCCGGCGTGGCGATCGCCTGCCCCTTGGTGTACATGCGTTGTGAATCAAACATCTGGTAACCATAGTTGAGCAACTTCTGGCTTTCCTGGGTGCGCGCGGTGTCGGAGTTGGTGCCGAGCACCACCGAAATGAGGCGTCGTCCACCGCCTGCGGTGCCGGGACGTTTCGCGGTCGCAATCAAGCAATAACCCGCCGCGTCGGTGTGGCCCGTCTTGAGACCATCAACGGTAGGGTCGATGAATAGCAACCGATTGCGGTTCGGCTGGGTGATTTTGTTGTGGGTGAACTCGAGCTCCTTGTAATAGGCGAATTCGGTCGGAAAGTCGCGGATGATTGCGTTTGCCAGCAGCAGAAGATCTTCAGCGGTGGAGTAGTGCTGTAGGTTAGGCAGTCCGGTTGAATTCAAGAAGTTGGTGTTTTTCATCCCCAACTTCTGCGCGGTTTTGTTCATCAGCTGTGCGAAGACTTCTTCCGAACCGGCCACCGCCTCAGCGAGCGCGATGGAGGCGTCATTGCCGCTTTGCACGATCATGCCGCGAACCAGCATCTCAACGGTTGGCGTTTGTTTGGGGTCGATAAACATCCGCGAACCTTCAGCCTTCCATGCGCGCTCCGATACCGCGACAGTCTGGCCGATGGTGAGCTTTTTTGTCTTGATCGCCTCAAACACCAAGTACGCCGTCATTAGTTTTGTCAAAGATGCCGGCTCGAAGCGATCGCTGATTGCCTGGCTGGCCAATATCTGGCCGCTGCTGGCGTCGAACAACACATAAGCGCGTGCCGTTACAACCGGCGGCGGCACGTCGGCTTGGATGGTGGGGAGTTGCGCAAACGATGCGGGCGGAACAAAACTAATCGATAGAGTTACGGCGGCGACAGAGAGCAAATTGCGGAGGTTCATGAGGTCTTTATGGTTTAGAGATAACAGGTGAAAAATCGTGGGACTCTTTTACGCGCGCCTGAATGGCTTCGGCCTCGATACGAGAGGAATACGGGCCGAGGCGCACACGCCAGAGGCCGTCCTTAAAGACAGCAATGATGGGCTCACGGTTCCAATCGAGTTCGCGCGTCATGCGATCGCGGAAGATATTCGCGTTGTCTTGCGAGCTAAAGGCGCCGAGCTGCAAGAAGAGTTGCGTGCCATCGACCGTGATCGGCGAAGTCGCAATGACAGGCGCGGGAGGTGTGGCCGCAGCCGCAGGCGGGGCGATGGTTGCCGCGGCAACCGGTGGTGGTATGGCCGGTGCTGGCGCGACGGCTGGCGGCGCGACCGAACGGTCACCGGCAAAAACACGCTCCACCGTCACTTGCCCGCTACCTCGGCGGGCGATGTCGAGACGGTTTGCAGCGGCAAAGGACAAATCAATGATGCGATCCGAATGAAACGGGCCGCGATCATTCACACGTACCACTACCGACCTTGCATTAGCTGGGTTTGTTACCCGCACGTAAGACGGCAGCGGCAGCGTAGGATGCGCGGCCGTCATGGCATACATGTCGTAGATCTCGCCGATGGAGGTCATGTTGCCGTGGAATTTACGACCATACCAAGAGGCGACGCCGGTCTGGCGAAAGGCGTCGTTGTTCACAACCGGCGCATAACTGCGACCAAACACGGTGTATGGTTTGTTGGCACCTGAGTGAAATTTTTCTGCGCGAGGCACGGCATCCGGGATGCTGTCCAAGTAGGCGGGGGTGTTCTTCGCCGCGTCGGCACCCGGGCCGTCGTCAAGGTAGTAGCCACCCGAGCCGCTCGGTTTCGACGGCGCTGGTTTGGGCGTCGATGGAGATTTGGGAGTGGACGAGCAGGCGGCGAGTATCGACGCCAACACTAGGCAGGCCATCACCGTCGCAAGTCGACGATGTTGGTTTGTGAAAGGCAGCGCAGCGTTTACGGATAGGGGCACGGAGGAAGAGAGCGGCGTAAAACGGACAACCGATATTTTCGCCGCATTTTGGCGACAAACCCGCTGGCAGTCACAAACGAATGTAAATACTCGCTGTGACGTTCAACCCGCCGGTAGACGGGTGGCTACATTTGCCGAAAACGCCCGGTGAAGGCCGCCGATACCGGGACGAGTTCATTCGTACCGCGCAGCTTGACGCGCATTCTGCCGACGTCATCCCTCATCACGCGCTCAATGGCCGCCACCCGGATGACCGATGAACGGTGCACCTGCCAAAACTCATCAGGGTCAAGTTCGTTGAGCAAATCCCGGATAGGTGTACGAACATACCGCTCTTTATCCGCCGTAATGACCGCGGTGTATTTGTCGCGCGACTGGAAAAACAATACTTCGCCTGTCGCGATGACGTCGATCTCGCTGCCCTGCCCGCAATTGAGCCAACGCAAAAACTTGCGCTCCGCAGTTGAGATTTGCCGCAGGGCATCTACGAGTTTTTGATCCACGCTGGGCAAAGCTTGATCGTTGATCGATGCTTTTAACCTCGTGATGGTTTCGGCCAGTCGTTCGGCTTTTACCGGCTTTAGCAGGTAATCGACCGCTCTTGCTTCAAACGCCTCGATGGCGTGTTGATCGTAAGCCGTGACAAAAACGATGCGTGGCGCGGCCTCGCTGCTGACTACCTGGCGCGCAACCTCAAGGCCACTCAAGCCCGGCATACGGATATCGAGGAAAGCAATGTCGGGCTCGTGTTCGGCGATGAGCCCCAGTGCTTCGCCCCCGCTCTGCCCGAGAGCCAACACGTGAAGCTCAGGCCAGGCGAGCTTGAGTTGCGCGCGCAGGGCTTCGGCGAGGCGTGGTTCATCATCGCAGATGATTGCAGTTGTCATAGCTTGTGCTCCGAATTTTGTTCTACCGGCAATTCAATCTCGGCAATCACCCCGCTTGGCGTGTTCGCTGAAAGTGTCAGGGTCGCCCGGCCACCGTAAGCCGATTGCAGTCTTTCGCGAATATTCGCCAGGCCAATACCCGAGCCACCAGAGGCGCTCGATTGCGAAAAGCCCTGGCCCGTGTCCGCGACGCGAACCAACAGCCGTTTGGCACCCGCATCATCATGCTGCAAGTTGGCACTCACGCGAATTTCACTCGGTGTGGATTTGGGCTCAACGCCGTGTTGAATCGCATTTTCCAATAATGTCTGCACGAGAAGTGGCGGGATCTTCACATTCGCGACATCCGCACCCATGTCGATTTGGCCGGAGAGCCGGCTGCCCATCCGCAGTTTGGCAATTTCCAAATACGCACGCGCCAGCTCCATTTCCGCCGCAACAGTGCTCGAATCATTGCGCAACGCTTGCAGGCAGGCGCGCAGAAAATCGGACAACTCATCGGCCATACGCTCCGCAGACTTAGGGTCGCTGGCAATCATCGATTTCAAATGCGCAAGGGTGTTGAAGATGAAATGCGGCTCGATCTGCGCTTTTAATGACTGTAGCCGAATCTCAGCAAGTTGTTTTTCGCTCTCCGATTTCTCGACGCGACTCAACAGTAGGCGCTGTTGCTCAAAGCGCGCGCGGTCGAAGTAGTGCATCAAAAACGCTAACAGGCAGTACACGGCTAGCATGTCCGAGGTTTTGTTCGGCCATACGTAAACGGCCAGACCAAAATTCCACACCAGTGCGGTAGCAAGAAAGCCAATCCAAACACCGTGCTGGATAAACCAGGCGTTGCGCGGCCGCCCCGACGCCGCCAGCGTCCGGCCGCGCGGGCCGCGCTGATTGGCAATGACGCATAAGCCGAAGTAGACGAGCGCAAGAACGTCGGCAACGGAGGCGGCTTTTGCGGGCAGGGCGAATGCCAACGCCACAAATGCGATCACCCCGATGAACTCGGCGCGTTTCACCATGGGCTCGCCTTTTAATGCAGCCAGCCAATATCGATTCGGGTTGGCGCGCGCTTCGACTTGTTCGACCGCGGGTCGCCACCCGGACGAGAAGTCCTCCCACAAGGGCAGCTGTAAATGCTCGGCCTCGAGCTTCATTTGATTAGAAGTAGAAGACGCACCGCACCAGCCAATGAACCCGAAGAACGACCACAACACAAGTTGCGGTGCGGGGCTAAGCAGCTCGGCGACAGGGTCTCGACCCTGTTGAAAAAGCCAGTAAGTCGCACCGACAAAAAACAATGCAGCGCTACCAAAGGCAAAACTAAACGCGACAAACGTCCAATAGCCCGGGCTTGCCCCCCACAACGGCGGTGGCGTTGCCGGCTTCAAACGCAGATAAACCCGATATGAAAGCGGCGCGACTGCGTCTGGGTGAACATCGAACCTAGCGAGTACATCGACAGCAGCTTGGACTTTGGGCGGTAGTGTCATGAAGATTCCCCGTAAATGTATGGGGTGGATTCTGCTGTTGGCCCGGCGGAATCAGGGCGGGCTGCGACAAACACCGCCAAATCAAGGCTGAATTCAGCCAGCCGCCGATAGGTCAGGCGCGAAGCCGCTGTTTTGACTACAAGCTAGCAAGCGGACTTTTCCCAACTGGCATCGGCGCCGTGGCGCGAAGCTTGCTTGTACGGCTATTTGGCGGGCAGCCTTTTCAATTCCGAAATTGCTTCAGCAAACCGATCTCGATGGGTATCGTTGCGCCACCCCACCAATTTCTTCTGCACTACCCCTTTGTGGAGGAAATAGGTAACCGGTGTTTCCGAAAACTGGTCGAAAGGCCACTCAGACGCAATGTGAACAACCGAAAGTGCTTGATCCGGATAGCGGTGATTCCAGTCGCGCAGTGTTTCAAAGTCGAATTGAGAGTTCTGGGGGGTGACAAACAGGATGCGTCCCTTCACTTCGCTAGAAAGCGCAGTGTCAGCGTTGATACGTTGCATCATTTGCCGCGAGAACCCGCAGCGCGGATGCGCGACCACAACAATTTGCCAATCTGCACTGAGATTGGCCGGAACACGCGTAGCAATATCAAGCAGCGGGTGAAGTTGCCACACTGAAGGACCAGTGAAGCCACGCCCCAGTGGGTCAACCATCTCCGGCAGTAAATCCTCGGCAGGAGGTTGAAGCTGGGGTGCAAAGTCAACTGCGTTCTTGAAATCTCTAACGCGAATCAAACTTTCATAGTACTCAAGTCTCTGCGCAGCAGTGGTACGTCGTCGCCTCGTATTCTCGTCCAAGATCAACTTCTGTTGGATCGCGTAAGAGGTCATGTTCGTGTAGAACACCATGCTTTGCGCAATTCGCAAGTACAAATCCAAATCTGCATCATGCGTGGCCGACAGCGCTTTCTGGTGTGGAAAATCCTCAATGTAGCGGTTGAATGCGTTTACAATCGTTGCCCGCTTGACGTCGTCAAGGACTTCCATTCGAGGAATTTCTTCTACGACCTTGAAAAAATCTGGCGCACCAACGCGCACCGACGAGGTGTGCGTGCATCCTAGAATATGTATGCACAGTGCCGCGACCACGAATACAACTGACGAATTACGTTTCATCAATATACACATCGCTTTCAGGGGGCGGGGGCAACAAGTGCCGCCCGCCGATGCTAGCTGATCAACCTCCATTGGCCAGCTTGATCACAAGTTAGCATGACGACATACAAATAGCGTTCTCAGCTCGTAGGCATGTGGCCCGTTGTGCGCAGTAGTAGCCCTTGTAATCTGTTCCGCTTGCATATTCGTCGGCGTCATACCACTGGCCAAACTTTAGTTGTGTGTTACGCGCGGCCGGATCAAATCGTTTGCCGTTCACAAAAAACGTTCCTTTCATGATTGCGGCATCGGTATCTGAAGCGATCCGCAAGTTGTCAATCAGTCGGGTGGCGCGCTGGGCCCCGAAAAGGGCGAGTATCTCGTGTGCGTCTGTTGCAGTAAGCCCCGCTAGCGCGTCATATCTAAATCCAGTAATGCCCTTTTCATTGAATCGGATGCTGGCGGAAAATTCTGCTTGTGCACTTGTCGACAACTTCGACAGAGGCGAATCAGCGTCTTCCACTATATGAGTATCCAATACTGACTTAGACTTAATTGGTGCGACCAAAAGAGCATAAGCAGAAGGGCTCATCAATGTCTTTTCGTCCAACTGGTTGGATGTGGACAAATCAGTGGCAAACGCACCACCTGCAATGCTCAGACCTAATGCGAATACGCATCACATAACAGATTTCAAATTCATGAAAGTCTCCTGTTTGGGTTTGTTTGAGGCATACACCTGTACGAAAACGCGATTTGCGTCAGGCGCAACTTACCCCGCGCCAATTGAGATTTCAACTTTGATTAAAATTTAAATTAACACTTCGGCAAAAACCCGTAAAAATTCATACTATCCCCACCAATTTCTCGCTCGTTGCTAGCCACTCCCACTCCACGTCACTGATCGCGCCGGCGACTTCACCCTGTCGTTTCAACATTTCCTGCAGTTGCGGTTTTTTCTCTTCCGTGTACGCGGATTCATCACTTAGCCACGTCTCAATGTTGGTCTTCTCAGCCGTCAGCGCCTTAAGTTTGGTGTCTAGCTCCGCGAGTTTCTTCTCCAGCGGCTTACGTGCCGCCGCAAGCCGCTGGCGGGCTTCTGCATCGGTCTTCTTTTGCTCCTTACGGTCAGCGGGCGATGTAGCGGCAACCTCTAGCACTGGCGCGGGTTTCAGACCACTTTTGGCTGGTTCCGCTCGTCCTTCCTTGGGTTTGGCATCGCGATATTCCTTGAAGCCTTTGGCCTTGGCGGTGGCGTACTGTTTCGCCCACTGTTTGTAGTCGTCCAGATCACCGTCGAATTCCTTGACTTCGCCATCCGCGACCAGCCAGAGTTGATCGGCAGTGGCTTTGAGCAAATGCCGGTCGTGTGCGACTACGACCAGCGTGCCTTCGAATTCCTGCAGCGCTTCGGCGAGCGCTTCTCGCATGTCGATATCGAGGTGGTTGGTGGGTTCGTCGAGCAGAAGAAGATTTGGCTTTTGCCAGACGATTAGCGCAAGTGCCAAGCGCGCTTTTTCGCCGCCGGAAAATGGCCCGACTGGCTCTTCAACACGGTTGCCACGAAAGTCGAAGCCGCCTAAGAAGTTGCGGAACTCTTGCTCGCGGGTGGTTGGATCCAAACGCTTGAAGTGCATTAGTGCCGATTCATCGGTTCTGAGCTGTTCAATCTGGTGCTGCGCGAAATAACCGATCTTGAGTCCTTGCCCTTCGTAACGACCACCTTTTTTCTGCGCGAGTGATCCCGCCAGAGTTTTGACGAGCGTTGACTTACCCGCACCGTTGGGACCGAGCAGGCCGATTTTGTCGCCGTAGAACAATCGCCATTCAACGTGAGGCAGGACCGTTTTGGATTCGTAACCGAGCTCGGCTTCTTTCAGGTGCAACAGCTGGCGTGGAGCCGCCGCGGGCTTGCGAAACGAAAACTCAAACGGTGAATCAACGTGCGCCGCGGCGATGATTTCCATGCGCTCCAGTGTCTTGATACGGCTTTGCGCTTGTTTCGCCTTGGTCGCCTTGGCTTTGAAGCGGTCGATGTAACTCTTCAGATGCTGCACTTGCCGCTGCTGTTTCACGTGCTGCGCTTGTTGATTCGCCAACTGCATCGCGCGGGTGCGCTCGAAGGTTGAATAGTTGCCGCTGTATTGATTGAGCTTTTGATTCTCAACATGCACCACTTGGTTGACTACCGCATCGAGAAAGTCACGATCGTGGGTAATCAGAAACAACGTGCCGCGATACTGGGCCAGCCAGTCTTCAATCCACATCACCGCGTCGAGGTCGAGGTGGTTGGTTGGCTCGTCGAGCAACAATAAATCCGAGCGGCACATCAGCGCTTGCGCCAAGTTCAAACGCATACGCCAGCCGCCGGAAAAGGTGCTGACGGCGAGCTCTTGTTGCTCTTCGTTAAAGCCCAAGCCGGATAACAGTGATGCGGCGCGTGATCTCGCCGCGTAACCGCCAATCTCTTCAAACCGGGTGTGCAAATGTGACAACTCCGCTGCGAGTTTTTCGTGTTCCGACTCGTCGTGCCACTCCGCCCCTTCCGCTTTCGCGAGTTCGGCTTCCAATACCCGCAGCTCGCGGTCACCGTCGAGTGTGTATTCGAGCGCCGATAACGCACTTTGTGGTGTGTGTTGTGCAACGTGGGCGATCACCCACGACGGCGGCATTTCGAGGTCGCCTGAATCTTGGTGCATTTCGCCGCGCATCAACGCAAACAGGGTCGATTTACCGATGCCATTCGCCCCGACCAGTCCAACTTTGTGTCCGGGAAAGAGTGTCAGGCTGGCGTTATCGAAAAGACGTTTGGTGCCGCGCGCAAGGGTGAGATTGGAGATGCGAATCATTCAGGTGATCAAAGAGTGGACAAGCAAAACAAGGCGTTTGAATTATGACGGTATCCGGCCCCTTGCCCCGTTGTGAATGTGATGGAGATCGCAATCTGCCGGACAAATTCGATTATTCTTTTGCCCTATGACGATTCGATGGACCCTCGACGACTTACGCGTTTTCTGCGCGCTTGCCGAGGCGGGCACAATGACGGCGGCAGCCGAGCAGGTATCGTTGTCGCTGCCGGCGGTGAGCGCCCGCCTCAAATCGCTGGAGGATGCATTTGGTACCGCGCTTTGTCTGCGCACACAAAAAGGCGTGACGTTGACCGCAGCAGGCCAGAGACTGGTCGGTCACGCGCGCGACCTACTGGAAAAGGCCGCCCTGACCAACGAGGACGTTTCGGACTTCGCGCGCGCACCGCGTGGACGGGTCAGACTTGCCGCCAACACCACGGCGGTGAGTGAACACCTGCCCGAGTTGATGGCGAGATTTCTCGCGAGTTACCCAAAAATTGATGTTGCGCTGGTTGAAGCCACCAGTGCGGAGGTCGTGAAACAGGTCCGGGAAGGCCAAGCGGACATCGGCATTTACTCGCCAAATTTTGCGGTTCTCGACCTCGCCACGTTTCCGTTCCGCGACGACGAGTTGGTGGTCATTGTCTCAGTCCGACACCGCTGGAAAAAGCAGACCGAGATTGCGTTCGACGAGGTGTTGCAAGAAGACCAAGTGTGCCTGCAACGCACCGCGGCGCTGTTCCACTTTTTGTCGGACCGCGCCCGCGAAGCGGGACATAAACTGCTTAGCCGAATTCATGTCGCTGGATTTGATGCCATCGTACGAATGGTCGCTCAGGGGGTCGGCATCGCGGTGATCTCCGGCTCCGGTGCACGACGCTTGCAGACGCTGCACGAGATTCATGTGCTGACGTTGACCGAAAGATGGGCGGAGAATCAACTTCTGCTGTGTGTGCGCGACGCGGACGAACTCTCCCCTGCCACCAAGGTGTTGCTACACCTTCTACAACAAGGCGTGCTTCAACCCTCCTGAAGCCATACTTCGGTATTGCCGAAACTGCGCCGAGACGCACGAACCGAGAGTCTGGCGTGATTTAACTTTCACGCGTCTCGCGTGTCACCCGCCCCGATGTCGCCGCTTCCGCCAAGTCACCCGCCCCGATGTCGCCGCTTCCGCCAAGTCAGTTTCATGCATTTGACGGCCTGTATGCCGAGCAGTCCGTTGCCACCGTACACGAGGCCGCAGGACGCGCTGGTGCGCTCTCTAGTGTTGTTAAGCCCATCTGGCAAGGCATGCGCCTGTCCGGGCCCGCCTTCCCAGTTTCCCTGACTCCGCGAGACAATCTTGCGCTGCACGAAGCGATCTATCAGGCTCCCGCGGGCAATGTCTTGGTGGTAAATGCGTATGACTACCTTGAGGCCGGCCCGTTTGGTGAAATCATGGCGGTGGCAGCGATGACGCGCGGTTTGCGCGGGCTCGTCACAAGTGGTTCGGTGCGAGACCGCGAGGCCATCGGCGCACTCGGCTTCGCGGTGTTTGCGAAAGGGATTTCGGTAAAGGGCACCGAAAAACACGTCACTGCGCAGTTTCCGCAGACGGTTTGTATCGACGGCGTTTCAATCTCACCGGGCGACTGGGTGCTGGGAGATGCAGACGGGGTCGTGATCATTCCCGCGAATCGTGCTGGTGAGGTGTTGGAACGAGCTGTTGAGCGCGAACGAAAGGAACGAGACATCCTTGCGCGCATCCGCGCCGGGGAACGTACGTTGGATATTTACCATCTTGTAGGTTCAGGAGCACCGCGATGAACGCGAGCCAATTTGACGCGCAATATCGAAATCGTTTTGCCAAATTGGCGACGTCGAACCTCAGTGACGCGCTTGACCGACTCGGCATCGCACAACAGGCGGTTGCGGGCATCGTGCCGCAATGGGCTCGAACGAAAGTCGTCGACCGGGCAGTGACAATCCGGATGACGGCGGCGGGAGCGGTGCCGACGAGCGCGCATCTGGGGGTGGACGCCATTGCTGCGGGCGCGCACGGAGACATCATCGTGATCGACAACCGGGGCAACCTTCACAACAATTGCTGGGGCGAAATCCTGGCGATGGCGGCGCGCCAGAAAGGGCTCGCCGGCGTTGTTGTTGTTGATGGTGCCGTGCGAGACGTAGATGCCTGCGAGGAGTTTGGCTTTCCCGTGCACGCACGTGGCACCGTGCCGACAACCGCGCGCGGCCGAATTGTGCAAGAGGCATGGAACGTGCCGGTACGTTTGGGGAATGCCGCCGTGCGCCCGGGGGACGTCATCGAGGCCGACGTGAATGGCGTGGTGGTGATTCCGGTTGAAAAGCTGGATGCTGTGGTGGCCGCCGCGGACGAAATCCTCGCCAAAGAAGAAGTCATGCTGTCCGCGCTGCGTGCGGGCGTATCGATCCTTGAGGTCGACAAACGCTTCGGCTACGAAACCATGTTGCAATCCACAAATCACGGTAACCCGACATGACAGAAGCCGAATTGCTGGCCGCTTTTCGCTCGCTCGATACACCGAGTGTGTCCGACGCGATGGACAAGCTGGGCCTTGCCGCAGGATGTCTAGGCATCACAACCGTCGTCCCCGGGGCAGCGGGCAGTGGGTCGTGCATTTACCGTTAAGTACCGCCTCGCCGGCGCAGTCGAACGCGGAACTGTGGGCGATTTTCTTGACGATGTCTCTGCTGATCAAATGGTGGTCATCGATAACGCCGGACGGCTCGATTGCACGGTCTGGGGCGACATCATGACGACCTTGGCGCACATGAATAGCATCGCAGGCACGGTGATTGACGGCGTCTGCCGTGATATTCCGAAGATCCGGGAGTTGGGTTACCCCGTGTTTTCGCGCGGCACGCACATGATGACTGGTAAGGATCGTGTCGAGTTAGAAGCGATTGATGCCCTGGTGAACATCGCCGGACGGCAGGTTCGTGCAGGAGATATTCCGCTTGCCGACGATTCTGGTGTTGTCGTTGTTCCAGCGGGCCGTGCATTAGAAGTGCTCACCACCGCGCAGCAAATCCAGCAGGTTGAGGATACGATCATGCAGCGCATCCTAGCCGGCGAATCCCTACGCGCCGCGAGAATCGCAACCAACTACCACGCACAGCAAACAAAAAGCAGCGGTTAGGGCCGCTACAGAGCGAAATCGTAGTCGATGGTGAGCGGCGCGTGGTCGGAAAACCAGGCTTTGGTGTACACACTAGTCTTGGTCGCTTTGGCGGCAATGCCCGGTGTACAGATGTGATAGTCGATGCGCCAACCGACGTTGTTTTCGCGCGCGTTGCCACGGTTGGACCACCAAGTGTATTGGTCAGGTTTATCGTTCAATGTACGGAAGGTATCGACGTAACCGACCGTGTCGAACAGTGTTGTGAGCCATTCGCGCTCTTCCGGCAGAAAGCCCGAGTTCTTTTTGTTGCCACGCCAGTTCTTCAAGTCGATTTCTTTGTGCGCGATGTTCCAGTCACCGACGATGATGACTTCGCGGCCTGACTTCTTGAGCTTCTTCAGATAGGGCATGAAGGCTTCCATGAAGCGAAACTTCTTGGCCTGCGCTTCTTCGGAAGCCGATCCAGACGGCACATACAACGAGACCACCGAGAGATTGCCGAACTGCACTTCGAGGTAGCGACCTTCCGCATCAATCCACTTGATGCCGGTTCCGATGATGACCTTGTCGGGCTCGTGTTTCGAGAGCACTGCTACACCGGCATAGCCCTTCTTTTCCGCCGGATGATAAAAGCCGTGCATGCCCTTCCACGCGTGGACTTCCTCTGGGACATCACTCTCCAACGCTTTGATTTCTTGCAGGCACACCACGTCCGGCTTTTGTGTTTTCAGCCACTTGATGATGCCTTTGGATGTCGCCGAGCGGATACCGTTGACGTTAACCGAAATGACGCGCATTGGAATTCCGTAAAATACTGAGAGACGCGATTATGCGATAGGTTTTCTGAGGCTAGGTGGGTTTGAGAAGGGGGAAGGGAGAAGGGAGAAAGGAGGGGTTTGCCTTTCCTCTCGTCGCGCACCGACGCTCCCGCCCGCTCTTACTTCCCAGCTGTTTTCGTAGCCCCCTCGTCCGCATACCTCGGTTACTTCACTCTTCCCTCTTCTCTCTTCTCAAATGAACGATTTCCGCACCGAGTTCGTCGAATTCGCCATCCAGCAAAATGCGCTCCGCTTCGGCGAATTCAAAACGAAGGCCGGTCGCCTCTCGCCGTACTTTTTTAATTCCGGGCTGTTTAATGACGGCGCATCGATGGGCAGGCTAGCGGATTTCTACGCCCGTGCCGCGCTGGCGTCCGGCGTGTCGTTTGACATGATTTTTGGCCCCGCCTACAAGGGCATCACCCTCGCCGCAGGCATGGCCATCAAACTGGCCGAGAAGGGGCGCAATGTGCCCTACGCCTTTAACCGCAAAGAGGCCAAGAACCACGGCGAGGGCGGATTGATCGTCGGCACCCCGTTGGCGGGCAAAGTGTTGATTGTGGATGACGTGATTTCGGCCGGGACCTCGGTGCGGGAATCGGTGGCCATGATCCGGGATGCGGGGGCCACGCCGGCTGCGGTGGTGATCTCGCTCGACCGGCAGGAAAAGGGATTGGGCCCACTATCGGCGGCGCAGGAGGTCACCCAACAGCACGGCATTCCCGTTATCGCGGTGGCAACGCTCGCCGATATTGTCGCTTTCTTGACCGAAAAAAACGCGGCAAATGGCGGGGAAAACGATAAACTGGCAAAAATTGCGGCCTACCGGACCCAGTACGGCGCGTAGATTTGCGGCGCTGGACTGATTGGATGGATCCGGTAATTGGCTGACGTCGCACCTTTTCTACCGCGCTCACCACCCATGACTCATTCTCGAATTCTCTTTGCGGTATTACTCTGCACGATAGCTTCCGCCCAAGCGCAATCGACGCTGTTTCGCTGTGTTGACGATAAAGGGGTGACGCACTATGGTGAAACCATGCCAACGGCATGTGCAAAAAAAGATGTCACCGAGATTTCCAAACAGGGCCGCACAATTCGCAAGCTCGAAGCACCCCTCACGCCAGAGCAACAAAAGGCGAAGGCAGAAGCCGATGCCAAACAACGTGAGAACGACAAGAAAGTGGCGGAGCAGCGGCAAAAGGATCTTGCCATGCTCGGCACGTACAGTTCGGAGCGGGAAATCGACGTGATACGCGATAAAGACCTCGCGCAGCTGGAGCAACGTCGCAGCTTTCTCGAAGCGCGAATTGCCGATGTCGAGGCCCGTCTGGAGAAGGTGAATAACCAGATGGCGTTCTACGTCGCCGGCAACAGCAAGGCGGGCAAAGCGAAAGATGCCAAAGATGCGAAGGACGGCAAGGAAGGCAAGAGCAACGAGCGCGAAGTCCCGCCGCAGTTGCAATCCGACTTTGACCGCGCCAAGTCCGACCGCGCCAATTTGGTGGAAGAAGTTACCCGGCTGGAAGCGGACAAGAAAGTCTCTCTCGCTCGATATGAGGGAGAAAAAGAACGCTTCCGCCGTTTGAAGAGTGGCATGCGTCCCGGCACGTTGCTCGACGAGCAGGGCAATGTGCTGGTCGAAGCGCCGATTCCAAAAGGTGCCTCGCGCTAATCGCTATTCCGCGAGTTTTTTGCGCAGCAAGTCGTTAACCTGCCCGGGGTTCGCCTTGCCCTGTGAGGCTTTCATCACTTGGCCAATCAGCGCCTGAATCGCTTTGTCTTTGCCGGACTTGAATTCGGCGACTGATTTTTCATTCTTGGTCAGCACGTCGTCGATGATTTTTTCGATGGTGCCGGAATCGGTGACTTGCTCGAGACGGCGCGCTTCGATGATGGCGTCAGCGTCACCGCCGCGTTCACCGGCCCACATGTAGCCGAAGACTTGCTTTGCCATCTTTGAAGACAATCTACCGTCAGCTATGCGCAGCACTAATGTTGCAAGCTGCAACGGGCTGATTGGCGAAATCTCGACTTCTAGGTTGTCGCGGTTCAGGTGGGAGGCGAGTTCCCCGTTGATCCAGTTTGCGCACAGCTTGGCTTGATCCGGTGCCGTTGCGACCATCTCATCGAAATAGGTGGCGATAGCTCGTGTTTGGGTAAGTAGACGCGCATCGTAGGTCGACAAGCCAAACTCACCTTCCATACGTGCGGCCATCGCCGCTGGCAGTTCAGGCATCACTTTTTGGATGCTTGCAATCTTGCCGTCCGTAATCACCAACGGCAACAAATCCGGATCCGGAAAATAGCGATAGTCCATCGCATCTTCCTTCGACCGCATCGCGCGTGTCTCATCGCGGTCCGCATCGTAGAGGCGCGTTTGCTGGATGACTTTGCCGCCGTCTTCGATCAGTTCAATCTGGCGACGCACTTCATAGTTGATCGCGCGTTCCAGAAAGCGAAACGAGTTCACGTTCTTGATTTCGCAGCGCGTGCCGAGCGGCTCACCGGGTTTGCGTACCGATACGTTGGCGTCACATCGGAACGAACCTTCTTGCATGTTGCCATCGCAGATGCCGATCCACGTCACGATGCCGTGCAGCGCTTTCGCATACGCCACCGCTTCCGCGGCCGAGCGCATTTCCGGCTCACTCACAATTTCCAAGAGTGGCGTGCCGGCACGGTTTAAGTCGATGCCGGATACACCCGATGTTTCAAGGCCTTCGTGCAACGACTTGCCAGCGTCTTCTTCGAGGTGCGCGCGGGTGAGGTTGATGCGCTTGGTAGAAGCCTTTTCACCCTCGCCGACTTGAATATCCACAAACCCGCCAGTGACGACCGGCAACTCAAATTGCGAAATTTGATAACCCTTCGGCAAGTCGGGATAAAAGTAGTTTTTGCGGGCGAAGATCGAACGACGCGCGATGTTGTGCGTCTGCCCGTCGTTCACCGCGAGGCCGAATTTGATCGCGAATTCGACGGCCTGTTTGTTCATCACTGGCAGTGTTCCAGGCAGCGCCAAGTCGACGACCGACGCCTGCGTATTCGGTGGCGCGCCGAACGCGGTGGACGCATTCGAGAAGATCTTCGACTTGGTCGCAAGCTGAGTGTGCGTTTCGATGCCGATCACAATTTCCCAGGTCATTTGACGCCCCCCGGGGTTTGTAGGTGCCAATCGGTGAGTAGTTGGTAACGGTGCGCTGCCGCCAGCATTGCCGGCTCTTCAAAGTAGTTGCCGATGATTTGCAAACCGACCGGCAGTTTCTGATGATCAAACCCGCACGGCACCGACATACCGGGCAAGCCGGCCAGCGAAACACCAAGGGTAAAAATATCTTCGAGATACATCGCCACCGGGTCACTCGATTTCTCGCCGATCTTCCATGCGGTGGTCGGCGCGACTGGTCCCATGATGAGGTCGCACGACTTGAACGCATCCTGAAAATCTTGCGCGATCAGTCGGCGAACGCGTTGGGCCTGTAGGTAATAGGCGTCGTAGTAGCCATGGCTCAACACATACGCACCCGTCAGGATACGGCGTTGCACCTCGCGACCGAAGCCCTCGGCGCGACTCTTGGCAATCATGTCGTTGAGGTCGGCATACTGCGCTGCGCGGTGGCCGAAGCGGATACCATCGAAGCGGCTTAAGTTGGATGACGCTTCCGCCGGCGCGATGACGTAATACGCCGGGATGGCCAATGCGGTGCGCGGCAGCGAAATATCGACGACCGTGGCGCCGTGTTTTTTGAAGGTCTCAATGGCTTCGGTCACCCGCGCGCCAACATCGGCTGCGAGTCCTTCTGCGAAAAACTCCTTTGGTACGCCGATCCGCAAACCATCAAACCTCGTCCTGAGCGAAGTCGAAGGATCGCCTTTTGACGCGGCGTTTCGAGCAATAATGCCTGAAAACGCCCGCCAAATGGGCACTTTGGCCTTTTCGCTATCGAGCGACGTCGAATCGCGCTCGTCAAAACCGGCCATGGCATCGAGCAGCAGCGCGCAATCCTCAGCCGTGTGCGCCATCGGCCCACCTTGGTCCAACGACGAGGCAAAGGCGATCATGCCATAGCGTGATACACGGCCGTAGGTAGGTTTGATGGCGGTGATACCCGTCATCGCGGCAGGCTGGCGCAGCGAGCCACCGGTGTCGGTGCCGGTTGTGGCCGGGACGATTCCGGCGGAGACCGCCGCTGCCGAGCCACCGGACGAGCCACCGGGAATGCGGCTGCCGATTTGGTCATTTCCCCAGGGGTTCTGCACCGGTCCAAAGGCCGAGTTTTCGTTTGAGGAACCCATCGCAAACTCGTCGCAGTTGAGTTTGCCGACACACACCATCCCGGCTGCACGCAAACGCTCGACCACCGTGGCGTCAAATGGCGACACATAGTCGGCGAGCATCTTCGAGCCGGCGGTTGAGCGCCAGCCGCGAGTGACAAAGATATCCTTGTGCGCCACTGGGACACCGAGTAGCGGGGCGGCGTTTTGCGCCTTCCTCCGGGCGTCGGCGTCGCGCGCTTCGGCCAGTGTCCGCTCGGGGTCAATATGCAAAAACGCGTTTAGGCCAGCGGCGGCGTTGGCACGGGCGAGCGCCTCGGTGGCGAGTTCGACCGCGGACACGGAGCCGGATTTAAGTGCGGCGACGGTCTCCGCGACAGTATGTGGGGGACGACTCACCGCGCTACTCCAGCACTTTTGGCACTAAAAACAGTCCATTTTCTGTCTCTGGCGCGTTTTGCATGTTGGCGTCGCGGTCAATGGCCGCGGCTGCCACGTCTGGGCGGAGCCGGAGTGTCATCTCGTCAACCGCCGACAGCGGGTGGGCGAGCGGGCTGATGCCGGCGGTGTCCACTCCCTGGAGTTGGTCGACCAGTGCCAGGATGCTCGACATTTCGGACCCGTATTCGCCAAGCCGGTCAGCCGGAATATCGAGCCGCGCCAAGTTGGCAATTCGAGCAAGTGTGCCGGGATCGAAAGACATGATTGGATGTTACATAAATTCGGCGTAAGTTCGACGATTAGCAGCTGCGACCGGGAAAACGGAAGCTTCAGAATTTCGCCAGATTTCAATGCGAGAAAGTCACCTAAAACGCGACCTTTTCATAGTGGGCTCAGGTATCATATCGCACCTGACTACAGAAATCCGCCTGACGCTGTTTTGGCGCAACAATCGGGCACGGAATCGCCCAATCATTGGTTGTTCCTTGTTCGAGTTTGCATTTTGTTTCATTCACTTTGTTCCCTGTGCCGTTTGTTGTGCAGTGGCGAAGGCAACTTCCAAAATAATAAAGAGCGGTACACACGCATTTCAGGCACAGCCAGGCGCGCGCTGTGTCGGCATCAAGACAAGGCAAGACAGCAGAAAGGCAACATGTTCTTCTCCAAGTATTTCTCCAGCGATCTCGCCATCGATTTAGGAACGGCAAACACCCTCATTTATCTTCGCGGCAAAGGCATCGTTCTTGACGAGCCATCAGTCGTCGCGATCCGGCAAGACGCCGGCCCCAATAGCAAAAAAACAATTCAAGCGGTCGGTGTTGCGGCCAAGATGATGTTGGGCCGTACGCCGGGCAATATAACGGCGATTCGCCCGATGAAAGACGGCGTGATCGCCGACTTCCATACCACCGAGCACATGCTCAAGTTCTTCATCAAAAAAGTGCACGACGCACAGTGGTATCGACCGAGCCCACGTATTGTGATTTGTGTGCCGTGCGGATCGACGCAAGTGGAACGTCGCGCGATTCGTGAGTCGGCTGTTGCGGCAGGCGCATCCCAAGTGTTTTTGATTGAGGAACCGATGGCTGCAGCGATCGGTGCAGGCCTGCCGATTGCTGAGCCGACCGGATCAATGGTGGTGGATATCGGAGGCGGCACCACGGAGGTTGGTGTCATCTCACTTGGCGGTATCGTCTATTCAGCGAGTGTACGTGTCGGTGGTGATAAGTTTGACGAAGCCATCATCAACTACATTCGCCGCAACTACGGCATGTTGATCGGCGAGGCAACTGCCGAATCGATCAAGAAACAAATTGGGTCCGCATTCCCAGGTGCCGAAGTGCGCGAGATGGAAGTCAAAGGCCGCAACTTGGCGGAAGGTATTCCGCGTTCGTTCACCATTTCGTCAAACGAGATTTTGGAAGCGCTGACTGACCCGTTGAACTCGATCGTGTCTGCTGTGAAGTCTGCGCTTGAGCAGACGCCGCCTGAGCTCGGTGCCGACATCGCCGAGAAAGGTATGGTCTTGACCGGCGGCGGCGCGTTGTTGCGCGAACTCGATCGATTGCTGGTCGAGGAAACTGGTCTGCCCGTGATCGTCGCCGATGATCCGTTGACTTGCGTGGTTCGCGGCTCCGGCCGCGCGCTCGAAGAGACGGATAAGTTAGGGTCCGTTTTCACCAACGAGCTGTAAACATGTCGTACTTCTACTGCGCGAGCCAACCTGTCGCCTGCGGTGCGGGTGGCTTCGACGGGGTAGTCAAGTAGCGTGGCCGCCTACCAAGAAAACTTCTTTACGCGCGGTCCCTCGCCGTTAGCGCGCGTCACGTTTTTTGGCCTCGTCGCCGTCGCAGTGATGATTGCAGACCATCGTTTCCAGGCGTTATCTGCGGTGCGGGTCGCAGTTTCGACGGTGTTGACGCCGATCGAACAAGCGTTGGTGTTCCCGGGGAAAGTGGCGCGGGATATCGGTGCCTACTTCACGGCACAAGATAAATTGCTCGCCGAAAACAAAGCGCTCAGCGACCAAGTGTTGATGCTCAGCGCGGAAGGCCAGCGGGCGCGTTTGATCCTGTCAGAGCAAACACAGGTTGCCGCGATTAACGCAGCGAATGAACGCTTCAGCCGGGACGGCGTGGTGGCAGAAATCATTCGCGATGCACGTAACCCGTTCGCACGCCGGATCATCATCAACCGCGGCTTGAGTAGCGGCATCAAAGCCGGTGCGGCAGTGATCGACGGCGCTGGCGTGGTGGGACAAGTCACCGCGTTAGGCGCGAACACGGCAGAAGTCACACTCACCACGGAGAAAGACCAATCGGTTCCGGTCATGATAGTTCGTCCAGTCCCCGTAGCTGTTGCGCTGCCAAAACCTGCGACATCAAATGCCGCAACGTCAAACGCAGCGGCACTGACTACAGAGACAACAGCGCCTAGCACCGATATCGCCAATGCTGAATCAGCACCAGTCAGCCGGTTGCGGAGTGGGTTACGCGCAGTTGCGGTAGGCAGCGGCCGAGAAGGCACCATTGAGTTGCCATTCATCCCTGTTGCAGCGGACGTGCAGGTTGGTGATGAGCTCGTCACGTCTGGCATCGACGGTACCTATCCTGCGGGACTCTCCGTTGCGACGGTTACCATCGTCGACAAGAACCCCGCGTTTTCGTTTGCGCGCATCGTTGCACAGCCTTCAACCGCGCCCGACCACCACCGATTTGTGAAGGTGCTGACCAGCACTGATGCCGCCTACCCGCAGCCCGACGTCAATACCAATGACCGCGCCGGCCCCGCCAAGACATCCCAAACCAAACGCGAAGCCAAGCTCGAAGCGAAGCGCGCGTTGCGTGATCGATAGGCGAAAGAGGCAACGACATGGATCTTTCCCCTGCCTCCCGCGATGTTCTGCGACCTCCGGCACCATTACGATTGGTGTTAGTGTCTTTGTTTGTGGCGTTGGTCGTCAACCTGCTACCGTGGTCGGGATGGTTGTTACAAGTTCGTCCCGACTTCGTCTTGTTACTGCTTCTTTATTGGGTGGTGCACGAGCCGCGCAATATTGGACAGACGTGGGCCTTTGCGCTCGGGATGGTAATGGACGTTGCCGACAGCGCGCTGCTGGGCCAACACGCGTTTGTTTATGTTGTCGCGGTGTTTCTCGCCCAACTACTCAGAATTCGAATCTTGCATTTGACGGTGGTCGAACAAGCGTTGCACATGTTGGGCATTTTGTTTGCCGCGCAGCTGCTCTATGTGGGATTAAATTTATCGCTCGGCCGCGACTTTGCCGGTCTCGCGCTGGCTGTTGCGCCGTTTGTTGGTGCAGTGCTGTGGATGCCGCTCCATTTCGTGGCAACCTTGCCCCGATTTCGTCGTCGTGCAGACACCGTCATGATGTAACTGGCGGCACAAAGTGGTCGGCACAACCATCAAGAATCGCGAGGCGGAACTCAACGTGTTCCGCAGCCGCGTCATTTTCGCGACCATCGCTATTCTTATTGCGTTTCTGATCCTTGCCTCCCGACTCATTTACCTGCAAGTCATCAAACGCGATCAGTACCACACGATGGCCGAAGCGAATCGCATATCCGTTGTGCCCGTGGTCCCCAATCGCGGTGTTGTTTATGATCGGAATGGTGAAGTTCTAGCGGCGAATTATTCCGCCTTTACCCTGGAAGTGACACCCTCGAAGGTACAGAACCTCGACAAGGTTCTCGATGATCTCGCCACGATTATCGATATCCAGCCTAAAGATCGTCGTCGTTTTAAGCGGCTGCTCGAAGAAAGCAAGAGTTTCGAGTCGTTACCGATTCGCAATCGATTAACTGAAGCCGAGGTCGCGCGTTTCGCCGTGAATCGTTATCGCTTTCCGGGTTTCGACATTCGCGCGCGTTTGTTTCGTAACTATCCGTTTGGAGAGGTGGCTTCCCACGCCATCGGTTATATCGGCCGCATTAACGATGCGGACCTAAAGAAGATTGAGGCCGATAATCTTTCGCGCAACTACAAAGGCACCGATCACATCGGCAAACTAGGCATCGAGGGCAGTTACGAAGCCGAACTGCATGGCACCACGGGTAGTGAACAGGTTGAAATTGATGCCGGCGGCCGGGCGATTCGCTCACTGGCAAAGTCCGAACCGGTTGCGGGGAACAATCTACGTTTGACGCTAGACATCAAGCTGCAACAGTTTGTTGAAGAAGCCTTTGGCGAGTTTCGTGGCGCGCTGGTCGCGTTAGATCCGACTAACGGCGAAATCTTGGCATTTGTCTCGAAACCCGGCTTTGATCCAAATTTATTTGTCGATGGGATCGATCCGGTCAACTGGGATTTGCTGAATAACTCCGAAGACAAACCTCTCAATAACCGCGCCCTGCGGGGGCAATATCCGCCCGGCTCAACGATCAAGCCCTTCATGGCGTTGGCCGCGCTTGAGAACGGCAAACGTACGCCCGAGTATTCCATTGTTGATACGGGGCAGTGGATGCTGCCCGGCTTGGCGCGGCCCTATCGAGATTGGAAAGAAGGCGGGCACGGCGTTGTCAATTTGCACAAGTCGATCGTTGTCTCGTGTGACACCTACTACTATGGTCTCGGCAATGATCTTGGTATTGATCGGATCAACGCGTTTATGACGCCGTTTGGTTTTGGCAGCAAAAACGGCATCGACATCGATGGTGAGCTGACTGGCCTCATGCCATCACAAGAGTGGAAACAAAGACGCTTCAAACAAAAGTGGTACGCGGGTGACACGATTCCCGTCGCGATTGGACAGGGTTATTGGCTGTCGACACCATTGCAGCTTGCCACCGCGACCGCAATCCTCGCCAACGGCGGTACACAAGTCACACCTCATCTGTTGAAAGAAGTCATCAACTCAAAGACAAACGAGAAGCGTAGCTACAAGCCGCCACCTCAAAGTGAACTCAGCTTCAAACCGGAGAATCTGAATCTCGTCCGCCAGGCGATGGTTGATGTGATGTTGCCCGGCGGTACCGCCGCTGCGGCAGGAGATGGTGCGGGTTATTCGATTGCAGGGAAGACCGGCACCGCACAGGTCATCGCCATCAAGCAGGGCGAAAAGTATGACGCGCGCAAAATTGACGAGCGGCATCGCGACCACGCGCTGTTTATCGGCTTTGCCCCGGCAGACAAACCCAAGATCGCGCTGGCGTTGCTGGTCGAAAACGGCGGTGGCGGTGGTGGTACGGCGTCACCGATCGCCCGGGAAATTTTTGACTACTACCTGCTCGGCAAGCAGCCAGATTTAACCAAACGCAAACGGCGGGACTACGAACTTGATCCTTCGCACTAAGCCGTCACGAGTCGGTATTGAAGAGGTGATGCGTCCATGAAGCTTACCGCTGTCATCGAACGCGCATTCGACCTAGTGACCCGTCGGCTCGATGGCCCGCTGATGGTAGTCATTGTTGTGCTGGCCGCAATTTCGCTCACCTCAGTTTATTCCGCATCGGGGGGGGATTCGTTTGACCGCACCCTTGGCCAGCTACGAAATTTCACCGTGGCCTTCATCGCCATGTGGATTGTTGCAAACGTATCGCCGCAAACACTCATGCGAATCGCTATCCCGGTGTACGTCGTTGGCTTGCTTTCGCTCGTTAGCGTTGCGCTATTTGGGGAGATTCGAAATGGTGCGCGGCGCTGGTTGAATTTTGGTTTTGTCACGATTCAGCCTTCCGAAATCATGAAGCTCGGCATGCCGCTGATTTTGGCGTGGTACTTTCACAAAAAAGAAGAAGGCCTCAACTGGCGGGACTACGCATTGGCGGGCGTGATCCTGATGTTGCCGACCGGCTTGGTGATGCCACAGCCTGATTTGGGAACTTCCATTCTCGTGTTCTCAGCAGGCTTCTTTGTGATTTTTCTCGCCGGGCTATCGTGGCGCATTCTTATTAGTGCCGGTGTCGCTGGTACCATCGCGCTGCCGTTTTTGTGGCCGCTACTGCATGACTATCAGCGTGAACGAGTGTTAACGTTACTTGACCCGATGAAGGACCCGCTCGGTGCGGGTTATCACATCATCCAATCCACGATTGCGATTGGATCCGGTGGTGTGCTTGGTAAGGGCTGGTTGAGTGGCTCACAAGCGCAGCTTGATTTCATCCCCGAGCGGTCAACCGACTTCATTCTTGCGGTGTTCGGTGAAGAGTTTGGTTTGGTCGGCACGCTACTGTTACTGTGCCTGTACTTGATCGTCATCGGTCGTGGATTCATGATTGCCATGAACGCCTCCACGACCTTCGCACGCTTACTCGCGGGCGCGCTGACGATGTCGTTTTTTACCTATGCGTTTGTGAATATCGGTATGGTGAGCGGCATTCTCCCCGTAGTTGGGGTGCCGTTGCCCCTAATGAGTTATGGCGGCACGGCCATCCTTTCCCTGTGTATCGGTTTTGGCATGTTGATGTCGATATCAACACACAAACAGTTGGTGTCGAGCTAGAGCGTACTATCGGCGCGCGGCGGCATGCCGACGCCGTCTTGTTAGCCGTGGACGGCAATGAATTGGCTATGCGGAGAATCGCGTGGAATTGTTCGGTAAGTATCCTTGTGGAACGACGGCGAGTTGGGCAGAATCGGCCAAAAGATTCTATGGTTTATGTCAACGCATTTTTGAAGCGCGTTGGCTCGAATTCACGGTTGTGGGTATACATCGACCAGGCGACGCGAGCTAGGCGTCGTGCGATCACAACGAGGGACGCCGTACTTGAGAGCCCTTTCGCCCTGTAGTGCTCGTAGATCGGCTTCCAGGTCTTCGTCTTCTTCGCTGACATCGCAGCCAAGTACAGTAGCCGGCGTAGCT
>JBIIYQ010000015.1:0-38086 GCA_044346745.1 Usitatibacteraceae bacterium | reverse complement strand
ACAAGCTTTACGGCTTCCGCGCGATACTCGCTGGTGAATACTCGTTTCGGTATTGATGACATTCAGAACTCCTTGGATTGAAAGTATTGACCAAATCCATGGCGTCCGTTTTACCGAGCCCCTTCCAGTGAATCGCTCTCTGTACCTTGATAAAGCCGACTACCTGCGCCACCGAATACTGCGGCGGAGTCGACAGCATCATGTGCACGTGATCCGGCATCAGATGCCACTCTTCAACATTGCATGCCTTCCGGCGCGCCTACTCCTGAAATACCGACCCCAAATACCGCCGCAGTTCCTTGCGGAGCTTACGACGGCGAAACTTCGGGACAAATAAAACGTGATGTTTGCAATCCGACTTCGAATGACTTAGGCTTTCATAGCTCTCCAACGTGAAACTACTCGTCGTGTGCTTGGCGGCTCACAACTTGGCGTTTCCACCGATGGACTCCCGGATTCGTCAAACCTTGAATGCCTCCCCGGCAGAGCCGGAACCCTCCCCCCTCTTACGCTAGACAGAAACAGGCCATGATCAAGCGCCTTTTCAGCAAAAAACTTGTGGAGAACACCCTAACGTATGGCGAATACCCGCCGATATCTAGATACTGTCATACACAAATCATCAAGGTCTAACGAAATGATCGATTTTTCCGCTTCCCATCAATTCGGCCCCTCAAACCGTCGTGCCGCCTTCGCCTATGCCGAAACAAACGTCCTCAGTGGGACGCCTGACGCGAGTCCGTATTCACTCATCCTGATGTTGATAGATGGTGCACTGGAAGCCATCGGGCAAGCGCAAGCCCATCTGGCGTCTAAAAATACGCAGGCCAAAAATGCAGCCGCGTCTAAAGCTCTCCGTATCATTGAGGAAGGTCTCCGCGCAAGTTTGGACCATGGAAATGGCGGTCAGCTTGCGCAACGTTTGGACGTGCTTTACGATTACATGGCGCGACGTTTGCTGATGGCAAACCTAAAGAATGATCCCACCGGGTATGCGGAAGTAGGGAAGTTGTTACGAGAAATACGTTTAGGCTGGGAGGGAATTGCAACGGAAATCGGTAGTATGCGTACCACCGAGACCGTGGTAAAGCATATTCAGTAGTTTTGGCATCCCTCGATAACTTGCCCTAGGTACAGGACATGTCTAACACCTTACTCCACTATTATGAATCACTCGCCTCATCGAGCAAGGTAATGGTAGATGCCGCCCGTGAAGGCGACTGGAATGAAGTCTTTCGGGTTGAAGAAATTTGCTCGTATCTCATTGCCGAACTAAACACCGTTCAGGAGTGGGAGTCACTGACAGCCCACGAAGAACGGCGCAAGCGCGCATTACTGCGATCAATCCTTGCAGACGATGCAGAGATCCGCAATCTAAAGGAGCCGTGGCTCTCAAGATTGTCAAGTTGGCTGGGAATGCCGCCGCCCAACTCTACCTCGCAGGCACCGTATCACTAACCAGGCTCCAGTTCGAGACCAACCAATTATCGCCATGGCCGAAACGGGGCCGCATCACGAGCACGATGAATGCCGAACAACGATATTCTGAAGAAGCAAACCAAGACGAAAAGTTTCGCGTCACCTCACGCACGGAAGTCGTGGCAATTCTGCGTGCTCTTGCAGCAGATAATGTCTTGGTCACAGTATTCTTCGGTGGGGCAGACAAGTTTGCCGTAACGCGCCTGCTTGCCGTAAATTCGCAAGATAATGAGATCATTTTTGACGGAGTTTCGAACGCTGCGTTAAAAGACGCCGTGCGATTTTCCCCAACGCTTATTGTTCACGCATTTCACAAAAGCATCAAAGTCACATTCGACTCGACAGCTGTGGAAGCAACGCTGTTCGAAAATCGGCCGGCATTCAGAATGCGGCTTCCGGTTTCGGTCATCCGTTTACAAAGAAGATCGGACTATCGGGCGAAGCCTCCTGTGCTGAAGGCTCCCACGATTTATTTCCGGCAAGAAGGACTCATCGAGCCGCTGAAGACGCGCATTAGCGACATATCATGTACCGGGCTATCGTTCTCAGTTCTCAACGAGACAACAACCCTTTCAAATGGTGAGGTTTTCCAAAGCTGTAAGTTAGAGATACCCCAAGTAGGCACAATTGAGGTTTCTATTGAAGTCCGCCATGTTTCTCGCTATCGAGATGGCGCCGGGCGCGCGATGCAGCGTTATGGCTGCAAGTTTTTGTGTATATGCGGTGCAAGCACTAGGCTGATCCAGCAATACATCAATCAAATCAATATTGACCGCCGCAAAACGACCGGACATCTATAGTCGCTACAGACAACTTAAGCATCGCTTCGAGCCAGCTAAACTGGCATATTCATAATGTCGTTGTAGGCCTGCACCACTTTGTTTCTCACCTGTACTACAGCCTGAAAACTGAGGCTCGCTTTTTGCATCGCAATCATCGTTTCCTCGAGACCTACATCGCCCTTCTCAAGCTGAAAGTCCCTTGAAAGGCGGCTGGACTCGCCCTGTAGTTCACTTACTTTGTCGACTGCGCCGCTAATCACCTCCATAAAGCTGGAGCCATTCGAATTTGAGATTTGCGCGGGCGCGCTACCAGCGAGGTCAGCCCCAAACGCGATCTGATTGGTTTTGCCGGTGCTATAAATGCTGCCTGTCATTGATGGTATCGAGTTCATCATTGTTCCTCTGCCTAAGACCGCCGCGTCGAAATGACTTCCACACAGCATTCAGTACCGGCACTCTACCCGCCAACACCGCGCTTCAGCCTACAGGAATGGGCAGCATAACCACCCCTTTTCGACACTTACGATCTGAAGCCGCTTCGCATAATGCTCCGGAAGCCAAACGATTCTGTCGCTAGCAAACCATTGTTTCGCGTCAATCCCAAACACCAGCCGAAATTTCCCTCTATGCGCACCTCCGATATTGCACAGCCCGGACACACCACGCGGGCGATGCCGCCCGCAAACGACGAAAGCATCATGACGGGCAATAGCATATGAAGGCTAAACTAGCCTTGGCTGTCGGCGCAGCGGCGTTAATTGCTCTGCTCGTTACGGCGGCTATCTGGGGTTCGCAACCTGATTACCGGGTATTGTTTTCCAACATATCCGACAAAGACGGCGGCGCGATTGTCGCCCAGCTTTCGCAGATGAATGTGCCCTACAAGTACAGTGAAGGCGGTGGCGCGCTCCTAGTACCCGCTGACAAGGTTCACGAAGCGCGCTTGAAATTGGCCTCACAAGGCCTGCCACGGGGCGGCAACGTGGGCTTCGAAGTTATGGATGGACAGAGGTTCGGCGTCACCCAGTTTCAAGAGCACATCAACTATCAACGTGCGCTTGAAGGCGAGCTTGCGCGTTCCATCCAGTCACTTTCGTCCGTTCAAGCTGCCCGTGTGCATCTGGCGTTGCCCAAACAGTCGGTTTTTCTCAGGGAGCAACAGAAGCCGTCCGCATCGGTGATATTGACATTGCATCCGGGAAGGGCGATTGATCAACACCAAGTTGCCGGCATCACCCATCTGGTATCCTCATCGGTCTCGGACCTTTCACCAAAGCAGGTCTCAATTCTTGATCAGAACGGTAAGCTGCTTTCCGCCCATGCGGACTCATCGGGCTCGCAAAATTACGACTCGGCACAACTCAACTATCTACGCGAGGTAGAAGAAGGGTTGTCCCGCCGAGTGATCAGTTTGTTAGAGCCGCTAGTCGGCCGCGAAAGTGTACGCGCACAGGTTTCGGCTGACCTTGATTTCACCCAAATCGAGTCAACGGCTGAAACTTTCGCCCCTAACCAAGGTGCGGATGCCAAGGCCTCCATCCGCAGTCAAACCACGCTTGAAGCAAATACTGGCACCAACAACAGTGCGGGCGGTGTACCAGGTGCATTGAGCAATTTACCGGCCGCACCCAACTCCGCTCCTATTTCGGGAGGAGCCACAAATGGTTCATCTCCTAGCCAAGTCGCATCGAACGCGAACAACAATGGGCGCAGAGAAGCTGTTACCAACTATGAAGTCGACAAGACCGTACGTCGGATCCGCAATCAAACCGGTACTGTCAAGCGCGTTACTGCCGCCGTGCTGATCAATCACCGCAAGACAGTTGAAGCTGATGGCAAAATCACGTATGCCGCGATCAATGAAGCGGAGATGGTACAAATCCAATCGTTGGTTCGTGAGGCTATCGGTTTCAACAAAGAACGCGGCGACTCCATCAACATCGTCAATGCGCCATTTTCTCAAGACCCAGTCACCGCTGCGACAGAAATTGTTTGGTGGAAAGATCCTTCAAATGTTTATCTTGCCAAGGAAGTCGGCAAAGGCCTAGCCCTGATACTCGGTTTGCTCATCGTTGTGTTCGGCGTTATCAGGCCCGCGATTAAGAGCGCGACCTCAGCCGTGGCAACAACGCAGGATGAACAAATTCTGCTGCCTGAAAGCAGCAACGAAACACCGGCTCTGCCCGCGCCAACGAGCGCTGCCGCAATGCAGGTTGAGAAGGTTCGGGAGATCGCCAAAAATGACCCGGCGATCGTGGCAAACGTCGTCCGCCAGTGGGTGGGTAGCAATGGATGACCAAGGTCTAGTCGATAGCGCTATTCTGCTAATGTCAATCGGTGAGGAGCAGGCTGCAGAAGTCTTTAAGTATCTTGCTCCCAAAGAGGTGCAAAAGCTAGGCGAGACGATGGCTCGTCTACGCACTGTCGACAAGGAAAAAGTCGAAAACGTATTGACTGCCTTCACCGAACATGCCGGCAGTGCGTCCTCGCTAGTCAGCGATTCCGATGCGTTTGTCCGCGGAGTTTTGACCAAAGCGCTCGGGGAAGAAAAAGCGGGCTTTCTGATTGATCGGATTCTTGCCGGGCGGGATGTATCCGGAATCGAAGGTCTCAAATGGATGGATGCCGACACCATAGCGGAGCTGATTCGTAACGAACACCCACAAATTATCGCGTCCATACTCGTCCACCTTGAGCAAGATCAAGCAGGAGATATTCTCTCCAAGCTTGGTGAACGCCTCCGCAATGATGTTTTGCTGCGAATCGCTACAATCGACGGTATTCAGCCAAACGCATTGGCCGAACTAAACGACGTCCTTTCCAAGATCATGGCCGGTAGTGACAAGCTGAAAAAGGCTACATTGGGTGGTGTCAAAAGCGCCGCTGGCATCCTTAACTTTATGGGTGCCTCCGCCGAGCAATCGACGCTTGACGCCATCCGAGAATACGACCCGGAACTCGCGACCAAGATTGAGGACCAGATGTTTACATTCGACAACGTGCTCGATTTGGACGATAAAGCCGTCCAGCTGGTATTGCGCGAGATTCAAACAGATTCCCTCACAGTGGCACTGAAGGGTGCCAAACCCGAACTCGCTGAGAAAATCTTCAAGAACATGTCGACTCGTGCAGCGGAAATGCTCAGAGAAGATCTTGAGTCTCGAGGGCCTGTAAAAGTCTCTGAAGTCGAAGCAGAGCAGAAAGAGATTCTGAAAGCAGTTAGGCGGCTAGCCGAGGATGGGCAAATATCTTTGGGAGGCAAGAGCGATGACGCTTACGTCTAGGACAAAAACCGACAGCAAACCTGATGTCGCGACTCGATGGAAGTTCGCATCACTGGACGACGGTGCCGACGACGCCGGTAACCCAAGTCTTCATTACAGCACCAGAGAGGCACCTCTCAGCGGCAAACAAGTGGCGCAGCGCGCTCTGGAATCCGCCTATCAACGGGGACTGTCGGAGGGCTTTAGCGCTGGCACTGAACACATCACAAGAGAGTCGAGCAGCATGGCGAATCGTATCGATTCGCTGCTTACCTCCATGCAATCCCAATTTGAAGCCTTTGATAAAGATGTTGCCGACGCTGTGCTGGGTCTCGCGTTCTCACTCGCAAGGCAGGTAGTTCGCAGCGAATTAGACCTGCGCCCCGAGCTGGTGGCAACATCCGTGAAAGATGCATTACAGAGCCTGTCATTAAAAGCGGCTTTCCCTAGTATCTATGTGAATCCCGACGACGTGAATCTGATCAAATCTGTATTGGGAGAAGAGCTGTCGATGCGCGGCTGTCGGATCATCGCAGACAATACTATCTCTCGGGGAGGCTGTCGGCTCGAAAGTGACACGTCTACGGTAGATGCAACTATCGAGTCAAGGTGGGAACGCGCACTCAACAATATGGGCTACAACGGGAGCGAATACGACAATGTCACCCCAACTCGCTAACGCCCCCGACGTTCCGATCACAACAAAGTGGCGTCAGTTCATTGAAGACCACGCAGCGTTTGCTGATTCAACTCTACCGCTGCAACGAAGTGGCAAATTAGTCAGAGTCTCAGGCATAGTGCTGGAGTGTGTCGGGCTAAGCCTGCCCCTCGGGTCGACTTGCAAAATCTGTAGCGAAGGCTCCACACCCATCGACGCCGAGGTTGTGGGATTTGCGGAAGATCGACTCTATCTTATGGCGGTCAGCGACATAAACGGGTTAAGTCCCGGCGCATCGGTTTTCGCAACTGATCCGCCAACAGATCGCCTACAACCAGGCAAGTATCACCACCCATGGCGACGGCCTGAAGACCGTTCGCGGCAGCTCCCAATTGGTGATGGCCTTTTGGGACGTGTAGTCGGTGCCGATGGTGCGCCGCTAGATCGTCGCGGCGTACTGATACGAGTTCAACAGCGACCGATTAGAAGTCGCCCAATCAACCCAATTGAGCGAGAGCCAATCGCATCATCACTCGATGTCGGTGTGCGCGCAATCAACGGCCTCCTCACTGTTGGCAAAGGACAACGGGTAGGTTTGTTTGCCGGGTCCGGCGTTGGCAAGAGTGTGCTCTTGGGAATGATGGCCAAATACACAGAAGCTGATGTAATCGTCGTCGCGTTAATCGGCGAACGTGGCCGCGAGGTCAAGGACTTCATCGAAGAGATTCTTGGACAATCGGGACTGAAGCGTGCTTGCGTTGTCGCCGCACCTGCGGATCTACCGCCACTACTCCGTATGCAGGGAGCGTCGTATGCAACTGCGATCGCGGAGTACTTTCGTGACCAAGGCAAGAGTGTCTTGTTGATCATGGATTCGCTAACGCGCTACGCGATGGCTCAACGTGAAATCGCATTGGCGATCGGTGAGCCTCCGGCAACTAAAGGATATCCGCCTTCGGTCTTCGCAAAACTACCGGCGCTTGTTGAACGCGCTGGTACGGGTGCTGATGGCAAAGGTTCAATCACGGCCTTCTATACCGTTTTGGCAGAGGGTGATGATCAACAAGATCCCGTCGCCGATAGCGCACGTGCCATCTTGGACGGACACATCGTCCTGTCGCGGAAAATCGCCGAAACGGGGCGATATCCTGCAATCGATGTTGAGCAGTCGATTTCACGGGTGATGAGCAGCGTGGTTTCCGAGCGTCACCAAACTGCGGCTCGCCATATGAAGGCCTTGATCAGCCGACTGCAACGAAATCATGATTTGATTTCAGTCGGCGCATACGTTGTGGGCACAGACCCGTTGCTCGATGAGGCAATACGTCTTCGAGCGTCTATTGATCAATACCTACAACAATCGATGACGCAAAAAATTGGATTTGTCGAATCAACAAGTGAATTAATGACCATCACAGCAAGTCAGCATTGACACTCGAAAATGGTCCAAAAACTATCAGCCCACTCTACCTACGCCGAGACAAGTATGTCCGATACAATTTTTCCACTCTTGGTTGACCTCGCTGAACGCGAGCGTAACACGACTAGTAAACGCTTAGCTGATGCCAACGCCTGCGTAACTGCTGCGCGCGCGCAGCTAGCTATGCTCGATCAATACCGGTCCGATTATCTGCAACATCTGGGCAACCGAAAAACTGGCTCAGGCGCAGAGACACTTAGAAATTTCAATATGTTTATCTTGAAGCTTGATGCAGCGATCGTGCAACAACAGATTGAGGTAACTGCCTGTGAGCAGCGTTGTCGGGAAATCGTAGAAGCAGAACGCGCAGCTCAGCTCAAGCTACTCTCGTTTGAAACGTTACGTAATCGTAGGTTCGAAGAGGCACGACTGTCCCAACACCTAAACAATAGAAGGCTGGAAGATCAAGCTGCTGCGAGCAGTGCTTATTCAAGTCAACTTCGTCGATGACCGTGCTGAAGGTATCTAGGAGATAACATGGCAGACCTTAATTTTTCGGCTTTGGGGGTTGAAGCTTTCGCCTCTGCTCGCCAGTCAACGTCAGGGGATATCTCCGAGGCGGTGGCGCGGCCTGATCTGTTTGACTTTGCAAGCATTTTGGGAGGCATTCTCGGTACCCAACTGACCTTTCTCGCCAAGACACCTGAACTAAGTGATGAGTCCCAATCGTCAGATCCTACGCAGGTATCTTCTGCGAAAGGTGCGGGAGAAATGCGGTCTGGCTTCTTGAGTCCGGACGATATCGGTCAGACAATCCCGACATTGGCGGTCAGTGAGGAGCGCAGCATGCTGGGCCAAGTCCGCTCGAGCGGAGAATATGTCCCCCCGAACTTGAGCAATCAGTCTGTTTTTCCCACAGAGTCTGTAGTTGATCCGTCTGGGCGCTCCGAGCTGGTGCACCAGAACCTAGCCACAGGCGGCAATGTACAGTCCACCGCTGAAGTCGACGCGTCTGTACCAGACTACATGGTCACTATTTCAGGCACCACTGCGGCAGATGATCAAGCGAGTCGATCAACACCAAGCGTCGAAGACGCTCTTGGCAAAGTTGGCACCGCTGGACGTTTTCTGTTTCGAGGAAATTTCGGTCGCCAAGATAGTGTTGCAGAACCGTTCGCTCACGTAGTGGGCACTGCCAAACTCCATTCGTCTCCGGTTACCGACTCTGGCGCGCTCGAAATTCGCAAGGTCGCCCTAGATCGCTTCCGGCCCAACGTCACCGTCTCGGCGCGTGGACATGACCAAGGCGTAAGCAACATGTCGTTCCAAGCTTTGGGCGATAACGCGAGCGACGGTAGCAACCTAGAAGCATTCGCGGTGAGCCATCCGCCATCCGCGACGTTAGTGGGTCTTGCGCTATCGTTTGCAACACCCACCGGCGCTCCCGCGTCGCCTACACGTGGCAGACTGCCGGCGAATTCTGAACTACGCGTTACAGCCGAGCTGAACAGCCAAGCCACCGCGCCCCCAAGCGAGTCAGCTCGAACCATGAGTATCGGCGAGCTACGCGGGGTAGCCGGAAAGCTGCAGTTCCAGAATGAAAGCCTGCGGACACCATCGCCCTCCGGGGTCGACTCACTGCTACCATTAGTACAGGGCGGCCAACTCCATGCTCCGCTGCCTCCCGGACCTGATTCAATCCAACAACAAGCGATTGCCGTGCCCGTAAGTTCGCCAGACTGGCCGAATGCGTTCAGCTCGTCCATCGTCAGGCTGGCGTCAGAACAAATTACCGAGGCAAACCTGACGGTCACACCGGACGACCTCGGAACAATAAACATTAAAGTTAGCCTAGAGGGAAACCGCGTTTCTTTGGGCTTCGCTGCAGAAAATGGCGAGGTTCGCGAAGCGGTTAATGCATCCCTACCGATACTCCAAGATATGCTCGAGCAATCCGGACTTTCGCTTGGGCAGTCTAACGTCGGCCATGGAGCGCAACGCAACCCTAATTCCACGCAATACCCTTTGGCTGAAGCCAAATCTCCGTTGCCACAGTCCGCAGCCGCTGGGGTTGTTCCGGCTGCATCCTTGCGATTGCAGAGACCGCAACTGGCCAGCGGTCGGGTGGACTTCTTTGCCTGACCAACACGCAGTCTGTCACAAATACCCCTTATCGCTGTAGCTGGACGCCTCTGAGCGTCCAAATAGGCAGGATTCACCCAGCTTTTCCAGTCAATAACCTACGGCGCAGGCAAGCATACTTTTTCCACATTAACTGCCCGAGCCGGGCATGCCGCCAGAGGAGAACTATGTCAGCCATCGCCGAAGCCGTACCTGCAAAACCATCGGGCAAGAAAAAACTCATCATCATTGGGGCAATTGCACTAGTTTTGGCCTTGGGGGGCGGTGCCGCAGCCTTCTTTATGATGAAGCCCAAACCAGCTGAGGCTGGAAAAGAAGCTGGCAAAGACGGCAGCAAAGCGGAAGGAGCGCACGAGGCTAAACGGGACCCAAAGGCGAAGCCCACTTTTGTTCCATTCGAATCATTTACGGTCAACTTAAATGACAAGGAAAACGAACGCTATGCACAAGTGGTATTTTCGATCGAAACGATTGACTCAGCCACCGGTGATATGGTCAAGGCGCAGATGCCTGCCATACGCGGTCGCGTGTTGATGACAATATCAGGGAAAACCGCCGCCGAACTTCTTGGCAGAGAGGGTAAAGAGAAACTTGCGAAGGATATTTTGGCGGATGCGCGAAACGCTATGTCGCTGGGTGACGCTGACAAATCGCTAATCGAAGTGCATTTCTCACAGTTTGTAATGCAGTAGTGAAGTTCCCCGGTCCCAATCGCTCAGTGAATTAACGAACATGCCAGCGCAACAACAATTCTTGTCTCAAGACGAAGTCGACGCCCTTCTAGATGGCATGACTGGCACACCGAAGGACGAGGCGACAGACCTTCCAGCGGGGGGGATTCGTGAATACGATATCGCGAATCAAGAACGGATCGTTCGCGGGCGTATGCCAGCGCTTGAAATCATCAACGAGCGCTTTGCACGGAACTTTCGCATCGGTCTGTTTAACTTTATGCGTCGCTCCCCGGAATTGGCAGTCGGGCAAGTACGGGTACTAAAGTACAGCGCTTTCCTCCGTGACATAGTGGTACCAACCAACATCAATATCGTCAGCGTAAGGCCACTACGCGGGTCCGGTCTGGTAATTCTCGACCCAAAGTTGGTGTTTACCGTGATCGATAGCATGTTTGGCGGCACTGGTCGCTTTCAGACGCGTATCGAAGGGCGGGAGTTTACTGCGACAGAACAACGCATCATTCAAAAATTGCTCGAAGTACTCACCACCGAATACGCCAAGGCATGGCAGGCAGTCTATCCATTGCAGCTCGAATACCAGCGCTCGGAAATGCACACCCAGTTTGCAAATATCGCCACCCCAAGCGAGATCATGGTGACAACCAAATTCACCCTGGAGATTGGTGATGCCGGGGGCGAAGTCTACATCTGCATTCCATACTCAACGCTAGAGCCAATTCGTGATCTGCTTTATTCGTCCCTCCAAGGTGACTCCACCTCAACCGACAAGCGCTGGCTTGCACTCCTAACTAAACAGGTTCAGATGGCAGAAATTGACCTTGTTGCTGAACTCGGCTCGACCATTGTCACCGTCGGTGACCTACTGCAAATGAAACGTGGCGACTTCATTGAGTTGCCACTAAAGGAAACAATTCCTGCAAAAGTTGACGGTGTGCCACTGTTTGATTGTAAGTTCGGCACTCTCAACAACCACTACTCGATAAAGATCGACACCATTCTCACCATCCCCCAGGAAGAGTCAGCGCCAAGCCCAAATGCAGCGTAGAACTGGAGCAAACATGTCAAGCGAAATCAATAATCCGAACGTAACCGAAGAAGACTGGGCAGCAGCAATGACAGAAACAAAACCAACCGAAGGTGAAGACGCGACTAGCGCTATTGAGACGGCTCCAGGCGAGCCACACGTCTTCCAACGCCTTGCAAAGACCGGGATTTCCGCAAACGAGCAGACCAGTGACATTGACCTCATTCTCGACATTCCTGTCACCTTAACCGTTGAGTTGGGACGCACCCGAATTCCCATCAAGCATATTCTCCAGCTAGCTCAGGGCTCAGTAATCGAACTGGATGCACTGGCTGGCGAACCGATGGACGTTCTGGTCAATGGCTGTCTCATCGCACAGGGAGAGGTGGTGGTCGTCAATGAGAAGTTCGGCATCCGGCTGACCGATATTGTCACACCTTCGGAACGAGTCCGTCGTCTAAACCGATAACCTAAATCACCTTACCTACTTAGTTGAGTCGATGATACGTTTCCTACTTTCGCTAGTTTGCGTGGTTGCACTGAATGTGTATGCCGCAGACGCAGGTGTTGCAAAGACCGCTGCATCCACCATTGCCCCCCCAATACATAGTGCGACCGTACTGCCCAGTATGGTATCGCTGGGTTTGGTCATCGGCGCAGTTCTTGTTACAGGATTCGTATTGCGGCGGCTGAGCCCAAGTCTTCGGCAAGCGGGGACACTGTTGAAGCCAGTTACGCAGATCGCGGTCGGGCCTAAAGAGAAAGTTGCCGTTATCCAGTTCCAAGGAGAGCTTTTGGTCATCGGCATTACTGCACATCAAGTTTCCCTGCTCACAAAGGGCATCGCGGAGCTAACCACCCCGGAAGCTCGCGCGACAACTGAAAAGGACCTTCTCAACCGCTGGCTCAGTCGCTTGAAGCCGTCAGATGCAGCGGGAAAGCAAGTTGAGGAGCGGAAGTGATACGCGGCCAATTGAGGAACGCCTTGCCGACGATTGTCGCAATCGGAGCGGGAGGTTGTGCACTCCTCTGCCAGTCCGCGTACGCTGTCGACGGTTCAATGATTTCCCTGACAAGCCAACCTAGTGCCGGCGGGGGCCAAACTTGGTCAGTGCCTATCCAGACGCTGCTATTCTTCACCGCGCTAGGCTTTCTCCCTGCCATTCTCCTCATGATGACCGGCTTTACTCGCGTCATTATCGTTCTCTCGCTGCTCCGCCAAGCCCTTGGAACGCAGTCAACACCACCAAATCAAGTTTTGGTTGGGCTCGCGCTGTTCTTAACCTTCTTTGTAATGTCACCAGTGTTCGACAAGATATACAACGAAGCCTACCTTCCCTATTCGGAAGGCAAGATGCCGATGGAGCGCGCCCTCAACACCGCGCAACAACCACTCAAGAGCTTCATGCTCAAACAAACCCGCGAAGCTGATCTCGCGCTGTTTCTTAAGCTAGCAAAGACGGATCAGATTGCATCACCCGACGCAATTCCGCTACGAGTGCTAGTTCCGGCATTTGTAACCTCAGAACTTAAGACCGCTTTCCAAATCGGTTTCTTGATCTTTATCCCGTTCTTGATCATCGACATGGTCGTCGCTAGTGTGCTGACATCCATGGGAATGATGATGCTTTCACCAATGCTTATTGCCCTGCCTTTTAAGCTCATGTTATTTGTGCTCGCCGATGGGTGGAACCTTTTGATCGGATCCCTCGCTGCAAGTTTTGTGTCCTAAAGGAAATGCTGTGACCCCACAACAAGTTATCGGTATTGGCACCAATGGCCTCGAAACTATGCTAATTCTTGCGGCACCGTTGCTGTTAGTAGTGCTGGTTGTGGGCTTCGTCATAAGTGTGTTGCAGGCAGCGACTCAAATCAACGAACAGACACTTTCATTTGTACCAAAATTGGTCGCCGTGGCCGTCACCATTGTGCTAGCCGGCCCATGGATGATTGCGCGAATGGTGTCCTACATGCAGCAACTGTTCGCACAGATCCCATTTGTAATCGGTTAATGCGAGAACGAGGTGTTCTCATTTACGCAGGCAGCGCTCGACGGCCATATCGCACAGTTCTTTTTCCCGTTTGTGCGCATCATGGCGATGATGGCAATTGTTCCGGTACTCGGCAACCGCGCGATCCCGGCGCGACTAAAGGTTGCATTGGCCGCCTTAATCACGATGGCGGCAGCGCCGCTGCTCCCTCAAGACTACCCAGTACCAATAGACTCGTATCAGGGCTACCTAATTGTAGGTCGTGAAATTCTCATTGGAGCCGCCATGGGCCTGACGGTTCGCCTCATATTCGCTGCCATTGAAATGGGCGGCGAGATAGCGGGACTGCAAATGGGTCTTTCGTTTGCCGGATACATCGACCCGAGCAGTGGCAGCAACAACACTGCAGTTAGCAGTTATTTCGGCATCATTGCGGTATTGCTATTCTTGTCCATCAATGGTCATCTACTACTAATTTCCGGCCTGGTGAATAGTTTTCAACACATACCGATTGGCGGCGGCGCTGATCTGATCGGCATCTCCAAGAGCATCGCACAAATGGGAGCAAAAATATTCTCGGTCGCACTTTCCATCTCTTTGCCCATTATCGTTACGCTATTAGTTGTAAACCTCGGTCTAGGAATCATGTCTAGAATTGCACCGCAACTGAACGTGTTCGCCATAGGGTTTCCGATTTCGCTAACGGTGGGGCTATGCGCAGTGCTTTTTTTGCTGCCGTATATGGAACGACCGCTGCGGATTCTATTGGAGCAAAGCACCGGCATGCTTGGCCGACTCTAGTTCGAACCCCACCATCTGATGCCTACCGCCCCTCGTCCGAGTTCGCTTAGCTAAACCCGGACGTGGCCGCCGGCTTCTGCGAACTTGGAGACCAATCGGTCGGCAATATGACCTAGGCTAATCGTTTCTTCGACGGCTCCAATGGCGATTGCCTCTCTAGGCATACCGAACACCACACAACTCGACTCGTCTTGTGCAATGGTGAACGCGCCCCTATTTTTCAGCTCCAACATCGACACTGCCCCATCCTTTCCCATGCCAGTGAGCATCACACCAATCGCATTGGCACCCGCGTTCAAGGCAACGGAAGAAAAGAGCACATCTACTGAAGGACGGTGGCGATTTACCGGTGCCTCGTCAGAAATCTCAACAACGTAGTTTGCGCCTGATTTTCCGAGCGCAAGGTGGCGCCCTCCAGGCGCTACATACGCGTGGCCGGGAAGGATGCGTTCACCGTGTTCCGCTTCTTTCACAATAATCTTGCAAAGCGCATTTAGACGCTCTGCGAAACTCTTTGTGAATCCTGGCGGCATATGCTGCGTAATCACCACCGCCGGAGCGTCAGCAGGCAATCTGCAAAGAACTTCCTTGATCGCCTCGGTTCCTCCAGTGGACGCACCGATCGCAACAATTTTCTCCGTACCCGCTGCGCGCGTTGCCCTTACCATCGAAGTGTTGCCGCCAGCTCGAATCGTATGCGAAGCCTTGGCAGGCGAGATCGGTACCGGCGGTGAGGCTTCTGCGCTTATATCGCGCCGACGCAGCTGCTTAGATGCGGCTGCGGCACGAATCTTCTCGCGAATCTCCGCTGCGCATTCGCTCATCCCCTGAGTAATGCCAAGCTTAGGTTTTGCAACAAAGTCCACAGCACCAAGTTCGAGTGCACGAAACGTTGCTTCTGCGCCGCGCTCCGTCAGGGTCGAGACCATCACAACCGGCATTGGCCGAAGCCGCATAAGACGCTCTAGAAAATCGAGTCCATCCATTTTTGGCATCTCAATATCGAGAGTAAGGACGTCGGGATCAAGGCTGCGAATGAGCTCGCGTGCAACAAACGGATCCGATGCAACTCCGACCGTTTCCATATCGTCGGTCTTGTCTATAATTTCTTTCATGAGATTTCGAATCAGCGCTGAATCATCGACCACAAGTACTCGTATTTTTGACATCGCCACACTCCAAAGTCTTCAGAACAACTCTATATCGCCAGCCACTGGCTTTTCTACTAGGCGGCTCTGGTACTGTTTCTCTTGCAAAACTAACGTTTCGTCTGCCGCAGCAAGTTTTTTGACCAGCGCGCGGCCAGACTTTGGCAAGAAACATACTTTTCGTGGGTAGATGTCAAGCAAATCTTCGGATAGCAATCGGATTTGCTCTGTCTTCAGGAACTCCTTCGTAAAGTCGGCGTTGCGTTGTCCGACGTTAAGACTTGTGAAGTTCTTCATCACCTGTCCTCCTCCAAAGACTTTGGCCTCCAGTCGGTGCCGTTGAGCTCCCCTCTTTACCATTTCGTTGATCAACATCTCCATTGCATTCACCCCGTAACGTCCAGCCGAACTGGCGAGGGCGCTATCATCGCCATCGGGTAGCAGAAAGTGGTTCATTCCCCCTAACTGAGCAGCAGGGTCGCGCAGGCAAACCGCTACACACGAACCTAGAACCGTGACTATTGGAGTGTCGTCGGTATCAACATAAAACTCGCCCGGAAGTACTTTCACCGCCTGCGTTTTGAATCCACGCTCGGTATAACGGAACGACGCAAATCCGATTGGTGCCGACACGTCTTTAGCGAAGAGCGCAGCTCCTGAATACTTCAGCCCCATGACCTAAGCACCCCAACTTTTTCGCAGGCCGACGGGCGATACTCCAGCGGTGTCGACGCGGTGTCCGACCCGTTCATATACGGTTTTTCCGCGGAGACGAAAAATGTCGCGGCAATCCGAGAAATTCTCCGAGTGGCCAGCGAACAATAATCCGCCGACCTTTAAGTGTGTGGCAAGCCTATTTAACACATTGTGCTGAGTTGGCTTATCAAAGTAGATGAGAACATTTCGACAGAACACCACATCAAGATCCGTCGGCACGGCGTAACCGTCTGCGAGTAAGTTCAAGGGTGCAAACTCAATTAGTGCTCGTAATTCAGGACGGACGCGTATCTTCCCCGCATTAGACCCACTTCCCCTAAGAAAAAAGCGTTTGCGACGCTCCTCGCTCAAGCCTTTATGCCCCTCGGCCGAGTAGACACCAGCTGCCGCAGTCTCAAGCACATTAGTGTCGATATCAGTAGCGATTAGTGATGAGCTCGGTGCACCGACATTTGCGCACTCGGACATGACCATAGCCAGAGAGTAAGGCTCTTCACCTGTGGAGGCGGCGGCACACCAAATCTTCACTGGCTGGGACCGCGCACGGATGAAATCCGCAAGTATCGGAAAATGGTGTGCCTCCCGAAAAAAAGATGTCAGGTTTGTGGTCAGCGCATTGGTAAACTCTTGCCATTCGGGCGACTGATGCGCCTCTAGGTCGTCGAGGTAACTCTGAAAACTGGTGTGTCCTGTTGTTCTCAGTCGTCTCGATAGCCGACTGTAAACCATGTTTTGTTTGGTCGCATTGAGGCTGATGCCGGCAATCTTGCGGATCAGCCCACGCACTCGTTCAAAATCCGCATTCGAGAAAGAGTACTCTTTGCTTTCTGATGAAACCTCCGTCGGTAAGCCTATCATTTCTTTTTCCAGCTTCCTGTTAGAGGGTCGATGCTTCGTGCACACTGCCTACACCATAATGTCGGCCTGTCTGTCACAATCTTGAGGCAACGCAACAACTATCTACCGACCAACGAAGAGGCGTCTTTTTTACAGACTTGAAACATCTTTGGTGCTCCTAATCGCATATAAGAGCGCTCGATTCACCTCATCCGGACTCACCGCTAGTAATTCACACTGCGCACTGAGGAAACGGGCATCCCGGGCCTCAACCGCCTTCATTAGGGTCAATAGCGGTGCAATTGGCCCCTCCTCTCCGACCAGCGCGTCCGTAATTGCTTCCGAAATCGAAACCCTTCCGAGGAGCTCAGTCAGTGAGATGCCGAGAATTCTGTCGAGCAACGAGAATGCCCCGCACAGAAAAAGGTCTTCTTTTTGTGTTTCGAGATCGAGTGTGCCGCCTAATGCATGGAGAAAGGCGGCACGTATAAACGCAACCTGCAACAGTACTTGTGGTGTATCAGTTCCACCGGCCTGAACAAGCAGCAGCAACAGCCATCGCCTAAATTTTTGCCGCCCGAGAATACTGATTGCATGCCGCAATGAAGTGACTTCTACCGCCAACCCAAATGCCGCCGAGTTGGCCATTGATATCAACTTGTAAGAGAGCAATGCGTCGCGCTTCAGAATTGCTTCGAGGTCAATCGTATCGGCGTCTTTTTCGATGAGCTGCAATAGTTTTAGGACATTCGATAGCAGCCCCACCCTCTTGTCGGCTGGACGGCGCTTCCAGCCCAAACAGGCCCAACCGCCCGTAGCCACAGCGCCAGCGTTGTTTGCGCGTGCTTGATCGATGGGTTCATTCACGTCCAACACAATGACTGGTGTATTGGTTCTAGCGACCAATCTTGGTAACTCGCCAAGCGCAGAATTGACAACTGCCAGCAATTCTGCGGGTTGATTTTCAATCTCCGCAACGTCTCGAACGTGGAGGCAGCGACGCGGCACGTCATTCATCACAATCGTTGGAACGATACCGGCTGAATCGACGGCAGCGCTCACAAGAATCACCGCCGATTCCGGCGGCTGCCATCCATGCGGGAGTACAGTGCGAATTTTGTCGACAAACTCAACTAGGATCAATGCTGGTTGCTCGGGCCAAACTGGACTCAGCGCTGTCAACGATTGCTCGATCAATGTCTCGCTGATTTCAGCGCTATGCACCTCCAAGTGAGCGCCAAGCATGACGTGCTTCTTGTTCGTCAGGGGAGAATAAGTGATGAACGGCGGTCGATTCAGCATAAAAACTAAAGGTTGTGATCAGTCGAGTCCGCGATGCGGCAGCGGTCAACGAACGCCTAACTTGTTATTGATAGACGCTCACAAAAGATAAGCGGTGGCTAGCGTAAAGTGGTGAAGCCTTCACGAGTTCACCAAATAGCCGATATCAAGAATTAGACCAACGCGACCATCGCCGAGAATCGTTGCGCCAGAAATACCATCAACCTTGCGATAATTTGCTTCGAGGTTTTTCACCACAACTTGGTGCTGACCAATCAGTTCATCGACGATCAAGGCTGATCTGCGCCCCTCCGCCTCGACAATCACCATAATCGCACGGTCAGACTGGGCTCGTGCAGTCGGAATATCAAACACGGTCGCAAGGTTTCGCACCGGCAAATATTCCTCACGTACTTGCACTACCTTTCCTTGATCCGCCAATGATTTCAGCTTCGATTGGTCCGCTTGAAAAGTTTCCACCACCGAAGCAAGCGGCAAGATATAGACCTCTTCGCCGACCCCAACCGACATACCATCCATGATCGCGAGCGTCAGCGGCAACCGAACCGATACGCGTGTGCCTTGGCCCAAGCTGGAGTCAAGCTCGACTGTGCCACCAAGCGCGGTAATGTTTCGTTTGACGACGTCCATGCCGACACCACGACCAGACACGTCCGTCACTACTTCGGCTGTGGAAAAACCCGGGGCGAAGATGAGCTGCCAGACTTCCTGATCCGACATATGATCGGACACAGAAATTCCTTTCTCAGCTGCCTTTGCAAGGATTCGCTGGCGATTGAGCCCCCTACCATCATCACGTACCTCGATCACAATCGAGCCGCCCTGATGTCGCGCAGACAGGGTAATCGTTCCATGCGCGGCCTTTCCGGCAGCCGCACGGTCCGCCAAGCTCTCAATGCCATGATCCACAGAATTTCTCACTAAGTGAGTTAGCGGATCGGTAATCTTTTCGATCAACCCCTTATCAAGCTCGGTTGCCTCACCACTCGTCTTTAGCTCGACTTTCTTGCCAAGTTTGGCTGCCAAGTCGCGCAGCATTCTTGGGAATCGATTGAATACAAACGACATTGGAATCATCCGAATGCCCATCACAGAGTCCTGAAGATCACGCGTATTTCGTTCAAGATCGGTTAGACCCGCAACTACGCCATTGTGCTGATTCGGGTCGAGGGCCTGTGCCTTCTGTGCCAACATTGCCTGCGTAATCACAAGTTCACCGACCAAATTAATGAGTTGGTCAATTTTTTCCACCGATACGCGCAACGTGGTCGACTCGGCAGCAGCGGGCTTCTCCACCTTCGCTGGTGTCGCAACAGCTGGTGCCACGAAAGTGTGACTAGCCGACTCATCAACATGGGAAGCGACGCCTTTGGCGGTGGCGATTGGAAGTTCTTCGAAGAGGCCAAACCCCAAATCCACCGGCGCTGCATTTGTTTTGGAGCTAACACCCGGAGGGGCTTCCATGATCGTGACCTTATCGCGATCAATGTAGAAAGTAAACAAATCGATCAGCTCGCCGTTTGTGGTTGCGGTCACGACACTAAGGTCCCGAAACTCTTGGGAGGTTGGATCATCAGTTGGCGCAAATGTCGCCTTACCCATCCCGGGAATTTCGTCAAACAGATTCAGCAAGTTTTGCACGTCGAATCCAGCAGGAATTGGACCGAAACGGATCGTAATGATCCGCTCACCCCCGTTTACAACCTGTCTAGGCAGTGCCACGCTGGGCGAGGCTGCGCTGGCACGGTTTAATGGTGCGCTCTGGCACTGTCCGGTCGCGTGGCGACGCAAGTCCGAGATGAGATGAGCAATGGGCGTCGGGTCACCCGTACCGCCATCTTGATGGCGCTTTAACTGGGCTCGCAACGCATCCCCGGAAGCGAGCAAGCAGTCAATCATTTCCGTGGAGAGCGCCACCTCGTGTTTGCGCACAAGATCAAGCAACGTTTCGAGTTCATGTGTAAGCTCTGCGACGTCCACAAAACCAAATGTAGCGCTGCCCCCCTTGATGGAATGTGCTGCACGAAAGATCGCGTTTAGCGCCTCATCATTCGCACCATCTAGGTTGGTATCGAGAAGCAGTGATTCGTACGAAGCAAGGTTCTCGTACGCTTCCTCAAAGAAAACTTCGAAGAACTGACTGAGGTCGATCCCCAAACCGCTCGGCTGTAGCCCTTGATTGCTTATCTCGCCCATATCATCCTTTGCACAGCTATTCACATTGCATTCAGTCGCGCACCGAGGTTTAGGTGCTGCCTTTCAAAACTAGCGGATTACTTTCTTCACGATTTCAACTAGACGAACTGGATCAAAAGGCTTCACCAGCCAGCCGGTTGCACCCGCCGCCCGCCCTTTGGCCTTCATATCATCGGAAGACTCGGTGGTCAGTATCAGAATCGGCGTCGTTGCATACATCGGCAATCCCCGCAGATTCTTTACCAGTGTGATGCCGTCCATCAACGGCATGTTCTGATCTGTTAGCACTAAATTGACGGCCTTTTCCTTGGCCTTTGCCAACCCTTCAGTGCCATCTGCCGCTTCGATTACGCTGTACCCGGCGCTTTTCAGCGTGAACGCGACCATCTGCCGGATTGAGGGCGAATCATCTACCGCCAAAATTGAAAGCATTGCTGATTTCCTTCATTCCAAAATTAATAAAATCCTACAAAATCCGCATTTCCGCAGCTAAAACAGCTCGATTTCCCCGCTGGCAACATCTTGTTGCAGGACGACTTGGCGCGGGAACCTATGAATTTCCTCGCTAACCTCGCCTGTCCTCGCTGCGCAATCCAGAACGAATGTCGCGGTGCCGATTCGCTCACTCAACCCAGTCATGAGCTGGCCAACTAGGTCTTGAAACTGCAACGCCGTCATTGCGCGGCTTAGGGCCGCGTCGACTATTTCAAGTCGCCCGTTCTCGACCGCCTGAAAGACTCCTCGTATTTCACCAAAACTGCTTAGCAGCTCAGTCGCAGCGGTATCGATAATCCCCTTCATGCGCCAAATTTCGCACTGCGCGATTCGGAGCTGCGGACCAACAACGGCAATAGCATGTGTGACTGACTGTGCGTGTTCCACGAATTCTCCAAGTATGTGATGCCTATCTGCACTAACCGTACGAAGGTGCCCAATAGCTGCCAAATCGGTCGCCGTTCACCGTGCTACACTCGCTTTTCGTCGTTCTGTAGGTATTGCTGATTGGAACTGCCGATTGCGGGTGCCACGAAATGAAAACAATTTTCAGGCCCTACCGCACAGTTCAAGGCGTCGAAAAGCGGGAATTTATATGGTTATTTCTTGCCTCTAACCCGGTGTTTTGCATGCAGCTTCGAACATAAGTTGGCCTACCACGGCACTATTCACGCGTTGACATGACTGAATCTCCCGGAAAATCTTTCAGAATTCTGTTCGTTGAAGACTCTGAGCTCGACTACGAACTGATTGTCCTCGGGCTATCCAACGCTGGCATAGCGCACGACTGTAGCCGCGTAGAAACCGAGCCCGAGCTACTTAATGCTCTTCAAGCAGAGCGCTGGGATCTGGTAATTTCCGATCATCAATTGCCGCAGTTGTCCGCCGAGCGTGCGCTCGCTGTTGTGAAACGATTCAGCGAGGACTTACCGTTTATCATCGTCTCTGGTCAGATGGGCGAAGATCTCGCTGTTGAGTCCATGAGAAACGGGGCTGATGACTATCTTGTCAAGGGCAGGTTGAAGCGGCTGCCAGTCGCCATTGAACGATCCATTGAGGCTGCGAAGACCCGCGCTGCGCGAAACCTCGCCCAGCAAAACCTGCAAGCGAGCGAACGCAGGCTTCGTGCCTTTGCAATGCATCTATCCGACGTTCGGGAGCGCGACCGCGCCACGATCCGCGCTGAGGTGCACGACGAGATTGGCGGAAACCTGCTCGCTGCGAAGTTTGCCCTGACGCGGCTCGAGCGCATGATCGCGACCGGCATTTCGGTCGATACGCAAACAAAGCAACTCGAAGCTAAGATCCACGAGGCTGCTGAATTGGTTCAGAAAGCCGTTGATGCCAGCCAAAAGCTCTACACCAACTTAAGAAGTAACCTCCTTGACCAAGGGATCGTCGCCGCAATCGAGTGGCGTCTCACCCAACTACAGAAACGCTCGGGCATCGTCGCACACCTCGGTGCCAGTCCGCGCGAGTTTTTGCTCCCAGAGAAGATTGCGATTGCTGCCTATTACGCGACGGCCGAACTGATCGAAAACGTCGAGATGCACTCGAAAGCGAAGAACATTTGGTGTACTGTCTTCTACATCGACGGCGGATTAACTATTGAAATCCGCGATGACGGAAGAGGTTGTACTTTGGAACAGATCATGAATCCCAGTCGTTTTGGCGTGTTCTCTGCACGCGAAAGGATTGGTGCTGTCGGCGGCACGCTAGATTTTGATACCACCTACACGGGTCTTGAGACCGGAACCGTCGTCATGGTCACGATAAACAATGTTGAACAGCTCCCCCCAGGGGAGATTTCGCAATGACCCGCGTGATACTGGTAGACGATCACGCCCTGGTTAGGCGGGGAATACGCCTAACGCTTGAGGACCACCCTGGGATTGAAATCGTGGGAGAGGCTGGCGACTACGGCGAATTGCGTGCGCTCCTCCCGCAGTGCCAGTACGACGTGATCGTGATGGACATCAATATGCCGGGGAAGAACGGTATCGAAATTCTCAAAGCTTTGCGGGAAGAGGCCCCAAAATGCAAGATGCTCATCGTGTCCATGTTTACCGAGGATCAATACGCCGTGCGCTCGCTACGCGCCGGGGCATATGGCTACCTCAATAAGGCAAGCGCGCCGGAAATGCTCATAGAAGCCATCCTCAAAATTGCCGCGGGCAAAAAATTCATCACGCCAGAAATCGCGGAAGCGATGGCCAACAGCCTGACAGCCGATGTTGACGACCATCCCCACGAAAATCTCTCCGATCGGGAGTTCCAGACCTTACGCCTCATTGCCTCCGGCAAAAAACTCTCGGAAGTGGCGGAGGCGCTGGCCATCTCTCCCAAAACGGTCAGTGTGTACCGAGCCCGGCTACTGGAAAAGATGGGGCTTTCGAACAACGCCGAGTTGACGCACTACGCACTCAAAAACGGATTGGTCGACTAGTTGCGGAACTGCCGATCCCCTGCGATCTGCCGCTCATAAACCGCCCGACTCCCGAAGCACTCAAGTATCCGAGTTGGCTGCCGACGATATGTCATGACTTGCAACCACAATGACTCTACCCCTACCGAATTTTCGGTCGTCGCGTCAGCGCAAGCGCAACATTTTTGCGATGTCGCACTGAAGGATCTGCGGCACAAGGATCTGAAGTCTGGCACCAAACTCTATCAGTACGCGCTGCAAATCTACCTTGCGGACGCAAGCCCGCTGCTAAATCGGATTGTCACCGGAATAGCAACCCGAAACTATGAACAGGTTCGGCGGGCTGCCCATTCTTTGAAGTCGAACAGCCTTTTGGTCGGCGCGCTAAAAGTCGCGGCGGCTGCCGGCGTCATCGAACAAAAAGCACTGGAAGGGGACGTGCTGACGTCAGGGTTAGGCCGCGACCTTGAAGACCTCCTCAACATCGCGAGCGGGGAAATTCTAACGAGAGTGCAAGCGTCCCCACGCTAGGGAAAACATCGTCGCCTGTAGTTACATTGCCGCAGCGTCAGCATTCACTAGTTTGGCAGCAAAGTCGCGACGACCCGAAGAAACTGGTCTAGGTCCACTGGCTTTGAAATAAACGCATTGATGTTCTCCGCTTTGGCCCGTTCCTCATATTCGGGCCGAACATTCGCCGCCACCATGACGCAGGGGATATCTCGCCACTGCGTTTCAAGATTCAACATATGCTTGAATTCAATCCCGGACATACCCGGAAGCTGCACGTCAAGCAGGAGCAGACTAGGGCGGTGCGACTTCATCAGGACAAGCGCCTCTTCGGCGCTGGCCGCCGTTACAAACTCGCAATTGTCGAGTAGTCCGATCACCGCACCAAAAAACTCGCGGTTAGCGGCGTTATCCTCAACGCATAACACCCGATGCCTTTTAACATTCTTGCCACTTGCACCGGTAATGCTGAATCTTGCTTCATGTGAATTGGCCCGGCTTACCGGCTCGGGACGACCCAAGGGAAGCCTGACACGAAACACCGTGCCATGGCCCAGCGCACTCTCAACCGAGACCGCGCCGGACATTAATTCGGCAAGCTGCTTGGTAATCACCAAACCAATACCAGTTCCCTGAATCGCGGAGCCTTCGGCGCCAAGCCGGTTAAATGCTTGAAACAAATTCGCCACCTGTTCATTCGAAAGTCCCGGCCCCTCGTCGGTCACAGAAAACCAGCAGTACTCAGATTCGGTTCCGGAACGTAGTTCTACCACACCACCAGTCCGGTTGTACTTAATGCCGTTCGATACTAAGTTCAGGATGATCTGCTGGCATCGCTGACGGTCGGCTTAGGCGGTGACACCGAAGCGAAGTTTTTCAATATCCAAGGCTATCCCGCGTTCTACGGCCTGTTTAGATAACAACTCCACACTCGCTACGATTACTTCGCGCAGATCGATGTTTTCAAAATTCAAGCTCACGGCAGATGCCTCAACCCGCGATAGGTCGAGTAGATCGTCAATCATACGCAACAAGTGCTCCCCGGCATACAGCACATGCCGGGTATAGGCGGCAGTACGATCCGTTTGCCCGGAACGGATAGTTCGGTCCATGAGCTGCGTGAATCCGAGGATTGCGTTTAGCGGGGTTCGAAACTCGTGACTAATATGCGCTAAAAATCTTGTTTTGGCCGCCGACATTGCCTCAAGTGACGCTGTACGTGACTCCAACATCGTCCGCTGTAACTCAACCGTACGATCCCTGCCAATGAGCACTGCCCCCTCGACGGTTTGTTGGATAACCAGTGGCTGGAGCAACAGACGTGCGTCCATGAAAGAGTCATCGCGCCGTTTCAACATCGCATTTAAATCGACAGTTCTACCCGACATCGCACTAGCAAACGCAGTTCTAAACGCCGCTTCGTAACTGGGTTCGATCACATCACCAAATGCAAGCCCAACGCCTTCGTTGCCGCTCTCGTAACCGAGCATCTTCGCGCCGTTACCGTTGAGCTGAACAATCACACCATCCGGTCGAAGCACGGCAACCAGATCGGGGTCTGCCTCGAAAACGGCACGCTGAAAAGCATCGCTCCTTCGCAGCGATATCTGCGCGGCTTTCAACGAGGTAACATCGGTCAGGACAGATGTATATCCCGTTAGCTCGTGACCAGAGCCCATCATCGGCAGAATATCGACCAACAGCCAATACGTCCTGCCATCCTTGGCCGTATACAGCACTTCTAGCTGGACTACAGGCTTCTCGGCGCGAATGAGCTACCGAACTTGTCGTACTGGACTCGGCTCCATTGTCGTACCACTAACAACGTCTTCGAGTTGCCAGCCGATCAATTCATCCAGCGAGTAGCCGGTGGTGCGCACAAATGCGTCGTTCACCCAAATGATGTTGGCATTAGCGTCTGCGAGCAGCACCAGATGATTGGTACTGCGTACGACCTGTGCAAGCGTACTAACTTCCTTCTCGCGTATGCGGAGCGCTGCCATCAAGAGCCGCTGCTGCTGTTCGGCTGTCTTCTGCTCCGAAAGATCAACTACAACGCAGATAAAATTCTGCGTGCGCTCCTCATTGCCGATTGACTCAAGCACATCCAAGTGCAAGTCTCCCACGAAGGCCGCATGGAGAGGCTCAAAAATCCGGACGCCATGGATTGGCGTGTTGAGGTTGCGAGTTAGATTTTCTCCTGCTTTAATGTGTTTACAAAGGCTGCGTTGAAATCCATTGGTGATTGGTTTGCCAACGAACTGTGGCGGCGGATGGTGTTGTAGAACGATTCAATGTAATCAAAGATGTCGGCCCGCGCCTGAGCGCGGGTTCGATGAAAGACACATTCGTCAGTACGTACTCGCCGCCGGTGAGGCGATGGCTAGATCGTGGCACGCGTTTAGGGCACGTCGGAACTGGCGAAGGCAATATCGCTGACTGCTGAATACCAATCCGGCCACATTGAACAAGCCAGCTAAGCCATGTTGCCGCTCAATCAAATTCCCCCGTAAGATACTGAATTCGCTGGAGACACCGCCGCCATGAATCTTGATCACAATGCGCAACCCCTGAACCGGCTGATCAACGTATTCAAACTACAAACAGCAGAGGCGATCTGACGATCAACCGACGATCAAAATGCCAACCGAATGTTGGCCTACCTGGTTGCTCGAACGCCGTCCAACAGGCGGCATACCTCGGCGGCGGCATCGATCAAACGTGGTCCAGGCCGCAGTATTTGATCGGCATTGACATCCTTCACCTGTCCACGACGGTGCGCCGCAAGACCTTGATAGAGATCGTTGTCTGGAATGTGATTACTCTGCGGATTTGCTCCTCGCAGAATCACCTGAGGATCAAGCTGTAACAACGTTTCGCGCGAAGGCTGAAATACCGGCCCAGATGCACTGGCAAACACGTTCACGCCACCACAAATGGACAGTACCTGTGAAATGAAGTGATTACCGTTGATCGTCAATAGCGGCGCGCGCCCAATCTCAAAGAACACCCTTACTCTGGGTTTACTTTGGTTTATCTCGGCTAATTCTTTGGAACGTAAAGCAAATTTTTCCGCTACCGCGTTCGCCTTTTCAGGTGTACCCGCAAGCTCGCCAATCCTACGAATCGCCGTCGGCACGTCGTCAAACGTGTCAATTCGAATGGACTCAGTGCGAATTCGTAGCTCACGTAGTCGTGCGATGTCTGACGGACGTGTGCCGGACTCCCAAACCAGCACAAGATCGGGCTTCAGCCTAATCAGCGCTTCGATGTTGATGCCAGCAAAATCCGCTACTTGCGGCAGCCGCTTGGCCGCCTCCGGATAGTCGCTAAACGCCGATGCTGCAATCAAGCTTCTTTCGGCCCCAGCGGCGTACACCAGCTCGGTTATAGACGGTGCCAGTGCTGCTATCCGTTTCGCAGGCTCGACAGCCTCAGTTTTTGCGAAGCAAGTTAGCGCGGCTGCAACCAACAGCAACCTCCCAGCTCGAAAAACACTTCCGTGCCCGTCGGCCAATCGATGAGATGTCATGAGGCTCGCTGCGTGATTGCCGCCCCCGCCGACTGCGTAAGCCTTTGCGCGAGTGTAAGTCGCCGTTGGTAGGCTTGGCGCGCAATTGCGACATCTTCGAGAAAATACGGCAACTCTTTGAGCGAGATCGCTTGCGCTGCATCAACCAACGATTTGCGTGGCTCGGGATGCATATCCACCAACAGCATATTTGCACCGGCGATGACTCCCTGCGCCGCCACATGAAAAACGTCGAGGATCCCTTCCGGCGAAGCGCCACGCGCGCCAACCGAGTGTGAAGGGTCGACACATACCGGCATTCGTGTCAGCCGGTGGACCACCGGTACGTGGGCGAAGTCCACCAGATTGCGGTGAGGGTCACCAAAATTTGTCTTCATGCCGCGCAAACCAAACACGATCTTGGTGTTGCCTTCAGAGGCACAGTACTCTGCCGCCATCAACGATTCATCGAGGGTAATGCCGAAGCCGCGCTTCAATAGAATCGGAAACTCATGCTGGCGTCCAACTGCCTTTAAGAGTTCGAAATTTTGTGTGTTGCGCGTGCCGATTTGCAACATCACTCCGGTCGGCCGCCCGGTTTTCTCCAACGCCTCGTTGATTTCATCAATGTGCGCATCCCGTGTTACCTCCATCGAGATTACCCGGATGTCGTACTTTCCGGCCAGCTCAAAGACCCATGGCAGACACTCTTTACCCATACCCTGAAATGAATAGGGGCTGGTGCGCGGCTTGTACGCGCCCATCCGCGCGCACTGCTGTCCGTGTTCACGCAAACATGCAAAGGTGGCTTCAACATACTCGCGCGTATCGACGGCATTTAATCCGGCAAAGGTATGCAACGTATGTTGGCTAAAGCTCACGCCGTTATACGTAAATCCAACATCATGATCGTCGATCTGGTGTCGCCCCAGTATCCTGAGCTCTGTGGCCATATGTTGTTTGCTCTCGTTATTCTGCGTTGGCCAAACGGCGGGCGCGGACACTCGCCGCAAGCTGCGTCAACAATTTTTCCGTATCTTCCCAGTCAAGGCATGCATCGGTGACCGACACGCCATACGCCAACGGCTTTCCGGGGACGATGTCTTGCCGCCCCGCGTTGATGTGGCTTTCGACCATTACCCCGACAATACGGCTGTCACCAGCCGCAAGCTGCTGTGCAACATCCGTCGATACGTCCATCTGTTTGCTGTACTGCTTGGACGAATTCGCGTGTGAAAAATCGATCATCACACGCTGCGCGAGACCCGCCTTACCGAGTTCCTGGCAAGCCGCGTCAACACTCGCTGCGTCAAAGTTGGGCTCTTTACCGCCACGCAAAATAATGTGACAGTCCTCGTTGCCTGCGGTCGAGACAATGGCCGAGTGTCCGCCTTTGGTCACCGATAGAAAGTGGTGCGGCGCAGAGGCGGCCTTGATGGCATCAACCGCGATGCGGATATTGCCGTCGGTGCCGTTCTTAAAGCCAACCGGACATGAGAGGCCGGAGGCGAGTTGCCGATGTGACTGGCTCTCCGTCGTACGGGCACCGATCGCCCCCCAGGCAATCAAATCCGCAAGGTACTGCGGCGAGATCAAATCGAGATATTCCGTGGCGGCAGCGAGGCCTAAATCATTAATTTCGAGGAGCAGCTTGCGCGCCTGCCGCAAGCCTTTGTTGATGTCGTAACTGTCGTCGAGATTGGGGTCGTTGATGAATCCCTTCCAACCCACCGTTGTGCGCGGCTTCTCAAAATAAACCCGCATCACAATCGTTAGATCCTGCTCCATCGTAAGGCGCAACGCTTGCAGACGTTTGGCGTAGTCCATTGCCGCGTCGTAATCATGAATCGAGCAAGGTCCGACAATCACCAGCAGTCGCGAGTCGCCGCGGTGCATGATGCGATGAATTTCTTCACGGGCACGAAACACCGTCGCCGATGCCGCCTCGGTACAAGGAAACTCGCGCATCAGGTGTGCGGGCGGCGTCAGTTCTTTGATGCCACGGATTCGAAGGTCGTCGGTGTTGTAAGGCATATCGGTATCGGCTTTGTTGGTAACGAGAGTTAGCGAAGGACTTTTCATTTTAGCGGTCGTGATAAGTAGTGGGTTTTGCAGCCTTTATGAAGCATGCCGACGTTGCGGGGCGGCAAAAAAAAACCGCCGGTTGTTTGGTCGGCGGTTTTTGTGAAATCTGGTTTGCGAGTGATGCGCGCTACCCTTTCTCCGCCTGTGGCTTAGAAAAGTAGTACCAAAAATAGAAGGTTGCGCGAATGTTCATGTGACGAATAGTAGCAGGGCAAAAGCAGAAATGGAAAAACGTAAAACTCCCCTATCCACGGTCGTTTTCAGGCAAAACTGCCTGAAAATGCCCGCCAATACTAGACTTTTATTTCTAGGCCGCCGGCTTAAAGAGCAGCGCGACGCCGTTGTTACACCAACGCTCCCCGGTTGGTGGTGGGCCGTCCTTAAACACGTGCCCGTGATGGCCACCACAACGCGCGCAATGGTATTCGGTACGCGGATAAATCAGTTTGTAGTCAGTGGATTTGCCGAACGCGCCGGGCAGCGTAGTGAAAAAACTCGGCCAGCCGGTGCCGCTTTCGTATTTCATCTCTGAGGTAAACAAAGGGTGATCACAGCCGACGCAATGAAAAACGCCCTTGCGCTTTTCATTATTGAGCGGGCTGGTGGAGGCACGTTCCGTTCCCTCGTTGCGCAATACATCGAACTGCGCCGGTGTCAGGCGCTTTTTCCACTCGTCCTTGCTCAACTCCAGCTTTTCGAACCTGGGCGCAGGGCCTGCTGCTTGGTCCATCGCCGTCTTGATGGTTGCGGCATCAGGTGAACTTGGGCCCGGCCGTTGGGCAAAAAGATCCTTAAACACAGTCATTCCTCCGGCGGCTACCGCCACAGTGGTCAGAAAATTACGTCGTTTCATCATCGTTCCTAGGTTATCCGGCCCGGGCTGCACGATCAGTCCGTGCCCGCCACATCTACACGCAGCTTACCCGCGATCGGTTTCAGGCAATACAGCATCAGTCGCCAAATCTGACACAACCTTACGTTTTTCGTGGTACCACATCGCGACGATGTGCGCGCATTTGCGCCCATGCTTCCGGCGTGAAGTGGGTGGTTGGTAGCACCATCCAACTCCGCAAGTTTGTTTCGAGTAGCCAAAAGCGGGATCGTTCCTTCACCCGTCGAAATTCATTCCAAGGCATCTTGAAACGCTTCTCTCCGTCCGCCAGTACCGCTTCCCCACCAACCCCTTCAACGTCGATGATCAACCAGGCACGATCAGCGTGCTCCTTGGCAAATCGATCAAGCGACTCCTTGGCCGTCCACACTACCAGCACCAGTAAGACTGCGGTGGCCGCCGCCATCACATACAAAATGGTGCAGACCAGACCGTCACAACCGCGCCACCAAAAATAACCAACCATCACACCGATCATGGCGGTGATGCGCAATCCCCGTAGGCCAAATTTCTCAGCCATGACCAACGCGACCGCAGTCCACGAGAAATGTGGCGGGAACTTCAACGGCACGCGCGCAGGCGCCAATGACTCCGCTGATGACTCATTAGTGTCAGCCATGCCTATCGCCTGCAATGAATACAGCCACCTTCGTCAAGCGGTACCGCCAACCGTCAGCCCCTCAATGCGTAATGACGGCTGTCCGACCCCAACGGGAACGCTCTGCCCTTCCTTGCCGCAAACACCCACGCCAGAGTCGAGTTTCATGTCGTTGCCGATCATGATCACTTGCTTGAGTGACTCGATGCCGTTACCAATCAACGTCGCGCCGACCACAGGATAAGTGATCTTGCCATCTTCGATCATGTACGCCTCTGAAGCGGAGAAGACGAATTTGCCACTCGTTGTGTCGACCTGCCCGCCGCCAAAATTGGCAGCGTACAAGCCGCGTTTGACGCTGGCGATAATTTCCTCCGGGGCATTGTCACCATTGAGCATATAGGTGTTGGTCATCCGTGGCATGGGGATATGTGCGTACGACTCGCGCCGCGCATTTCCGGTGACCGGCACATTCATCAGTCGGGCGTTCATGGAATCCTGCATGTAACCCTTAAGGATGCCGTCTTCAATCAACACGTTGCGCTGTGTCGGGTTACCCTCATCGTCGATGTTCAGCGAACCGCGGCGATCCTGCAGCGTGCCGTCGTCGATCACAGTCACACCCGGTGCCACGATGCGTTCGCCGATACGATTGGAAAAGACTGAACTACCCTTACGATTGAAGTCCCCCTCGAGGCTATGCCCGACCGCTTCGTGCAGCAAAATGCCGGGCCAGCCTGCGCCCAGTACGACCGTCATGGGTCCGGCGGGTGCCGGCTTGGCATCGAGATTGATGAGCGCTTCACGCACCCCCATTTGCGCCATCGAACGCAGGACATCGTCGGTGAAATAGCTGTAATCGTATCGACCACCACCGCCGGTATGGCCCTGTTCACGGCGGCCGTTTTGTTCTGCGATCACGGTCAAGCCAATGTGTACCAATGGCCGTACGTCAGCCGCCAATACACCGTCGTGCCGCGCCACCATCACCACTTCATATTCACCAGACAGGCGCGCCATCACCTCTTTAACGCGCGGATCGATGGCACGCGCAAATTTCTCCAACCGCTCAAGGATGCGCACCTTCTCCGCGTCGGAGTATCCCGACACGGGATCGTTTGGTTGATACAGAGAATGTCCGGCTGACTCGCGTACCGACGCGACACGCCCGGCGCTGCCGTTTTGCGCGGCCTTGGCGATGCTGCGGGTGGCATGCGCAGCTGCCGTCAAGCTGTCACTACCAATATCGTCAGAGTAAGCAAACGCGGTCTTTTCACCAGACACCACGCGCACACCCACCCCCTGATCGATGTTGAAGCTCCCCGATTTGACGCGGCTCTCCTCAAGACTCCAGCCTTCACTTCGCGCATATTGAAAGTAAAGGTCGGCATAGTCGGCATCGTGCTGCATGATTTCGCCGAACACGCGCTCGATTGACGAATCGGTCAAACCATAGGGCGTGAGCAGTGTGGCACGTGCCGTCGCCAACGTATCGAGTTGCTTGGTGTTCATGAGTTACCTTTAAACCGTCGTTAGATGCTGGTGGCGATGCGACAACGCAGGAAGGCTCTTGCGTACTGTTTGCTGATACTGTGGGTTGATTCCCGCAACCACCACACCAGACCCGCGCGGGAGATGGTCAAGCACCATTCCCCACGGGTCAACGATCATGGTGTCACCGTGGGTTTCACGCCCGTTGACGTGGTAACCACCTTGTGCGGAGGCGATCACATACGCGAGGTTCTCAATGGCGCGAGCACGAACCAAAGGCTCCCAATGGGCTTTACCGGTGGTCGCGGTGAATGCCGAAGGAATAACAATGATGTCGACTTCCCCCATGGCGCGGTACAGCTCAGGGAAACGTAAATCGTAACAAATCGACAGCCCGATACGTCCATATGGGGAATCAACCACTTTGACGGTGTCACCCGGCTCAATAGTGCGCGCCTCGTTGAACTGGTCCTGCCCCATCGATAGGCTAAACAAATGAATTTTGTCATAACGGGCAACGCGATTACCCGCCTTGTCATAAACGAGGCAGCTATTCTTGACTTTGCCGGGCAAATCCGCCGAAATCGGCACACCCGCGCCGATCAGCCAGAGTGAATGTTTGGCCGCAGTCTCGGCCATCCAATCTTGGATCGGCCCGATGCCGTCAGCTTCCAGCGTCTCAACTTTGTCGGTATCGCGCATGCCCATCAGTGCGAAGTACTCGGGCAACACAACAATACAAGCGCCGGTGGTCGCCGCAAGCGCAACCAATCGGCTGGCTTCTTCCAAATTTGCCTTGACCTGTGGGCCTGAGGCCATTTGAATCGCGGCGACGCGGTAAAAAGATTGGGTTGACTGCTGCGCCTTCGCCAGTGTCTCGGGGAGCGCTGGAGAGTTTTTATTCAGTATCACGGTTTGGTTTTCTTAATCGGATCGTTTGCGGTTGACTTCTCGCCTGATTTTTCGCTTGGAACTGGCGTGCCGCCGGAAGGGGTAGCGCCAGCCGGCCCTATTTCCTTAACATCCACGCGCGCGGTCGTTTTGCCGATGCGTTCAACATCCGGATTATCCCATCTGCCGGATACCGTGTACTGCACCGACAACACACGCTCTAGCGGCGCCTTAAAAGCCTGCCCGCCGAGCAGTACACCAATTCCGACAAGCGGGTTGACCAATACTCCCGCGCCAACAGCTGCCACGGTACCCAGCCTGGGTGCCACCGACATAGTCAAGTTGACCCGCTCCGTTGGCAGCGCAATATCACCCGACATACGAACTTCCGCAGCGGGCCCAGAAATATCGAATTTTTTCGCGAACATCACACCATCGGTGATTGTGAGGTCACCCTCGATCTTGTCGAAGGCGTAACCTTCACTAAACAAATCGCGGAAATCAAAGGTGAGTCTTCTCGGTATCGATTGCAAACTCATGAGGCCGAGTAACTTGGCGGCTCCCGGGTCCATCTTCACAAACTGGCCGCGTTCTGCGTTCACCTTGAATGCTCCCGATAAGTTTGCGGTTTGGAACTGGTAAACGTGTCCGGGCCACGATAACGTCCCTTCCAGACCACCGCGGCCTCCCCTGATCTGGTCCCCGTATCCAAACTGCGCAAACAGTGCATTCAGGTTATTCGAATCAACCTTAATGGTCATGGTTGTCAGCGACTTGACCGGCCCCGCGCGCGGTGGTGCAAACGGATCGCCGTAACGCTGCCAAAGTCCTTCCATCTCCGTTCGAGCATGACCGTTGGTGATCAAGAGTTGCTCGATACGCCAGTTCGCGGCTTGTGGCGTCGCCTTCAATTCGAGCTTGCCCAGCCAACGCTCCTTAAACGTGAATTCGTCCGCAACAATGTCGAGGGCGGGCAGGTCTTGCTCAGCCGCGGCAAGCTCCGCCGCTGTGGGTTGGACAATTGAAGCAGCCCCCGTATCGTCCAGCAAAATCAGGCGTTTCAGCCGCGCGCGTACCGCACCACGCTCGTTAAAAGCAGCGCTGCGCCAAGTGAGGTCGCCCTCCGCTTCCTTGCTCGCCACCGACATCGCCCAGGTCGGGTTAGCGAGATCTGCAGATTTGCGGCCACGTATCTTGACATCGGAAAAACTGCGCGAGTAGGCGTTTAATCGATCGAGCGAAAAATCGAAGCCTGCGATCATCGAGTCGCCGGGGGTAACTGATGCAGGCGTTGGTACGGTTGGTTTTGGGTAGAACGCGTTTACAGCGGCAAGCCAGCGATCAAAGTCGAGCACCTTCATATTGCCCATCAGCCAGAGCCCATCCGCCAACGGCGCCTCTGACACGGGCGAGCCCACGCTCGCAAGGCCCTGTAGTTGCGGCACACCTGCAGCCTCCCATTTGCGCTGAAAACGCGCTTCGATGCGGTTGCCGGCGGCCTCGGTCGCCGCACCCGTCGTTGCGTTGCCAGCGACGGTCAGACGAATCTTCTCACCAGGCTGACCAACGTTGACGAGTCGCAGATTCAAACGGCGCGCCTCGTCGGACCTTTTTGCCAGCGGGACTGGCAGCGCTGAACTTACTCCAACGAGGCTTGAGTCGAGCACCACCTCCAAACCTGCTGCCGAACTACTGACACGGCCAGCAAAATCGGTATTGCCGACAACTTGTGACGGCATTAGAAAAGGCAGCAAGTCGCCTAACTGCTGTACGTCAAGGCGTCCGGCAAAGTCTGTGACTACCCCCGCCTCGCCACCACCCGATAGGGCAACGGTGATCGGTGAGCCAAAAGCCATGCCGGTGATGTTACTGCTGGTGACATTTTTGTCCGTGAACCCGATGGCACCACTGAGGTTGCTGATTTGCGTACCGAAGCTCAGCTTGGCGCTACCCTTGTTGAGGCTGTATTTGCCGGATAGTCGGAACTTCGGCGCGTCCTTTGCCACGGGCGCGCCCGCCACAAGCCCGACGGGAATCTTTAGGTCGATATTCAATTTGCCCGGCCCCTCAAGAGCTACCACCTTGGTGAAGGCGCCAACACCATCGACCAACGGGCTCTCGCGAAGATATCGGGAGACATCTTCCGCCCGCGCATCGGCCTTGCCGACAATTGAGAGCAAGAACGGCCAGACATGTGAATCAGCGACGAGTAATTCCGTCTTGCGCACCGTTGCATTAAAAAACCGGGCGCTATCGACCTTTGCGCGTATCACGGTGTTGTCGATCAGAAGTTCGGCGTTGATATCGTTGGCGACCGGCCAACCTTCGGCGTACCGAAAATCGATGTCCTTGAGGTTTGCGCGCGCAGTAAATGCGCCGCCAACACCGTTGTGAAAAGGGAACTGATACAACTCTCCCTTGATGCCCAAAACGGCGGATTCCACTTTGCCGCCGCGCACTGCCCCTTCAAGGTACTCACGTGTTTTCGCCGCACCGTTGGGGAAATACGCTGGCAGACGCTGCGCGTTGACGTCGGATAGCTTTAACGTGAGGTCGATGACACCCGGACGTTTTTCAACCGGTATCTCGACGCCCGGCTTTATGCGGAGCTTCTTGTATTTGCCGCTCAATTCTGCGGACAGGTCAGGATTAATTGCCTTCACACCATCGACATTGATCGAAATGTCATCCGCGCCGACCTGCCAGCCGCCCCGCCCCTCAAGGACATCAAAACGTACCGTGTCGCGAAAAAACGCCGGGATATCGAGCGTCACTCCCTTTGCGTTGAGAACGTACTTCCCGCCTTTTTCACTACCCTCCACAGTGCCGCTGATGCCAGAAACGCCGGGGATGGTTTCGTTAAGGTTTGACGCAAAATCGACCAGTGTGCCCTTGACGGTGTAGGTATTGGGGTTTTGTACGGATCCAGTCCAAGCGAAACGAGTGTCCTTGACGGCACCACGCAGCCCGAACTTAGCCGCGAGTTGGCGCAAGTCCCGCCCAATTGGAAAGTACTCTAGCAGCGAGGTCATCACTTTCAAGTCAATGCCATTCGCCGTGATCTCACCGCGCTCTTTTTCGACGTGGCCCGCACTCTGGAGCGCCAATGAAAAATCGGCCGGCAGCGAGTTCACGCCTTCTTGCGTGCGGAACTCGAGTTTGCTGGTGCCGATGCGAAAGCCATCCTCAAGACGCTGGTAGTTGAGGCGACCCGTGAGCTTTGCGATAGACAGCGGCGACACGTCGTCAGCCAACTGCGCGCGCGCATTGATGATGGCGACATCAGCGATGATGGCCTTGATCGGATTATTCAGACCGGCAGGGCTGACGATGCTTGTGTTGGCCGTCGACGAGGACGCAGGTTTCGGCGCACCGTCAGCTCGACTATCTAGTTCAAGCCACGACCGCACGGTGCCCACGCCCGACTGCCAGTTATCCGGCACGTTCAAATGGCGGCGCAGTTCAGCAAGGTTCGCGTCGCGTGCCGCGGCGTAGACGCTACCGTCAACTTGCCAACGCATCGCATCCACAGACTTATCATCATTGTTGTCTGCCTTATCGAAACGCAGTTTTCCGCGCACTTCGACCTGTTGCGCCAAGGCCCGCGGTGGCGTGGCGACAAAACCAAACGTGTGTCGCCCCAGGGTCTTATCGATACGGATGCCGACTTGGTTAAACGTCAATGCGGGGGCGGGGTTGGTATCGTCGCGCCAAGTCAACGTTGCCTGTTGGATATCAATGCTCGGCTGGGAGATCAGCCAATCAACCAAGCGCCCATCATCCGGCTCAGCACTCTTCTTGTTTAGGGGGCGGCCGGCGAAGTAGATGAATCCGTCTGCGGCGCGAATGAGGGACAGCTCCGGCTGAATGATGGTGACTTCGCTAAAACGCAGTTGACCGACCAGAAGGTAGGGAATGGAGAGCGAGATGCGGACGGCCGGCAACCTTAACGCGACACTGCCTGCGGTCCGAGTCGGCGACTTTAAGCCCTTGGGCTCGCGTAGTTCGACACCAGTCAGGTCAACAAAAGGGGAGAAACCGGACCAGCCTCCCACAATGGAGGAAGCGGAAACCTCCATTCCTGACGCCTCGGCTACTTTGGCGCGGAGTTCCGCCTCGTAGCTCTGGACATTCGGCATGACCAGATACTTCAAACTTGCGAGACTCGCGGCGATTAACAGCACCAAAACGATGACGAACCAATATGCCGTGCGCATGCAGGTTTGGCCGAGTCGTTTGGCGATAGAAAGAATGGTGCCCTCGAAGACGAAAATTTACGTGCTATTTTAACGGGCGACGGCAATATCGGCGCACAAAAGCGCACTTTCCGAGACAAAACAGCCGCGCCCAAGCGTGCAAAGGCAGCAATATCCGCATGGACCATCCAACGTTCGACAACGCATTGGCACGTTTGTTTCGCGCGTCGCGATACGCCGAGCGGGTCATTTTTGCCGCGCCGGACCTGCGCGATTGGTTACGTAGCCACGCATATCAGTCGGCCGTCGAGACGGTCGCTGCCTTGTGCGCATCACCAATCGCAGTGGAAGGCACGCTCGATGCCACTCTTCGCCTTCGTCGCAAACAGGTGATGCTGGCAATAATGTTTCGCGACATCAATGGCTTGGCTGATCTCAACGAAGTCGTCACGGCGATTTCACACTTCGCCGACGAGGTGGTGGGGCAGTCGCTGGCCTACCATCACAAAGCACTCTTGGCCGAGTACGGCATATCGG